>NZ_ARZX01000013.1:0-108478 GCF_000568425.1 Cellulophaga geojensis KL-A
TGGCCTTCACTAGTGTCATTAACTTGCTCTAGTAAGTTACGATTTGCTTTTAAGTTGCTTTGAAATCTTTGGTTTCCTTCTTTTAAAAATTGCAATGACTTTTCTGGTGTCATTGTAGCTTGTGTTTCTTTTGTATGTGCTTTCATATATTATATTTTTAGTTATTATTTTTTTAATGTTTACTACGCGTTAGCATATAAGAGTAAAGAAACATTTGTTTTATCTATTACACTATTTATACCTCTAGTAGCCCTATTTACACACAGTAGGTTAATGTTACTTTTTGTTAAGTAATTAGCTATGTTTTGTATGGCATTGTCTCCTTGCTCAAAAACATATGTTACTGCATTTTTAGAGTTTTGCATATCAGTTAAATTGCTTCCTTTTTCTACTACAGAAAAAGAAGTTAATGGCTGCTGACTGTGCTTAATTAAATCTTGCGTAAATTTTAAATTTAGTGGTTCTTCATTTTTATTTAAAACTCCCAATGCTAATGTATCTATGGGTTTAACAGCGCCATCATTAGCAGCTATCATAATTACTCCTTTGTAATTTTTAAGCACAAAGTCTGTAACATGATCACCAATTACATTTATCATCTTAGGTTTTCTTTTTCCTAGAACAATAATATCTGGTTGCTGTTCTTCTATTTGTTTAGCTATTTCGTTTTTAACGTTTCCAAAAGAAAAACTGTATTTAATTTTTATGTTTTGTACTTTAGAAATTGGTTTAATTATAGCACTAATTATACGGTCTGTACTATTGTACTGCTCATTAATAGCACGCATAGCAGACAGTTGGTTGTCTCTAACAACTACATCAGATGCTTTTTTTACATGAAAAAAAGATACATCTCCGTTTATCATTTTTGCAAGGTTAACAGTACTTTTTACAGTAGATACTGTTGTCTTTTTTAAATCTGATAATACAAGAATTTTATATTTCTTTTTTAACATAGTAATTAGCTTAAACTAATTTTAGATTTTGGTCTTAGTTTAAAAAATTCTATAAAACTATCTGGGTTCTCTACTATACCTCTTTTAGAAATTAGCTTAATATCAATATTACGTTCTTTTGCTTTAAAGGCAAAATCTTCTAATATTTCAATAATATCATAGTCTAAGTATCTAGTTTTAGTAACATCAAATTCTAAGTATGTATCTCTTGGCAAACTATCTAATTCTTTTAAAATAGCTCCTTTGTTAAAGAAAGTAACTTCTTCTGCAAGAGACATTTTAATTTTGTGTTTACCATTACTCTTATCCTCTATGTGTAAAAAGTGAGAATTTTGGTAACTTTTAAGTAAAATTACAACTATACCAACAGCTAAACCTAAACCTATACCTACTAGTAAATCTGTAAAAACAATACCAGCTACTGTAACAAAAAATGGGATAGACTGTTTCCAGCCTAGTTTGTACATTTTAGCAAATAATGCTGGTTTAGCCAACTTATAACCTACAATTAATAAAATTGCAGCTAATACAGATAACGGAATTTTATTAAGTAACGTTGGTATAAGTATTACAGAAATTAATAACAAAAATCCATGTAAAATTGCAGACATTTTTGTTTTTGCGTTAGACTGTATGTTTGCAGAACTTCTTACAATAACCTGTGTAATTGGCAAACCACCAATTAAACCAGAAATAATATTACCTGTTCCTTGCGCTAATAACTCTCTATTTGTAGGAGTTACGCTTTTTTCTGGGTCTAGTTTATCTGTAGCTTCTACACACAATAAAGTTTCTAAACTTGCTACTAAAGCTATAGTAAAAGCTGTAACCCAAATTGCAGGATTAGTAATTGCTGAAAAATTAGGAAAACTAAACTGACCAAGAAAAGAGTCAAAACTATCTGGCACAGGCACACTTACTAAATGCGCAGGTGAAATTGCCAAAGCATCATTAGTTTGTGTTACTACGTAAAATATAATACCAACAGCAACAGCTACTAAAGGACCTTGTATTACTTCAAAAAACTTTCCTTTTTTAACAAGAACATTGCTCCAAAGTAATAATATACCTAAACTTATAAGACCTACTACTGTAGGACCAATTGCTATATTATCAAAAATATTAAAGATAGCAGAAAAGGTATTTTCACCAGAAGCTTCTATAAAACTATCTGCTCCTTCTGGTTCTGCATCATACCCAAAAAAGTGTGGAATTTGTTTTAAAATAATAATGATACCAATACCTGTTAGCATCCCTTTAATTACTGAAGAAGGAAAGTAATACCCAATAATACCAGCTTTTAAAAACCCAAAAACCAATTGTATTATACCTCCTAAAACAACGGCTACTAAAAAGTTTTCATAACCTCCTAATGAGCCAATTGCAGTTAGTACAATAGCTGCTAAACCTGCTGCAGGTCCACTAACCCCAACTCTAGAGCCACTTAAGCCTCCTACTATAACACCACCAATTATACCGGCAATTAAACCTGAAAAAAGTGGTGCTCCACTAGCCAATGCAATACCTAAACATAATGGTAATGCAACAAAGAATACGACAATACTCGCTGGTAAGTCGCTTTTTAAATTTTTAAACATAAACATAGTAAATTTTGCCTCTTGAGCATATTTTTATCAAGAGGGTATTAAAATAAATTAATAATAACTACACTACAGTGCGTAGTTAAAGCCTAATTATACTATGTGGTACTCGGGAGGGGGCGAAACAAGGTTAATAAGAGGTCTAGGGTATTTTTTATCTGAATACCCTTGCTTTTCTCTTTTTAAAACGTAAGAAACGTTTGTTTCAGAAAAACTGTCTACGCTTAAATATTTTTTAGCGCAATTATCTTCTTCTTCAGAAATGGAATAAAAAGCAGAAATATCTACAGAATCATTCACCATAGTAATTATGGTTGGCGCAGATAAAAACGCCAAGAATAATACGGTAAAAAATATAGAAATAATCTTTTTATACATTTCTTTTTTAATAATCAGAAGTTTACAAATATAAAACCAAAACGCTTTATATAAAATAGCTAATCCTTAAAAAAATGTTAACAAAAACATTTTTAAGTAATTAACCATATTTATTCTTTATATAGTATACAGGTCTTTAAACCTGTATACTATTTACTTTCTTTTATACTTTTTGCTATTTCTAACTCTGTTAAACACATAAACTCCTACTACAAATAGTGCTAGTAATGGAAATACAATATCACCTCCCATAATTTTATTTTTTTATTTCTTTTTATTTTTAATGATAAAAGACACAATTGCTGCCGTTACCACTCCCATAGATAACGATGTAAATATGCCTTGTCGTATATAATTATTAATGTTAAAATATTCTTCTGCGTTTTCTTGAGTCATTTTTCCTGCTCCTACAATGTACTCTGTAATATTAGAAAAATACTCAGGAGATATGTAAACGTACGTAATGTATTGCGTAGCCGGACTTAATATAGCTATTACTGCACTTAAAACAATACCGCTAATAAAACCTTCCTTCCAAGTAATTACACCTTTATAATCTGTTTGTTTTTTATCTTTTAAAGCAAAAACATATATAGCAATAGCAACTACACCAAACAAGTTGGTATATATTAAATGTTCACTAACTTGGTCTGTATGCCATCCCAATTGTTTTTCTATGTATGCCCATAAAAGTGCAAAACCAGTAAAGATAAAACCCCATTTTATCTCTGTTTTAAACTTATTCATAAAAGCTTATTTTCTATATTTTGATAATGCATTTTTAGTAAAATCTGACAATACTAACTTACCAGAAATTATTGCTCTTTCTTTTAACAATGCATCCCAATTTTCTGTTCCTTGCCACAATATTGTTTTCATTTCTTGCAAGGCTTCTGGATTGTATGATGCCAGTTTTTCTGTAAAAATTTCAATTTCTTTATCCATTTCTTTAATAGAGCCAAATACTTTTGCAAACAAACCTTTGTCTTTTGCCCAATATGCACTTTGCCAATCTGTAGCAGCTAAAGATAGTTCTGCTAAACCACTTTTACCAACTTTGCGTTCTACTGCCGGAGCAATTACAAATGGGCCAATACCAATAGATAGTTCTGATAATTTTATGGATGCCGCCTCAGTAGCAAAAGCATAATCACAAGCTGCAGCTAAACCAACACCGCCACCAACAGTTTTACCTTGTACACGGCCAACAATTAGTTTTTTGCATTTGCGCATGGCGTTAATAACGTTTGCAAAACCACTAAAAAATTGTTGCCCTTCATCTAAGTTTGTAACCTCCATTAACTCATCAAAAGAAGCTCCTGCACAAAAAGCTTTTTCACCTTCAGACTTTAAAACAATAACATTTACCGTTTGGTCTTCTGATAATTTTAAAATTTCTTTGGTTAACCTATCTAGCAATTCTGCAACAAATGAATTACTTGCCGGATGACCAAATTCTACTGTTGCTATTTTATTATCTATATTGGTATATAAACTACCGTTTGCTCTTGTTGTACCCATAAAAACCTTTTTATTGTGTAAAATTCAAAATTACGTTTTTTGCAAGAGCGGACGAAACTTTGTGTTAAATTTAACCACCAATGCACCACCTCTTATTAGCATCCAAACCACAAAAGACAACCAAATTCCTGTAAAGCCCCAACCTAACTCTTTACTTAGGTATAGCATAGGTACAAAACCTAAAAAAGTAGCATCTAAAAGTGTATCTCTTAAATATTTCATTTCACCTAAGCCTTTAAATAATCCATCAAAAACAAAAGCTACAGCATTAATTGGTAAACTTAAAATTATAATATAAAAAACAGCGTAAAAAGTATCTAAAGCAACTTGTTCATTAGAAAAAATTTTACCTATAGGGTAATAAAAAACAAAGCCTAAAACTGCCAAAACCAAACTAACTGTTATTCCATATTGAAGAATTTTTTTAGCCAACAGCCAAAGGCTATTATAATCTTTAGCACCTAATAATTTACCTCCTAAAATATTACCTGCAGCGCCATAACCGTCTATAAAAAAGGCAGAAAACAACCACACATTTATAGCTATTGTATGTGCGCCAATAAACCTATCTCCCAAGTCTGTAGCCTCCCTTACCGCTAAAACCAATGCTATATTTAAAGATAAAGCACGTACAAATAAGTTTAAACTCATAATTACCAAACGTCCCAGCTCTGGGTGTATAGGAAAACGTAGCCTTAAACTAATATCTGTTTTTAAAACCAATAAGAAAAATGCTATTATTGCCATAATTGCTTGTGACAGTAAACTTGCCCAAGCAGCACCATCTAAATACATTGGTTCTAAAACGCCTTGTATGCCATACACAAAAATGTAATCTAAAAATATATTTAATACAGCCCCAATTAGGGCTATTACCATTGGCCAACTTGTATTTTGCAAGCCTCTAAAAATACCCATTACTGCAAACGTAAATAAGGTTAAAGGAAAACCCCAAACCCTAATACCGTAATAAGACACGCAAAACTCTAAAATTTTACCTTTTGCCTTTAAAAACACAAATATTTCTTCTATTACAAAAACTGTAGAAAGCAGTATAATAATGCTAAGTAGTATATTAAAAAAAATAGCTTGTACAGGTAATGTTTTAACCTCGTTTAAACGGCCAGCTCCTAAATACTGAGAAATTATAGCAGAAATAGCACTTCTGGTTTGCCCAAGAATCCAAATAAGCATAGATAAAAAAGAACCAACAATACCTGCTGCTGCCAAAGACTCTAGCCCAAACTTAGGAATATTGCCAACAATAGCTGCATCTGTAATAGATAATAATGGCTCTGATATGCCAGCAATTGTAGCCGGTATAGCTAGCTTGTTTATGTTTTTAAGATTTACAATTTTATTCAAAAAAAAAGTGGTTTTATAAAACTAGTTCAAAACAATGAAAAGGATGTTCACTTTGCTTAGGAAAAAATATATCTCCTAATTGTTTGTAACCTCTGGTTTGGTAAAAATTTACATTTCGTTTGTTTACACTAAAAGTATCTAAACGTACAGATTTAAAGTCATTATTTTTAGCATATTCCTCTGCAAAATTCATCAATTTTTGTGCATAACCTTGGCCTTGGTATTCTGGGTGTACAGATAGCCTGTGTATGTACAAGTTAGCTTCATTACTTGTTAGCCAGGTAATAGGTATGTACTCATCATCCATATGTGTAGACAGTACAATGGTTCCTATTATTTTTTTATCAACTTCTAAAACATATAATTCTTCTTGAGCAATATCATGTAAAAAAGCCTGTTTACTTGGGTAGTGCTCGTTCCATTGGTAAATACCATTTTTAATCATAAAAGCTGCACAAGCTTTTGTAACGGTAATAATTTTATCAATTTCTGATTTTTTTGCTAAACGAATCATACGAGGTATAAATTAAATTGTAAATTTAGAGTATAAAATACAACTGATAAAATGTACTAGTATTTTTAATTGGCCATTAACCAAGCCAATAATGTGCATATCTAGTAACCTAATTAAACTGAAAAAAGAGAAAAATGAAGAACATATTGGTTCCTATAGGAACATCTACAGAAAGCCATGAAACATTACAATATGCCGTAGATTTTGCTAAAAATTTTGACGCCACTATTTATGTAATGGAAATTTTTAATGTAAAATCTGCTGGTGCCGGTAGCTTAGCAAATGCTACAGATAAAATTGAAAAAAATAGCAGAGAACAATTGTTAGATGTTGTTAGTAAGGTTGATAAAAAAGGAACTGAAATAAAAATAGCAACCTACCAAGGTGACATTATTGAAGGATTAAAAAAAATAGACAAACAATTTTTAGGAATAGACCTAATTGTTATGGCTCCAAGAAGTAATGATATTAATGAGAGTAATTACCTTGGCAACACATCAGGAAAAATTATTAAACAAACAGATATTCCTACACTTATTGTACCTAAAGGATATGTGTTTAAACCTGTAACTTCTATACTTACAGCTTTTAAATCTGGTATTTTAAAACGAAAAAGAATACTAAACCCTTTAATTACCATTAAAAAGCAATTTAATTGTACCGTAAATTTACTATTGGTAAAAACTCCTGGCTACACAGATGACGACTTAAAAGTAGATACTGCACTTTTAGATATTAGCTCTAAAATGACACTTTCTGAAAATGCTACTACCTACCTTGGAGTGTTAGAGCACTTTTTAACTAAACAACCAGATATGCTGTGTGTGTTTAGAAGAAAAAGAGGCTTTTTTAAAAAATTATGGGAGAAAAATACCATTGCAAAATCTGAATTTTTTGCTCCTGTACCAGTTTTAGTATTAAGCGTTAAAAAAGACTAAGTTTTTTACCTGGGGGATTAGCTCAGCTGGCTAGAGCGCTTGCCTGGCAGGCAAGAGGTCACCGGTTCGACTCCGGTATTCTCCACCATATTGCTTTACAAACAAAAACCCCTTTACAGTGCGTAAAGGGGTTTTTTGTAAGGGAAAAAGGTGGTTTTATTTTTCTTTTTGAGGCATTAAAATAAGCTCTACTAGGTTAGACTCATTAAAATAAGTATTTGCCATATTTTTAAATTCATTTGATTTTAACTTATTTATCTCTTCATTAAAATTTAAAATATCACTCATATCTAAATTATTTTCAACTGCGCTTTTAATTTTATAAGCCCAGTAGGAGTTATACTTAATATTAGAGGTATTATTAGCTATTTCTGCTTCTTTAATCTTATTTAAATCTAATTCAGAAGCGCCATTTTTCTTTATTTTATTTATTTCTTCATAGACTTTAGCCTTTAATTTATCTACATTTTCTGGAGCACATGTAAACCTGACACTAAGCCTGTACCAACTGTACGGTTTATCAGTAGCAAAACCAGAAACTTGAACACCATAAACTCCCGACATTTTCTCTCTTAATTCTTGCGTAAGCTTAATTTTCAACAACTTTCCTAATAACATTATTCTTTTTTGTTTATCTATTGAAAAGTCTAATGTTCCTGTAAAGTTTATATCAACTTTAGCCTTTTGCTCTAATCCTTTGTAAAAAGTTTTTTTAATAATCCCTTTTGGTCTTCTTAAGCCAAAATCTACCCAATCACTTGATTTATTTATATTAGAAGGTAAGCTACCGAGGTACTGTGTTACAAAATCTTTTAATTTATCAAGATTAAAACTACCAACAAAAACAAAGTTAAATTCATTTGCATTTTTAAATCGATCATTATAAAAATTGTAAACCTTATCCAGTGAAAGACCTTTTTGTAGTTGCTCTTCTGTAAAAGGGGTTCCTCTTAAGTGATTTTGGGACATAATTTGAGCCTTTTTCTTTTCAAAATAGGCATCAGGGTTTACATCTTGGTCTTTATACAAAGCAAGCATTCTATCTTTTTTAGATTTGAAAACGTTATTATCCTTATTAGGACTTGTAAAGTATAAATAAGTTAATTGTAACATAGTTTCTAAATCTGAAGAGGAGCTTTTACCTGAAAACAACTCATCATAAAAATTTATCCGGGGACGAACAGTTACTGTTTTACCTATATTTAATTTATTTAAATTAATTTCTGATATCCCATTTACGCCACTGGAAGCAATAATATCAGCAGAATTTCTTGCTGAAATATAATCTTCTGCAGATGATGTAGAACTACCTCCTGGTCTAAAACCATTCATAGTAATCATATCATTCTGAAGTTTAGTAGGTTTCGCATAAACCGTAACACCGTTAGATAGTTTCCAAATAGTAACATTTAAATCCTTATTGTACTCTGTTTTAACAATTTGCCCTTTTTTTGGTGTTTTATTAAACAGAACCACATCTTCTAACGTGTCTACATAAGGAGCCACACTTTGCTCTTTGCTATTTTTAAAAATTGACAAAACCTCGTCTTCATTAGGTAGAACTAAACCTTCTTTTTCAGGAGCATTTATTACTATCGATATATTATCTTCTGTAATCCATTTATCTGAAATTTTATTTACATCATCAACTGTTATATCTAAAAAAGCATCCTTGTAAAATTTATACAAAAAAGCTTCACTTGGTATAGAAACATTATCTGTAAAATTATCTATGTATTGTTCTAAATAAAACTTAGAAGATATTTTTCCTCTTTCCTTTACAATAGTAGAAATATTACTAAGCAATTTAATTTTATATCTTTTTAACTCTGTTACAGTAAAACCGTGTTTATTGACTCTTTGACTTTCTAATAGTAAGTGTTCTAAGCCTTCTTGTATCTGTTTTTCTTTTAAATTTGCTTTTAAATAATAACTATCTACATCTCCTAAAAACTTACCTATACCGGCTGTTGCTGATAAAAAAGGAGCATTACCGGATAATGGTACTTCAGATAATCTTTGGCGAAGCATACCAGAATACAACTTTTGAATTAAATCTTCTTTTAAATCTGCAAGCGTAACCTCGTTATCCTTTTTTCTTTTATAATAAATCGCCACACTTGCTCCTCTTGCTTCTTTATCTTTTTGTATAGATATTTTTACTCCTTTATTACTTGGGATTTTATAATAAATACGCTCTCTGCCATTTATTGGGGCTTTAAGAGATTTAAATGTAGATTTAATTTTATCCTCTACTTCATCCACATTAAAATCACCAACTATTATAATTGCCATTAAGCTGGGTCTATACCAGTCCCTATAAAAACGCTTAAGTGCATCATAGTCAGAATTCATAATTACATCTAAAGTACCAATTGGCGACCTATTTGCGTACCTAGAGTTATTTGTTAATACAGGTAAAGATTTGTAATACATTCTAGATCCAGCTCCGCTTCTAGACCTTAATTCTTCTGCTACAACACCTCTTTCATTATCTATTTCTTCGTTAGAAAACGTTATACCATCTGCCCAGTCTCTAAGTATTTGTATACTAACATCAAAAGCTTCTTTATTATCTGTGGGTACCGCTAATTTATAAACTGTTTCATCAAAACTTGTATGTGCATTAAGATCCGCTCCAAACTCTATTCCTAAATTTTGCAAATGATCTATCAATTTATTCTTTTCGAAGTTTTTAGTTCCATTAAATGCCATATGCTCTATAAAGTGAGCAAGGCCTAATTGATCTTCATCTTCTAAAATAGAACCTGCATTTAACACCAAGCGTAAATCTGCTTTATTTTCTGGTTTAGTATTATGCTTAATATAGTATTTAAGTCCGTTTTTTAATACCCCAATTCTAACTGATGGATCTGTAGGTATTGGCTCTTTTAAATTAATTTTTTGTTGAGCACTAAGCGCACAAAAACTTAAAAATAAAAAAGTAAAAATTGTGCTTACTGTTTTTTTCATTTTATATAAGGTTAAAAATTTTGGATTTCTACTTGACTTATAACCAAGCCATAGTAGTATAACTACTCTTAAAGTTTAAGGTATATTAAAACAGGGCTACAGAAAAAGTAACCCTATTATTAAACTAAAAACCAACTCAAATTTTATTATTCGTAACCAGGATTTTGGTCTGCTAATGTAATGGCTCCATTACTATTAATTTCTTCCTCAGGAATAGGCAATATAAATTGATTAGAGCTTATTATGGTAGATTTTAATTCCATAACTTTATTAAAACGTATAGCTGCAAACCATTCACTTCCATTCTCAAAGGCTAGCTCACGAGCTATCTCATCAAAGATGTCGTTTTTTAACTCATCTATAGTGGTTGCCTGTGAATCGCCAATTCCAGCTCTATTCCTTATGATATTTAATGGCTTACTACTTTCTTCTAAACTTGCACCACTAAAAGCTAAACCTTCTGCTTTTAATAAGTACATTTCTGCCAAACGCATAAAGTATGTAGGTCTATAGGTCTCTACATTATTTGTCTTTAAAACCGTAGATCCAGAATAAGTAAATTGTTGCCTTGGATCTCCTTCCATTAAATCTGTAAACCAACTGCTTCCAACTCTTCCAAAATAAAAACGTTTACGGTTATTATCCTCACTATCTGAGTTTTCATCTCTATAGGTCATTAATATCATTTCAGAAGAATTCAATCCTTTTGCAAAAGCTTCTTCAAAAGTAGGTTCTAAGGTTACAAAACCCTCATTAATAACCTCATTTGCTGTTGCTGCTGCTTCTTCATATTTACCCTGAAATAAGAGAACTTTAGCTTTTAATGCTTTTGCTGCTGTTTTTGAACCTCTGTAAGATACCGAATACTCTGGTGCTTTTTCTAAGGCAATTTCAATATCCGATAAAATCTGATCATATGTTTCTGCTACAGTACTTCTGGCTTTATTTCTTGTTACAAAATTTGAAGGTTCTGTACGTAAAATTACACCTAAGTTGCTACTAGAATCAAAAAACTGACCAAAATATCTCAAGGCATCAAATGTTGCCATTGCTCTTAAAAAGTGAGCCTCACCTATAATTTCTTCTTTAGCAGCTCTTGTAATTTGGCTGTCTGTGAGTTGAGAAGTTAGTTTAATTGAATTATTAGCAGCATCTATAACTTTATAATAAATCAGCCAAAAATCTCTAACGTAAAAATTATCAAACAAAACATCATTAACAGAAAACTGACCATTTATTGAGCCTCCTCCAGTTTGACTCATAGAACCTACCATTGCACTTGGTATTAACTCTGAATACATATAATACAGAGCATTAGTACGAGATGTAATAGTAGTATATGCACCATTTAATAATGCTTTAGCATCTGTTTCATTCTTTACCACATTTTCTGAGACCAAATTATTTGGGGGATCATTGTCTAACACTTCTGTTAATTCACAAGATGTTATTAAAGATATAATTGATATATATATTATTATTTTTTTCATAGCTGTATTTTTTTTTAAAATCCAATTTTAATACCTGTAGTAAATACTTTAGATATAGGAAAACGATTGTTGTCTCTACCTGCACTAATGTCATTATTATACAAGTTTGAAGCCTCTGGATCTGCTCCAGGGTAATCTGTAACTGTAAACAAATTCTGCCCTGTTACATAAACTGATACGCGGTCTATTCCTTTTAATTGGTTTATTAGTTGTTTAGAGAAATTATAACTTAGATTAACTGTTTTTAATCTTAAATAAGATGCATCATAAACATAATGGGTAGAGACTCTATCATTATTGTTTGGATCAAAATATACTGCCCTAGGAATATCTGTATCTGTATTTTCTGGAGACCAAGCGTTTAGCACAGTGTTAATTTTATTTTCTCCAATAAATGTGCTGGCGAAGTTTGTTCCTCTTGCTAAACCAAATGCATCTAAATCATTTCCAATAGAGTAGGTAAAAAATGTAGACAAAGAAAAACCTTTATATGTAAAAGTATTATTTATACCCCCAAAGAAATCTGGTTGTGTATCTCCAATTACACGTTGATCTAGATTTGTTATTCTACCATCTGGAACACCATCAGGCCCATTTATGTCTAAAAACTTTATATCTCCTGGAGCCGTTAATGAATTTTGATAGACGCCTGTTTCTGACCCTTCATTTAGATTATCAATTTCTGATTGTTCTTGAAAAAGACCATCTGCTACATAGCCATAAATAAGTCCAATTGGACTCCCTTCTCTAAGTCTACCTCCTCCTGGAAAGCCTGTTAAAAATCCATCATCATCTTTAAAATCATCAGATATCTTAGTTAAAGTATTATCGTTTTTACTGATGTTAAATGACACATTCCAAGCAAAATCTTTTTTTCTAATTATACTTGCTTTTAACTCTAATTCATAGCCTTCATTTTTAGTGTTACCAATATTTGCAATTACTCTATTTACTCCTGTATTACCGGGTGTAATAGCTGTAAACAAGGCATCTTTAGTTTCTTTTGTATAGTAACCTAATGTACCTGATAAACGAGAATTGAATAAAGAAAAATCTAATCCTAAATCAAATTGATCTGTTGTTTCCCATTTCAATTTATCATTACCTAACTGTGTTAATATTATTGATGGGTCTGGTCCATAATCTTCAGTTTCATACAATGTTCTCCAAGCATAATCTCCAAAATCTTGCTGACCAGTTTTACCTAAACTGGCTCTAATTTTTAATTCATCGATAAACTTATTATTTCTCAAGAAAGGTTCTCCTGATATTCTCCATGCTAATGCTGCTGCTGGGAAAAATGCATATTGGTTATCTTTTGCAAACTTAGATGAACCATCTACCCTGGCAGACAACGTTAATAAATACTTATTATCATAATCATAATTTACTCTTCCAAAATAAGATTCTAAGCCAGAACCAGATTCAAAAGATGAAGCGTCTGTAAATACCGTTGCGCTATTAATATTAGTTAGTACATCATTAAAAAAGCCTTCCCCCCAACCTTTAGTATTAGAGGACTTATTTTTCTCAAAAGATACTCCTACAACGGAGTTTATATTATGTTTACCAAAAAAACCTTCATAGGTTAATGTATTTTGCCAAAGTGTATTAGTAAACCTACTCCTACTCTCTTGAGCATAACCGTCTCCATCTCCAGTTAATCTTCCCCAACCACCAGTAAATGTGTACGCAGGATAGAAACTTTTTTGGTTTCCGTTATTGTAGTTTAAAGAAAAAAGAGATTTTAATTTTAATCCTTTCGCCAACTTTATTTGTGTATAAATTGAACCTAACACGAGTAGTGTTACATTACTGTTAGTACCGTTAGACCGTGCTACCGGATTCTCTGAATTAAACTGACTAGAAAAGGAGTAGTTACCACCCTCATCAAAAACAGTTAAATCTGGTCTAAAATTGTATATTAATTGAGTTAGACCTCCATCTACAGATTCTTGATCTGTTGAGGACACATTTAACTTAGTGCCAAATGACCAACGATCATTTATTTTTGTATCTAAATTTGTGTTAAAGGTGTACTTATCAAATCCAGTATTATCATAAACACCTTCTTGAGTATTTACACCTAAGGATGCACTATACCTAGTAGTTTTGGATCCTCCATACACATTTAAGTTATATGCAGTTGCTAAAGGTATTCCTGGACCAACTTCTTTTTCCCAATCTGTATCTGCATCCCCAAAGTATGAGCCATCTAAAACACTACGAGCAAAAGCATCATTTCTAGAACCATTTGTAACTGCCTGTGTCCAAACATCCTTAAATTGAGCAGCGTTTAAAACATCTAATGTTTGTGCATTTTGACTACTAAAAGACACACTAGCATCAAATTTTGTTTTACCAGAGTATACACCTTGTTTTGTATTTATAATGATTACTCCATTTGCAGCTCTAGAGCCATAAATTGCAGCTGCAGATGCATCTTTCAAAATACTAATAGATTCTATATCTGATGTATTTATATTTCCTATAGGTGTACTTAACCCCTCTTGTGCTAACTCATTACCCAAATTACCTCCTTCTGTGCCTCCTATTGGTATATTGCTATTTGGCACAACAGGGATACCATCTATTACAAATAAAGGCTGATTAGAACCCAATAACGAAGTAGTACCTCTAATTCTAATTCTTGCAGCTGCTCCTGGTTGCCCTGTAGAACTAGACACATAAACACCAGCAACTTGCCCTTGTAAAGCATTGTCTATATTTACAGTAGGTGCTTGGTTTGCTATATCTTTTACATCTATAGTAGATACGGAGCCTGTTAAATTTTCCTTTTTTACTTTTCCATAGCCCACAAGAACCACTTCTTCCATTTTTTCAATAGACTCCTTTAATGTTACATTTATTATGGATTTGTTATTTATTAATATCTCAGAATTCTGAAAACCAATGTAAGAGAAAACCAGTACATCATTACCATTGTTTGCTACAATAGTATACTTACCATCTTTATTTGCAGAAACACCTCTACCGGTTCCCTTAACTACTACCGTAGCTCCTAACAAGGGGATGCCATTTTCATCAACAATCTTACCTTTTACTTCAAACTGCTGTGATACAATTTCTAACTTTTCTTTTTCTAAATTTGACTTTCTAGAATTGTGTTTTAAGATTATTTGATTTTTCTTTATTTTAAAAGTAGTTCCCGTTCCTTTAAATAAATCCTCTAAGGTTGACTCTATTCTTTTATCTTTTACGTTTATAGAAACCTTACTGTTTAAGTTAACATCTGTGTTCTTGAAAAAGAAACTTAAATCTGTTTTTGACTCTATATCCTGTAACACCTCAAAAAGGTTAACATTATATAATTCTAGTGTCACTTTAGTCTTTTGCGAGTAGCCTTCACTAGCAAGCATTTGAAACATTACAGTAATAAAAAGTAAAAAGGAGAGTTTCATCTTTAAATCTAACTTCATAAACACCCAAATTTTGAGTGCTCTTTCATTGTTTTTTTTCATATTTTTACGTGATTTTAGGTTGGTGATTCAGCTTATTTAATCAACATTTTTAAAAATTCGGGGAATGTTGGCGCATTTCCCGTTTTTCTTTCATTTTCTATTTCATTTCTATTTTATTTTAGAGTTACTACTTTATTTTCTATTTTAAATTCAAAATTTGTATTCTCTGTAAATAATTCTAATATACTCTCTAAAGTTTCCCCTTTTTTAAAAGAAGCCGTATACCTAATATTATTTAGCGCATCATTAGTATTATTAATCTTAACATTATAGTGTCTTTCTAATTCTAGAATAATATTTTTAAACTCATCATTTATAAAAAGTAAGCTACCGTCTATCCAAGCTATATGCTTATTAACATTTACTTTTTCTGCTATAAACTTATTATTAACGAGTTTAACTCGTTCTCCTGGCACTATTGTTAGAGAATCATTATCTACTACATTATTACTTATAACCCTAACACTACCTTCTTGCAATACAACAGAATTATTATTTTCATTAGCATAAGTAGAAACATTAAACTTTGTCCCTAATACAGTCACATTAACTTTTTCTGTTTCAACAAAAAATGGTTTTTTTTTATTTTTAGCTACATCAAAATAAGCCTCCCCTTGTAAATATACTTTTCGGTTATTTGGCTTATTAAAAGCTACTGGATATCTTAAAGAACTACCGGCATTTAAAAATACTATTGTACCGTCTGACAATTGTATTTGAAAACGCTCACCATAGGGAACCACTAGCTTATTATAAACAAGCTTTTTGTTTTCATCTTCTTTCTGGTCGTATACCAATTTGGTATACTCTTGTTTTACTTGCGTATTACTTTCATTAATCTTAAAAAAAACTTTCTTACCTACATTTATAGGCTTTATGGTTCCATCAGGGAGTTCTAATGTTATTTGGTTTTCTAATTTATTATCTATGTTTAAAAATCCTGACATGTATATTCCATATACAAAACCAACTAATAAGATAATAACCGCTGCATATTTAAAAACAACTGGCCAAATACGTTTTGCTGGCTTATTGTTATTTATCTGTTGTTGAATTTTAACAAATGACGCAGCTGTATCTGGTTCAAGAAAAGAGTAGTTTAAATTATAGTCGTCTTTAATGTACTCTTCCATTAAAGTCTTATTTTCTGGGACAACTAACCAATCTTTAAGTGTAATTAGTTCTTCTTCAGAAATTGTGTTATCTATAAATTTTTGTACTAGTTCTATCAAAACGCTTTAAATATTAGCTTTATATTGGCAATACGGGAAAAACTTAATAATCCCCTAACAAAAATTTATTTTTTTTTTCATCTTTAGTTTATATTCACTGAAAATATACTATTTCTACAATAATTTATGAATGATATATCGCTAGCAAATGCAATCTACAATGGTGATAGTAATGCTTTTAAAATATTTTTTAAGCGTTACCACAAACCCTTGTTAGCATATATTACAACTTTCACCAATGATAGTAAGGATGCGGAAGATATCGTGCAACAGGCTTTTATAACATTATGGGAAGAAAGAAAAAAACTTAAAAAAAACGTATCTTCTAAAAGTTATTTATACAAAATAGCCTATAATAATTATATAAGCCAATATAGAAAAAAGAAAAAACACAACACTTTTATAAATGAGTTTAAGGTATTAGCCTTACAAGAATGTTTAACCGAAAAGGATGATGACTTTAGAACAAAAAAACTTATGTCTCTTGTAAATTCATTACCCCCTAGATGTCAGGAGATTTTAAAGCTCAGCAAACAAGAGAATTTAAAATATAAAGAAATTGCAGAGCACTTACAAATTTCTCTAAAAACGGTAGATGCTCAATTACAAATTGCTTATAAAAAAATAAGAGAGGGATTTAAAAACTAATGCTTAGTTATTAACTTCTGTTGGTCTCTAAAATAGCTTGGTGTATACCCCATTTTACGCTTAAAGGTTCTATTAAAGTTAGATATGTTGTTAAACCCACTATCAAAACAAATTTCGTTTATAGAGCGTTCTGTCTCTATAAGTAACCTTGCTGCGTGCCCCAAGCGCAAATCACTAACATAGTCAGAGAATGATGAATTTGTACTTTTTTTAAAAAAATGGCTAAATGCAGACTCAGACATATTTACCAAACTTGCCACATCTTTTAAAGGTATTTTTTGATGCAGATTTTCTTTAATATAATTGTTCACTTTTTCTATTCTTCTGCTTTTATGTATTGTATAATGGTCTACATAAGAGTGAGATGCCAACATTTTTGTATTGCGTGCAATAGACAAATCATACAAAATAGATAAAAAATTAAGCAAGGAATCAAAATCCTGAGATTCTGATAAACGTAATATTTTTGGTTTTAAAACTGCTATTGTTTCTTTAGAAAATAAAATACCTCTTTTAGATTTTTCTATTAAATCTCTTATAGGCAACATTAACTTTCTGTTTAATGCTAATTCTGATAAAAACTTTTCATGAAACTGTACGGTTACCACATGAGCATTTGTGTTTTGGTCTTCACCCGTCCATGCATGTGGTGTGTTAGAGCCAACCAAAACCAAATCATTAGCTACATACTCTTGTATAGAGTCTCCAATAATTCTTTTGCCTGACGAGTTTAGCACTAAATTAAGTTCTAATTCTGGATGAAAATGCACAGGAAAATCAAACTTAGCAGAATGATGATTAAGGACAATGAAAAAATCATCTTCAGAAATAGGCACTAATTCTCTTAAAATACGCGCTTCTTTATTCATAATAGTATCAAATCAAATTTATAAAAAACAAGGTGTCAATTATATAAAAATGTAAATAAACGACTACATTTTTATCAAATTAAATAAAAATAACTTAAAAAATAACTGTTAAACACAAAAAATATGAATTAAAATATCAATAATACAATCCAAAATTCATATAAGTATCACTATTTAACATCATTTACAAAATTAATGTTAATGATATGTTATTCTTTTGTAAACAACTTAATTACTAACTAAAAAATTCATGAACTAATGAAATATGAGTTTCAAAAAAGTATGATTTTTATTGTTTTCTTAATTATAGGCTTTACTGGAGCTGCACAAATTAAGGTAACCGGAACAGTAAAATCTAACGACGGTGTTCCTCTACTTGGTGTTACCATTATGGAGCAGGGTTCTAGCACAAACGGAACCACTACAGATTTTGACGGAAACTTTGCTATTGAAGTTGATAGTCCTAAAGATGTACTTGTAATATCTTACATTGGCTTTATTACTAAAACGATTTCGATACCAGAAAACAACATTGTAAACGTACAGTTAGTTGAAGATTTAGAACAATTATCTGAGGTGGTAGTTGTTGGTTATGGCTCTGTAAAAAAGAGCGACCTTACCGGGTCTGTTACTTCTGTAGAAATGGACAACATACCATCTAAACCTGCCAACTCTATAGACGGTTTATTACAAGGGCAAGTTGCCGGTGTGCAAGTAACTACACCATCAGACAACCCTGGTGCTGGCGCAGTTATAAGAATTAGAGGTGGTAGCTCTTTACGTGGTGGTAATGACCCGCTTGTGGTTGTAGACGGTTTCCCTATTGGATATGCCGGAGATTTAAAACAAATATCGCCACAAGATATTGCCTCTATGGAAGTACTTAAAGATGCTTCTGCTGCTGCAATTTATGGCTCTAGAGGTGCAAATGGTGTAATTATGATTACAACTAAAAAAGGTGCCAAACATACCACAGAGGTTACCGTGTCTCAGCAAAATACATATGCTAGTTTTACGTCTGATTTAAACCTGTGGAGAGATCCTGTTTTAATGGCAGAATTAAGTAACGAAAGCAGAATTAATGGTGGTTTTACCCCTATTTACATTGGTGCTAAAGATGCAAATGGCGTTTACTACCCTTCTGTTAATGAACTTAAAAATGGCAATTGGGCTTACAATACACGTTGGGATGATATTGTTTTTCGTGACCCCGTATCTAACAACACAAATGTTGCTGTACGTAGCCAAACAGACCGTACACAGTTTAGCCTAAGTACAACATATTATACCAATGAGGGTGTTTATATTAATGATGATTATGAAAAACTAAACATTAACTTAAATGTAATTCATAAAATTTATGATGATAAGGTTACCATTGGTGGTAACATTATTTACTCTAAAGGAAACCAAAATAACAATGGTGATTTAGCCTACTGGCGTAACCCTATTTTTCCTATTTATGAAGATGGCAATCCTATTAACGATTACTTTTTAGCAGGTTCTCAAGACTACTCTCACCCTATTGCATTAACAGAAAACAGAACCAATAAAAACAAATTTTTAGACTTTATTGGCTCTGCTTTTATTGAGGTAGATTTTACTAAAAATTTAAAACTTAAAACCCAAGTAAACCATAAATTTGGGCGTTCTATTACAGATTACTACAACCCAAAAATTTATACAGAAGACGGCACCTTTAATAATGGTTCTGGTGGTATTAACAATTGGGAAAGTAGTGAAACCGTTGCAGAAACTTTTTTAACCTACAACAATACATTTAATAACATACACAACTTTACTGCAATGGGTGGTTTCTCTTACCAAGGGTATGAGGCCAGAACATCTGACCTAAAAGCGTATGATTTTTTAAATGAATCTTTAGGCAATGGTAACCTTGCTGCTGGTAACCCAGAAAAGCAATCTGTTGCCAATAGCCTTTCTGAAACCGTTATGTACTCTGGTCTTGGGCGTTTAAATTATTCTTATGACGACAAGTATTTGGTAACTTTTACGATGCGTACAGACGGCTCATCTAAATTTGGAGAAAACAACCAATGGGCTATGTTCCCCTCTGGAGCCTTAGGTTGGAAAATGCATAAAGAAGATTTTATACGTAATTTAAATGTTTTTGATGAACTTAAACTACGTGCTAGTTATGGTATATCTGGTAACCAAGGTATTTCTCCTTACTTAATTAATAGTAGGTACGGACAAGACCAATACTATGTTAATGGCCGTTGGCAAACAACAATTGGCCCTGGTTATGTAGTTGGGCAAGATAGTCAAAGTGGTAAAAAAACGTGGGGAGGTATTCCTAATCCAGATTTAAAATGGGAAACTACAGAGCAATTTAACATTGGTGCAGATTTTGCCTTTTTTAATAACAGATTAAAAGTTACTGCAGATTACTACAAAAAACATACGTCAGACTTATTACGCGAGCGTTTGCTTTCCCCTTCTTCTTCTTATGATAAAATGTGGGTTAATGATGGCGAAATAGAAAACCAAGGTGTAGAGGTTACATTAGATGGTACTATGGTTAACAAAGAAGACTGGGGCTTAAACGGTATGTTTATTTTCTCTAGAAACAAAAACAAAGTTGTTAGTCTTGGTAATGCTGTTTCTTCTGGTTTAAATACTGATGCTTTAACTGGTATTAAATATGAGTTTTCAGGCAGCCAAGTAGAAGCTTTCCGTGCTATACCAAACATACTAGCTGTTGGGCAACCAATAAATGTATTTTATGGTTATAAAGTAGATGGCATTATACAGTCTGAGGCCGAAGGCTTAGCAGCAGGTTTACAAGGCAACTTAGCGCAACCAGGAGAGTTTAAATATGTAGACTTAAATGAAGATGGTGTTATAGATGAAAATGACCGTACTATAATTGGTAATCCTAATCCAGATTTTACAGCTAGTTTAAACCTTAATGGCCGTTACAAAAACTTTGATTTTTCTTTATTCTTTAACGGTAGTTTTGGTCAAGATATTTTTAACACAAAAGCATTTAGTGAGCCAGGAAACATACCATTACGCTGGACGCAAGACAACACTACAAACAACTACCCAAGCTTAAGAGACGGACGCACACTTTATATGTCTGACTGGTTTATAGAAAAAGGAAGCTTTGTACGCTTACAAAACGTTTCTATTGGCTATAACATAAAAAACTTAAACACTGCTTGGTTTAAAAAAGGTAGAATTTTTATGAACGGAACCAACCTATTCACCATAACAGATTTTAATGGTTATGACCCAGAATTAGGTGGAGACGGTATTTATTGGGGTGGTTACCCTAAGTTAAGAAACTGGACTTTAGGTGTAGAGTTAACCTTTTAAATTCAGTTAAAAATGAAAACATTTACAATAATAAACGAATTGAAAATGAAGCAATTTAAAAAATTAATAGTGGCACTTACTCTTGTAGTAGGTGGTACTTCTTGCGAAGGTTTAGACGTAGAGCCTACTGGTTTTTATTCTGATGAAAACTTTTACAAGACTATTGAAGATGCAGAGGCGTCTATTTTATATGCTTATGATGCACTAACATTAGTGAGTTACGCTCCTGTTACGTATTACTTTACAGAATTAGCGTCAGACAACTGCATTGTTAAAGCAGATGAAGGTGCAGATGCACAGGCATTTGTAAATTGGGAGGTAACAGCTCAAAACCAATTACTAACACAGTATTACAGATCTATATATATTGCTGTAAACCGTGCCAATGCGGTTATAGAAAATATAGAAGGCAAAGGCTTTAACCCAGAAGATGAAAAACGCATTTTAGGAGAAGCTTTGTTTTTAAGAGCTTACAACCACTTTAACGCTGTAAAAGCCTTTGGTTTGGCCCCTTTACAAAAATCTCTAATAGATAAGTTAGATGAAACCACAGCTACACTGCCTGCAGATATGCAAGAAGTTTACACCTTTTTAATAGACGATTTAACTAGAGCAATAGACAATTTAGAGGTAAACAGAGTTACTGGTCGTGCAGATAAAGTTGCTGCACAAGCACTGCTTTCTAAAGTGTACTTATTTGCTGCTTCTGCTAAAGAAAGTGGTGTTCCTAAGTACAATACTATTACAGAAAGTGTAGACAATTTATATGCTAAAGCCGCAGAGTATGCAGGTATGGTTCTAAACAACCAAGGAGAATATAGTCACGATACTGATCTACAAAATATTTATAATGTTGACTCTCCTAACGGACCTGAACATATTTTTATATTATCGTTAGATAGGTCTGGCACAGAAGAAGGAGATTACTCTAAATTATCTAAATACTTTATTCCTTATATAGATGGTGCAACAGTTTATCTAAAAAATACAAATGGCACTTTTTCTCCAACACATGACGGGTGGAGCGTTTTTCAGACTACAGATAAATTATTTACTTCTTATGAAGCTGAAGACAAACGTAAAACAGATTTGTTTGTTTCTGAAATATACAACCAAGATGGTGTTGCTGTAGGTTCTGTTGCAGATGGTACTGTAATTTATCCGTTTACAAGAAAATACGTAGATCCTTTATTTGAAGGCGATAAAACAAGTACAAGACCATACTTAATTCGTTACTCAGACATACAATTGGTTTATGCAGAAGCTACTGCTAATGCAGATGGTTTAGCACAATACAATCAAATTAGAAGCAGAGCAAACGCTACAGAGCTAGCTAGTATTGGTGGTTTATCTAAGGCAGACTTTAGAAAACTAGTTGTAGAAGAACGCCAAAGAGAACTTGCTTACGAAGGAGACCGCCTATGGGATCTTAGACGTACAAACACAGTACAAAGCAATGTAACCAATGCCGCTGGTTTATCTCCAGAAGCAGTTGCTTTTTATCCTATTCCACAACGTGAAATAGACTTAAACCCTAACATCAACTAAACTAAAGCGCAATGAAAAAATTAAATAACATATATTTTATAGTGCTGGCACTATTTTTTGTGGCCTGTACAGAAAATCCTCTAGAAGATGTAGAGGGCACAGATTGGCAAAAAGAACGCAACGTGGTTTCTATTTTAGTTGAAGGTCAAATAGGTACAGCTATTATAGAACGTAATTTTGATGATGCTAAAATTAAAATTTATGCAAAAACAGAAAATATAGCAGATTTATCTAAGGTAGAAATTAAAAATATTGAGCTTTCATATGGTGCAACTTCTGAAAATGAAAAGGGCACAACATTAGATTTAAGTTCTGGTACAGCTACAATTACTGTAACAGCTGGGGCTGGCGAAACCCTAAATTGGGAAGTTACATTACTACCATTTAAGTCTGACCTAGAAGGCACTTGGTACATTGGTGATGTACGTATGTATTGTGATATGTTTACCTGGGAGAGCTGGGGCTGGGAAAAGAATGAAAGTATGTTTAGTTACTTAGCAGAATTAAACCCAGAGTTAGACAACGAAATTATTTTTACTGTAGAAGGCGCAGATGCTAAAGGAAACCCTTTTGGTAATTATGAGCATAACGCAGGTAATGATGGTGCTTTTGGTAGTTATACTGATGCTAGCAAAGGATGGAACTTTAATACACGATTTCGTAAAATACCAACAGGTAAAGGTACTTGGCTGCGCGATTTTGAACGAAACAAAGTAATTATTACCGATGCAAACAAAGTAGAACATGAGCTAGATTTAGAGTTACTAACCGCAACTAACGAAGTAAATTTAAAAACTGAAGTTCCTTACTTAGCCGAAAACTTTAACTGGACAGATACTGACTGGAGTTATGAAGAATTAGCTCATATGTCTAAACTAACCTGGTATACATTAACCAAAGAACGTGTATTACAAACAGGTAATAGCATTACTGGCTTAACTGTTAAAGACCAAGTAGGAGGCACACAAATAGATGCAGATGCTAAAGAAATTACAGTTACTGTTGCAGATAACGGAGCAGACATTTCTGCTATAGAACTTACAGGACTAAACATTTCTTATGCAGCTACAGCAGACACAAGTGTTGGTAATACTTTAAATTTTTCTACAGACAATAGCACTACAATAAATGTTACTTCACAAACTGGTGAAAGCACTTTATGGACAGTTAAACTAAAAATAGATGTTGATTTAAGTAACGTGTCTATTGCAGGAACTTGGAACATTTCCGAAATAGGCGTTTACTGTGATATGTTTACCTGGGAAAGCTGGGGCTGGGAAAAAACTGAACTTTTAAATAATTACCTACCTAGTGCAGGTAAAGAACTAGATAATACAATTTCATTTGTTGTAGAAGGTAAAAACGGAGACAACCCTTACGGCACATTTGAAAACAATGCTGGTGCAGATGGCGAGCACGGAGATTTTGTTTCTGATGACACTACTTGGCCAGAAACAGAATTTAATGCAAGATTTAGAAAAGTGCCTACAGGTACAGGAACTTGGGAACTTGTAGGAGACACAGTAACTATTACAGATAGTGCAGGCACTGTATTTGTTTTAACACTAGAAATTAATTCTGAAACTGAAATTGCTATAACCTCAGAAGTAGAGTATTTATCTGAATTATACAATTGGACAGACACAAACTACAATTACGAAGAGACAGCACATATGTCTAAAAAAATGTGGTACAACTTAAGCAAATAAAGATCATCACCTTAACTATAAATTAAGGTGCTACAACAATACTAAAGAAATAGAATATGACACTAAAAAATATTTTCACTGCTGTATTACCAATGCTACTTGTTGCCGCAAGTTGTAATGATGATGAGCCTGCATTTACTTCTATAGAAAAAAACAGAGAGGTACTAATTACAGAAGAACTTGTTTCTACCAATTTTGTTGGTAATGGTGCACAATGGGGTGGTTATGATATGGTGCCAACCTGGTTAGGAACAGAAACACTTAGTGATGCAGATTGGAACACCCTATTTAAGCGTATAGATTTTATGAGGCCTCCGTTTTTAAGAATTGTAACCAATTCTGGTTGGTCTTATGATAATGATGGTGTGTATGATGAGACTACAAAAACGTTATCGCTTTTTAAAATGTTAGACTATGCCAAAGAACGCAATATAGAAATTACGTATGGTGAATGGGGCCACAGCTCTACAGGTGACATTAGCACTATAGATATGGATTGGATTGAAAAATCTGTGAAATTCTTAAATCATTTGGTAAACGAAAAAGGCTATACCAACATTAAAACAATAAATATTATTAATGAGCCTAATGGCGATTGGTCTAGTACTAAAGGAGATTACAACATTTGGAAAAATGTACAGCTAGCTTATTTAGAAGAAATGAAAAACTACAGCTTGGCAGACATTAAAGTAATGGGGCCAGATATAGCCGTTTTTAACACCGCTAGCCAAACAGAATGGTTAACAAAAACTGAGGCAGATTTAGGAGACAATGTAGGTTTGTATGACATTCACGTGTACCCACAACAACAACTAATTCGTAATGGTGAGTTTGCACAAATGCTTAGCGCATATAAAAAAATAACTCCGGCAGACAAGCGTATTGTTTTAGGAGAAATAGGATTTAAATACACAGAGGTAGATGCGCAGCTAAAATTAGAAAACGAAGAAGCTATTGCTAACGACCCATATGCTGGTGAAGATTCTAATATGATGATTTACAAAGCTTTTTACGGCATAGATATGGCAGATGCCTTAATACAAGCAATGAGAGAAGGCTTCTCTGGCTCTTTAGTTTGGAATATGGATGACGCCATGTACAATAGTCCAGACAACGGAGATTACCAGTCTGATAAATTAAAACGTTGGGGTTTTTGGAACATTTTAGGCGAAGAACACACTGGCAATGTTAGTGATGAAGACATTAGACCATACTTTTATCCTGTTTCATTATTAACTCGCTTTTTTCCTGCTGGTAGTGATATTTATAACGTAGAACTACCTAATAAAAAAGGATTACGTGCCGTAGTAGGTACATACAATGGTAAACAAACAATTGCTATTGTAAACTCTCATTACAGTACGTATGAGCTTAATTTAAAATCGGACTTTTTAGGCAACATTACTGCAAATAAATACAGCTACAAGTCTAACGCAGATGGCTCTTTTGTTGGTAAAGTAGATGAAAATGGCTTTGCTACTCCAATAGAAAATAACAAAGAATTAAACTTTACAAATGGTGTAAATATGACCCTAGAAGGGGAGTCTTTTATACTATTTACAAATATGGAGTAATCTATAAAGTAGAATTAAAAAATCAATCAATATAATTTACAAATAAGGAAATAAAAATTAGTATGAATACTGTAGAACAAAAAAAAACAGGATTATTACGTCTTAAAAAACACCAAAACAACCCAGTTTTAAGTCCAAATCCAGAAAACGATTGGGAAAGTTTAGTTGTTTGCAACCCAGGAGTTTGGTATGAAAACGGTACATTTTTTATGCTGTACAGAGCCGCTGGTAATGACAAAGAGCATCAAATACGTTTTGGTTTAGCCACAAGTACAGATGGTGTAAACTTTACTCGTACCTCTAACCAACCTGTTTTTAGTCCAAGTACAGATGGGCCAGATATGGGCGCTGTAGAAGATCCTAGAATTGTAAAATTTGGAGATGAGTTTTATGTAACATATGCCTACAGACCTCATCCTCCAGGACAGTATTGGAATTTTGATCATGATCAAATTTTATTACCAGATTGTGATGCTGATGCTCCGTTGGTTTTAAAAAACAACATTGCAAACTCAGGCTTACTTTTAACCAAAGATTTTAAAAATTACAGACGCTTAGGAAGAATTACACAAAGTAATTTAGACGATAGAGATGTTATTATTTTTCCAGAAAAAATAAACGGGAAATATGCAATGTTACACAGACCAAAAGAATGGATTGGTGAAGAGTATGGCTGTGATAAACCTTCTATATGGATTCGTTTTTCTAACGATTTAATGGTTTGGGAAGAGCCAAGTACATTGCTACTTGCAGGTATTAATAATAGCTGGGAAGAAAAAATTGGCGGTAGCACACCTCCTTTAAAAACTAAAGATGGCTGGTTAATTATATATCATGGTGTAGAAAATGGCGGCTTAGGTTATTACCGTGTTGGTGCGGCTCTTTTAGATATAGAAGACCCTACAATTGTAAAATCTAGACTAACCAATTGGATCATGGAGCCAGAGCACGATTATGAAATTGATGGCTTTTACAAAGGTTGTGTTTTTCCAACAGGAAATATGATTATTGATGATACTTTATACGTATATTATGGTGCTGCAGACAGGTATGTTGGTCTTGCAACATGTAATATTGATGAATTATTAAATGAACTTAAAAATGCTTAAAAAGCAAGTATTTAATTACCTATTACTTCTCCTTTTTTTGCCGTTAGCATTTTGCCAAACGGTAAAAAAGGAAGAGTTAGTTACAATTGATGCCAATACTATTATCTCTTCGGAATTTATTGGCAATGGAGTAGAGTGGTCTGCGTATCCACACGCAGATGCAGATGACGCAGAATGGGGCTTATTAATGACCAATAAAAAATGGGAAACTGTTTTTAAAAGGTTAGATTATATGAAACCCAAAATAGTACGTGTACTAGACCAAGCAAATTGGAGGTACCTAGAGGGTATAGACAAAGATGGCAACCCAATTCTTAATTTTGAAAACCAAGAAATGCACGCTTTATACAAGCTGCTAGACTACTGCCAAAAAAATGACATTAAAGTTATACTTGGAGAATGGGGACAACCGTACAAGGTGCATGACACACATTTAAAAATGCAAAATACCTTTACTGGTGCTACAGACCCTAAATGGTTAAATAGCATTGCAGAGCACCTAAACTACCTTGTAAATACTAAAGGATACAGCTGTATTAAGTATTACAACTTAGTAAATGAGCCAAACGGCTATTGGTCTTCTATAGATGGTAATTGGGACGAGTGGAAACTTGGTGTTAAAAAATTAGATAGTGCATTAGTGTCTAAAAAACTGAAAACACCTGTACACGTTATAGGACCAGATGCTACACCTTTTAATAATGACAAATCTAAATATACAGGAACAGAATGGGCAAAGGAGTCTGTTTTACAATTAAGCAATGTTTTAGCTGCTTATGATGTACATGATTACCCTACAAAAGAGTTTGTACGTTCTGGTGAGTTTGAAAAAAAATACTCTGCAATGATTTCTTTTGCTGATAGCGTTGCAAAAAAACCTTTTATTTTAGGCGAAATTGGGTTTGAAAAATATGTAGATGAAAACATAAAAAGGTATGAGGCAGACCCGTTTGCTAGCCCAGATAGTCAATTGTCTGTTTATGATTATGACTATGGTGTAGATATGGCAGATGTGCTAATACAATCTATGAATAGCGGTTTTGATGCCGTTATTGCTTGGGGGTTAGATGATGCTATGCATACCAACGGTGACACCGGAGATAAAAATCAGCTTAAAAAATGGGGAATGTGGAATATTCTTGGCAAAGAACTAACTGGTGATGCTAAAGAAGAAGATATTAGACCTTGGTTTTATACGTGGTCTATTATAACCAGATACTTTACAGAAGATATGAAAATTGTAAAAACTACTGGTTTAAAGCTAAACAAAGTACGTATGGTATCTGGCTGGTCTACAAACAACCACGTTACGTTTTCTATTGTAAATAATAGTAGTAAAAACGCAACTTTTACACTAGACACTAAAAATTTACAAAATAAAAACTTTAAAAAGTTTATATACAGTGAAAAAAACAGACCTGTAGACGGCAATAACTTTCCTAAAGCAGTACAAACTAATTTAAGTTTTTCATCAGACTCAAAGCAAATAACTATTCCTGCAAAAAGCGTATTACTTTACACAACCTACAATTATTAAATTATGAGTAACTTAAGTTATATAGACCTTACTGTACTAGTACTGTACATTGTTTTTATAGTATGGTGGGCCTTAAAAAATGGAAAAAGTAAAGATTCTGACGCCTATTTTTTAGCTGGCAGAAACCTAACTTGGCCAATGGTTGGGTTATCTTTATTTGCCGCAAGTGTATCTAGTTCTACATTAATGGGGCATTCTGGAGAAGGCTTTATTAGCGGTATTGCAGTGTTTAATTACAACTGGATATCGGTTTTAATAATGGTATTTTTTGCCATGTTCTTTTTGCCTTTCTACATAAAATCTGGAATTTTTACAATGCCGGAATTTTTAGAACGCAGGTTTGATGGTAAGTCTAGATCTTACTTTTCTTTTATTACAATTATTGGTAACGTTTTTTTAGATGCCTCTGCTACCCTATACACAGGCGCCTTAATTATAAAAATGATTTTTCCGGAAGTAGAAATTTTCTGGATTATTATAGGTATGGCAGCTGTTGCAGGTAGTTATACCATTATTGGTGGTTTGTCTTCTGCAATTAATGCAGATATGATACAAGCTGCTGTGTTAATTATTGGTTCTTCAATTTTATCGTTCTACGCTATTAGTAGTATTGGTGGTTGGGAATCTTTTATAGATAAATTTAACGATGGTGTTTGGTTAAAATTAACCAGACCTTTAGATGACCCTACAGTACCCTGGTTAGGAATGTGGATTGGTATTCCTATTCTTGGGTTTTACTTTTGGGCTAACAACCAAGTTATGGTACAACGTGTATTATCTGCAAAATCTATAGACCATGGAAGAAAAGGTGTTTTACTAGTAGGTTTTTTATACCTATTTACATTATTTATTTTTATTGTTCCCGGATTAATTGCACGTGGCATAAACCTTTTTGGAGTAGAAAATTTGCCGCATGAATTAATAAGTGGAATTGATTTAAAAGAAAAATACGGTATAAATACAGACCAAGTATATCCAAGGCTTATTGTTAAGTTATTACCTGTTGGCCTTATTGGTATTATTTTATCTGCAATGATATCTGCTTTAACATCTACCTTAAGTGCCACATTAAGCTCTGTATCTACTTTATTTACTATGGATTTTTATAGTAAAATAGATAAAAATGCCAGTAGCGCTAAAAAGGTAAAAGTTGGTAAAATTACAGCTGTTGTAACATTAGTAATTGCTGTTATTTGGGCTCCTTATATTCAGACTTTTGATTCGCTTATAGCCTATTACCAAGAAATAGTTTCTTATTTGGCACCACCAATTGTAGGTACATTTTTTATAGGTTTATTTTGGAAAAGAGCCAATGCTAAGGGCGCTTTTAGCGGCTTAATGGCAGGTTTAGCTGTTGCTGCCTTAATTATGACATTAAAGTATGTGCTAAACGTAGAAATAAATATTCACTTTTTACTATTAGCACCTGTTCTGCTAATTATAAGCTTGGTAGTATCTATAATTGTGAGTTTAGCTACTGCACCACCACCAGCAGATAAGGTTGCAGAAAACACTTGGACCAAACAAATTTGGATAGATGAAACTAAAGAACTTAAAGGTATTGTTTGGTATAAAAACTTTAGAGTACAAGCTATTTTGTTAGTTATAGCTTGCTTTGTTATGTATGGCTTATTTTATTAAAAAAGTCTAAGTTTAGTTAATTAAAAATCCCACATCATTACAATGTGGGATTTTTTTAGTTAGAAGAGAACCTTAACCTAAACTTCATAACTTTTATTTCCGTAGTGCATTTTAATCTGCGCTAACTGACCAACAATTTTAATAGAATCTTTCATAGATAATTTAGAGCCATCTGCGTGTATCCACCTTTTTAATGGTTGCTCGCAAATTAACTGCTGCACATTATCTTTTCCGTATTTCTTTTTCATACGCATAAAGATCTCTACATCAAACAACCAACGTGTAATAAACTTTTTATTAAACATTGTAGTTGCTATTTCTCTGTCCATTATTTTAGCTCCACATTGGGTATCTTTAAATGGCATTTTTAATATATTTTGTATAATAAGGTTTATGGTTTTACTTATTATTTTTCGAGCAGATTCTTTAGTAATATCTGCTCCCATTCTGCTAATTCTAGAACCACTTACAATTTTATACTCAGAGTTTTCTATGGTTTTAACTAATTCATCAAAATCTCTAAAATCTGTAGATAAATCTGCATCTAAATAGCCTATATAGTCAAACTGAGAATCTTTTGCTAAATGCAATACTCCTTGACGAACCGCTTCTGCTTTACCTCCATTTTTTTTACAATTATAAACACTAATGGTATTTTCACTTTCTTTTCTTAATTCTTCTAAAACTTCTAAAGTATTATCTGTACTACCATCATTTACAAAACACAAGTGGTAGCCCAGGTTTTTTTGGGCAAAATCTTTAAACTCTGCACTAGATAGCCTATCTGCTTCATTATAACAAGGTATAACAACACCTACACAATTTTTTTGTAGCATTTGTGCACCATCAACCTTTGTAGCGGTTTTAGCCTCTGTAGGAGCACCAACAATACGCTTAACACGTGCTGCTACTTCTTCTAAACTTACAGGCTTCTTCATATAGTCATCTATACCAAGATTAAATCCGTCTAAAATTATATCTTCATCTGTATTACCAGACATTACCATTATTGCCGTACTAGAATTGTTTTTAATGTGCTTTACCACATCTAAACCGCTCATATCTGGCATATTAATATCTACTATTACAAGATCTGGCTTAAAAGAGTTAAAAGTTTCTATTCCGGTTGCTCCAGAACTAGCTGTTTGTACTTGGTATCCTAAATCAGTTAATTTTTTTTCTACGGAGAGTAAAATTAATTGCTGATCATCAATAGCTAAAATTTTCATAGGTTAAGGTTTTTTTGTTTTGGGGAAAAGGTTATAGTTTTTACCATAACTTTCTGGTACAAAGGTACTACGGTTATATAACTAAAAAGTTAGCAGCAAGGTCAATAACCGTTTTCTGTAGACGAGTGGTTTTGTAAGCAAGTTAACATACATTATTTATAATACCACAATATGTTTATCTTTATCTTGTTTTATATTCTTACAGGTTAAAATTTATGAAGAGAACCAATATTTTATTAATATTAGCTCTTATTGTTGGTATTGCTTTCCATGGGTCTAGTATTTTCTTTACGTTAGAGAATACTTATGATGCATTAATTCACCTGTTTTTTGCAGACCATTACGCTAATAGTTGGTTTGAGCCTTGGGATTATAGGTGGTATACTGGTTTTACAGTACAAGCGTACCCGCCTTTAGTACACCAACTAATAGGTCTTTTATCTTACATAGGCGGTTTAAAATTTGGTATGTTTACCGTTGCTCTTTTAGCTATAGTATTATTTATAACTGGTGCGTATAGATTTGGGTTGCTTATAACCGCTAATAGGCGCGTTGCTGGTTATACTGCATTACTAGCTGTTTTTTCTTCAACATTTATAGAAACACTACACATATTTGGGCAACTGCCCAGCATTATGGGCTTATCTATATTACTGCATAGTATACCAGAAATATATTTGTGGATAAAAGAAGGTAAAATTAGGTACTTGGTTACAAGCTTATCTTTAATTGCTGTAACAGTAACGTCTCATCATGTTACACCAATTTTTGGTATGGTATTCTTTATATTTCCGTTAATTGGTATGGTGATAATGGATACAGCTAAAGACAAAGTAAAAGACACTAAAGCAATACATTTAAAAACATTTATTTGGGCATTTAAAAAGCTATTTTGGCGTATTGTAACTTTTGGTTTTTCATCATTACTGCTCATTATATTTTGTATTCTTCCGTACTGGGTAAACTCTAAAAAAAATCCAATAACTCAGGTTCCTATTCCGCATGGTTCTAGAGACAACTTTTTAGAGGTTTTATCTTCTGGCTTGGTCTTTTTTATGATTCCGTGGGGAATATTACTATTTATACTACCTTATATTTTTTATAGGTTTTACAGCAAGCGCTACTTATTTTTTGGACTATCTTTTTCTATGCTAACTATTTTAGGAACAGGTGGCACAACACCTATTCCTTTAAAACTATTAGGAGAAACCGCTTTTAATATTTTAACCTTAGACCGTTTTACTCTTTGGGCTACAATTATGGCCTTACCAATATTTGGTGAGTTTGCATATAGGATGATAGAAGGCGATTTAAAAAACAACATTCAAAAAAGGTTTGGAGCTGTATATCACAGAATTGTGGGTGGTTTTTTTATGGTTGGCATATTATTTATGGTAATTTTTACAATGAGCTTGGGCTATTTTAGACCATCACAGCCAGCAAAAATTAAAATGCTGCCTATTGTAAACTTTTTAAATCAGGATCAGCATGATCATTGGCGTTACTTAACTCTTGGTTTTGGAGACCAAATGGCTTGGCTATCTGCGCAAACAAAAGCAATGACTGTAGATGGCAATTACCATTCTGCTCGAAGGTTACCAGAGCTTACCACTAGAGCTATAGAACGCTTAGAAAATTCAAAGTTTAGAGGCGTAGAAGGTATTGGATCCTTACAACAATTTTTAACGGTACCAGAAAAATACAATTTAAAGTATATTTTTTCTAACGATAAGTTTTATGATCCCATATTGTATTTCTCTGGCTGGCAACGTTTACAACAGTTAGAAAACGGCATAATGGTTTGGGAGAAACTAAATGTACCTCCAATACCTGCAATTATACCAAAAGAAGACGTACCTACATTTTTAAAAATAATGTGGAGTACTATTCCTGTTTTAACCATTTTACTGGCCTTTATTATTAATATTCAAATGGTGTGGTACAGAACGCTAAAATCTAAAAAACTAACGTTACCATCTTACTTAAAATACAGAATAGAGTACACAAAATTTTCTAGAGGCTTAGTAACCGTTAATCATATTTGGGCAGGAATTGTTATGGTTTGTTTAGCCTACGGCGGATATTTATTTTATGTAGAAAACAGCACACAACTGTCTGCTAAAAATGTAGTAACTGCTTATTATGATGCTGTAGATTTTAAAGAGTTTGAAAGGGCTTTTTCATACATTAATCCAGATGACGGTGTTAGCCTTTCTCAGTACATGTTAGAAATTTCTGTTACAGATGGTATTTTAAGTTCATACGCAAAGTTAGACTCCATTGGCATTTCATTTGTAAACAAAACAAAAAACAGTGCAAAGGTTAAAGTAGACACAAGGTGGATTACACCTTTAGATGCAGTAGAAAAAACGTTTTATCACACTGTAAAAAAGAAAAAAAATAAATGGTACTTAAGCGTTTCTAAGTTAGATAATGACTTACCACCAGACCAGTTGTTTACAGATAATTCTACTACATTTTTTAACCATGGGAGAAGAAAAATAACCACAGAGCAAACACACCATGAAGATGTTTTAAAACAACCCGTTTTAGAAATTTTAACTGCAAAATTAATAAAGTACAATGGCAGGTATAGTATAATTGGGCAAATACAAAATGTAGACAACGTACCGTCTGATGTTGTTATTAAAGGCACCCTTTACAATGATAAAAATAAAGAGTTGGCTAACTATAATGCTAAAGACAACATAAAACACAAGCTAATGCCTAAGGAGATTACCGCATTTAAAATTAATTTTGAGGGTATTGCTTGGTCTTCTACCAAAGATACTTTGCCGCCAACATTTAATCCGGATGAGTTTACACCAATTAATTTAGAAGAAATACCAACCAAATTTAATTTACAGTGCGCTGGCAATGTTGCCAATACAGATTTGTATAAAAAATTGTCTTTGCAAGAGTTAAACTTTACTAACAATACAATGAGCGGCTCCCTTTTTAACTCTGGCGTACAGGAGGTTACTATACCTCAGCTATTAATTTCTTATTATGACAATGATAAAAAACTAGTTTGGGTAGATCATAATTTTTTATCTGAAGGTGTACGTATACAAAGAAAACAACATTTTAACTACAACCTATTAAACCTTAGCAATTTAAAAGTTATTAGTGATGATATGACAAATTGTTTTGTAAATGGCTCTCCTAACATAGAAATAGCTAAAAAAATGTTTCCGGACAGGAACCACAACCATATGTTAGAGCAGCTACAAGAACAAAAAGGAGATGGTTTTAATTTTATAAGACTAGAGGTTAATAGTTACATTGGTAATCCAAAATAAAGCTTGAAAAATTACTTATACATAATATTATTATTTCTTTTCTGCACTAGCTGCAGCAAAAAAGAAACACCCAAAAAACAAAATACCAGTAACGTAACTTTTACTACATTAACAGCTAAAAAAAATTATACCGTTGCAGATTCTATTACTTTAGAGTTTACTGCCAGCAAACAAAGTAATGCGGTTTTGGTTTTAAAAAATGCTTATGGTATAACCGCAATTAAACCAATAAAAAGCAACAACAAGTTAACCTATAAAGTACCAGAAAATTTCACTAAAATTGTTGGTAATTTACATTGGCTACTGGTTTTAAACAACCATATAAAATTGCAAGATACCGTTGTGATAATGCCTGAAGCTAACAACTACCCAAAACTAGAAACCTATTTAGGACCAAGAAGTATTGTTGCTGGCGGTAACGACTTTTCTATGCTTGTAAATGCGCCTACAGATAGGTTTGATAATCCTTTGGCAGCAGGCACTAAAGTGGCTATAAAACATCAATTTAAAAAAGAGGTTACAACAGACACTTTAAAGGTTAAAAATTTGGTGGCTTGGACCAATATTTTTTCTCCACAAAAAACGGGACGCATATTAATTACATCTTTGGTAGACAGTACAAAATCTAAAGAATTAACCTCGGTAATATTGCCAGATAACGCATCTAACTTTACAATAAATTACAGCAGAAACCATAAGTACGCAGATGGCAACCAAATTATAACATTTACAACATCTACAATAAAAGACAACCACGGTAATGTAGTTAGTGATGGTACTTTGGTACTTTTTACTGTAAAAGATAACCAAGGCAACTTGCTACAAACAAATGGTACAACCATAAACGGTGTAGCTATAGCAAAACTATTGCACCCATCTAAAAAAGAATCTTGGACTGTTACTGCCTATGTTACAGGAGCGGCAAAAAGCGACTCTATTAAGGTAGATTTTAGCTCTGCAGTAAAAGATTATAAAGTGCACTTATCTGCAAACAACAGAACAATTACTATTGGGCCAATAGAAAGTTTTATGCAGCAATTTGTACCAGACGGATTAACCGTAACTGTATTTATTTACACTAAAGAAGGTGCTTTATTAAACACCATTAAAACTACAACTTTAAAAGGTGTTGCTAGGTTTAATTTTGATGAAAACTTTTATAAAAAAGGAAGTTATACTATTAAAATTGAAGCTGCCGGAATTATTAAAAACAAAGTAATAATGCTAAAATGAAGATAAATAAAATTATATATCGTGCACTTTTACTACTGTCTTTTGTAGCCTTAAATGGTTTGGTGTTAATTGGCATAAGTGCTATGCTATCTTACTTAAATACGGGAGCAGAAAGAACTTCTATTTTACATATTGAGCAAAATTTTGAAGAAACATATTCTCCTAAAATAGTTTGGCATAACACTACTAATGAAGGCAGAGAAATTGAAGATCAAACTTTACAATCTATAGAAGAAGATTATAAAAATGCTTGGAATGTGCGCAACATTGCTTTAGCAAGTAACAATATGTATGGTGTAGATGATTTTTTTACAACTAGTGCCAGAGCTAAATTAGATAGCATTATTAAACTAAATGCTAAAAACGGAATTACGTTAGTTACCACATCTATACAACATAACCCAACTGTAGACTTTTACAGTGCAGATGGTAAACTTGTAGTGTTTACAGATAATAATGCAGAACAATACAATGAGGTTTACAGCAATAATACTTTGGTAAGCAATTTTTACAGCACACCCAGTTATAAGGTAATGATGCTTTTAGAAGATGGTTTTTGGCGTATTAGACACCTGGTAGAAATAAATAAAAAAAACACTGCCAATACATTAATACCACAAAAAAAACAGCAAAGCAAAACCATAACATCTGGTATAAACTATTACCCAAAAAACACTCCTTGGAATATGTTTGGCAAAACATACAACAGTAGTGTAATAGAAAAAGACTTTGCATTAATACAAGAGTTACAGCTAAATACAATTCGTATTTTTGTTCCTTATGAAGCTTTTGGAAAAGCTAATGTAGACCCTAAAAAGTTAATGCAATTAAAGCAAACTTTAGATATTGCAGAAAGGCACAAACTTAATGTAATAGTTACTCTTTTTGACTTTTATGGTAATTATGATGTACAAGACTGGACATTAAACCACAGACACGCAGAGCAAATTGTAAATGCTCTTAAAAATCATCCTGCTTTGGTTGCTTGGGATATTAAAAATGAACCCGATTTAGACTTTGAGTCTAGAGGAAAACTAAAAGTAATTGCTTGGCTTAAAGAAATGATTAAAAATATAAGAAAGTGGGATTCTAAAACCAATATTACTATTGGATGGTCTAGTACAGAAGCTGCAGAAAACCTAGTTGAAGAAGTAGATATTGTATCTTTTCATTATTACAAAGAGCCTAAAGATTTTTTAAAATCCTTTGCTGTATTAAAAAACAAAGCAAAGGGTAAAGATTTGGTTTTACAAGAGTACGGCTACTCGTCTTACAGTGGCTTTTGGAACCTATTCACAGGTTCTATAGATGACCAAGCTGCTTATTACAAAGAAATGCAATTGTATATAGAACAAGAGAATATTCCTTTTGTATTATGGACATTGTATGATTTTGAAACAATACCAACAGCCGTTGTTGGTAGGTTACCTTGGCGTAAAAATCAGCAAAAGTATTTTGGCTTATTTACTGTAGACGGACAGCCAAAGGATGCATTACAATATATTAAACCTAAAAAGTAAAAGGGAAACAGCTAACCATACTGTTTCCCTTTTTGTGGCTTAACCTCACCATAATTTATTTTACTAAAAGCTCTACTGCTTCTCTTTCTTTCTCCATCTCTCTTTCTTTTTCTCTTTCTGCTATAATAGTATCAATACTTATGTTTCCGGCTTTAGCCATTTGTATTGCTGCAAAATAATCTACATACATCTGTGTAATATCAGACATTGGTAAAGAGCACGCTGCTTTATAATTTATTTTACTTAATTCTTCGCGGTAATCATCATATGTAATAATGTTTTCTATTGCATCTGCTAAAGATTCTGCACTTTCTGGCTCAAAAAATTCACCTTTATAACCTTCTTCCTTAACTAATATGCTTAAATCTCCTAAATCTGGTAACGCAACTGCTTTTCCGTAGCTACCTGCTTGGTGTAAAACTCCAGAGCTACCTGTTGTAGATGTGTAAGGAAAAACTACCACTGCACTATCATTAAAAATAACAGGCACATCCTCTTCTGCAACATAACCAGTAAACCTAAGTTGGTCTACGTGCTTATACTTTTTGCTCACTTCATTTAAATAACCTGGTGTGTTTGGGCTATCTGTACCTGCTATTACTATTTCTATATCTTGTTTTGTACGCTGACGAATAATTTCTACAGCATCAATTAAAATTTCTACTTTTTTGTATGTTCCAAACTTTCCAAAAGCCATTACTTGCTTAGGACCTTTTGGTAATTGATAAGTTGGTTCTGGCGGAGTTTCAAAAGCACCATGAGGAATTAAAGCAACGTTTCTAGACTTGTATTTGCTTTCTAAAATACCTTTGTATTTGCTTATTGTTACGGCTAAAATATCTGAAGATAAAATTACTTTAGTTAATGAAGCTCCAATAAAATTGTATGCTTTTTTAAGAAAACTACTTTTAGTTATACCAGCATTTTCTAAATCTACCTGCTCTAATATATTGTGCAGTAAAGATATTGTTGGTATTCCTTTTAATTTACATATTAAAGGCAACATTAAACCTAACGCAGCAGGTACTTTTTTGTCTCCAAATTTTAAAAACTGAAGGTTAAATAAAACTGCGTCTGGTTTAGTGTCTGCAATTGCGCCCATAATACCAAAAACGTTTTTATAGCTATTAAAACTCCAGCATTCTTTTACCGTAATTTTACAGCCTTCTTCTGTAAAAGAAAGGTCTTTTGCTTCTTTGGTTTTGTCTGTAATTAAGACTATTTCAGTTACTTCTTTTTGTAGTCTAAAATGTTTTACCAAGTGGTATCCGTATTCTGTTAAAGTTACTTTACTTGGTGGGTACGCTGTTACAATTGCTAATTTCATAAGGTTAAGTTTTAATAATTTATTTGGGATAAATTGTTATACAAATATCCATCTTAAAGCCTTATTTAATAGGGGTTAAGAGACCAAATACCATTTACTGTAGACGAATGGAAAGCACCCTGCGGTTAACGTTTTTTTAACAAAACTCAAACAGAATTTTAATGAAGAAGTAGTTATAAAATGAGTTTAAAAAAGAAGTTAAAATCTTACATAATATTACAGGTACGTATAAAAGTAAAAAAGCCTAAAACTTAAAAAGCTTTAGGCAATTAATTGGGGGGAATGCTAACCAAATTAAAAGTAGGTTTATATGTTTCGTTTTGATGAAAAGTAAAGTAGTTGTGCAAAAAGTAATGCCAACATTACTATAATTTGTAGTTGTACAACCATAGCTAAACTGCTATGAAAAAATACGATTAATCCTATTTGTGATAATCCTAGTATACCAGATAATATTACCGGAACATAATAGTCTAGAGATAAAAAATAATATGCAAATATGTTAGATATAGCAAAAAGCGATGTTGCTAAAGCATATTGCCATAATAAAGATGACATTTCTAAATAAGCATCACCAAACATTAATGATATAATTGTTTCTGGAAAAAGGTAGCAACCAGCAACTATAGTTACAGATAGTAAACTTATATAACCAACATACTTAAATAAAATTGGTGCTGTACGTTTACCTTCTTTTCTTTTTTCTATTACTGCTGGTAATAATAACATTACAAACATCCAAGCTACAAAATAAACTACTCTACCTATTAATGCTAAAGAAGCATAAAGCCCGGCATCTAAAGAATTAAAATAATGTTTTACTAAAAGTACATCGCTATTGTTTATAATAATTTGCGTAAGCTCATAACCGGCTGTTAATAGTATAAATGTGGTAACTTTCTTTTTATTTTCTACAGTTAAAATATTAGATGCAGCAAAAGATATTTTCTTAAATTTTATTGGCATTAATCCAAAAACAAAAGATATTACTATACCTACAGCTACTAAAAAAGCAGAGTTCATTGGTACTAATAACAATAAAGCTAGTGTTACTAACAATCTGCTCCACATTTCTGATTGGTAGGTTACAGATAAGTTAGTATAATTTTGTTTGCCTTGGTATTTTCCTCTTTTAATAGACATTATAAAGTAAAGCGGAATACCTACAGCAAAGACTCTAAACATTGTTACAGATTCTGTATTAAATAACTGTTGTAAATTGTTTGCAAATAAAAATAATAAAGCCCCTATAGCAACACCAAAAATAATGGCGTATTTGTGCATATAGTTTTCAAAAGCTTTCCATTGGTTACCAGAAAACAAAATATTAAACTTGGTGGTTACCAACTGAAAAGTCATTCCTACAAAAGAAAGCACCAACAATAATGTTATTAGTAAAGCTGCATCTGCAAAGGCAGCAGGCCCTAACATACGCCCTAGTATTAAGTTATACAGGTAGTTGCCTCCATTTACAACAAGTACACTTGTCATAAATATTTGTTCTGGAGTTATTTTTTTATTTACAAAACTAAACGCGGTCATTGCTAAAGATATAAGAAGTGTTAGACATTTCCATAATAGAAGCAATTTGTTTATTCTCCTGACCAACAATAGCTAAAACCTTATTGTTTTTTGCTACTTTAATGTATAGTTGCTCTAACTGCTTTGCGCTAGAATACATTATGTTATTTACATTGTCTAAAGATAAAATTAGCTTTTCATTACCTTTTAAGTAATAGTCTATATGGCTTTTAAGTGCTTTCATATTCTGAGAGTTAAGGTTTCCTTTAACTTCCATAAAATTGTTAATGTGATCTATACGTAATGCCATAATAATTGTGTTTTAGGTTAAGTTTGTATTATTTGTTACAGCAAATATCTTTTTTTAATAAAGGAAAAATTGCCGCCTGTAGATGATTGGCCGTTTACTGTAGACGAATGGTAAGTTTTAATCTTTAAATTAAAAATTTAACTAACTCATAATTAAATCATAAAAGCCTAATAAATACAGAATGTGTACGTTATAGTACTGTAGTACTAACCCTACCGTTTTTATAATGAAGAAAATTGTATTCTATTTATTACTTATTGCAACTGTAACAGTTTATGCACAGGAAGATTTAACTCCTGGTTTTAAAATGCTAGAAAAAGGCAATTTTAAAGAGGCTAAAACTTTTTTTAAACCATTGGCACAAGCTTACCCTACCAATAAAACAATATTAATATGTTACGGTAGAGCAGTAGGCTTAAGTGGAGAACCTAAAATTGCTAATACCATATTTAAAGGTTTATTAGAAAAGCACCCAAATGATTTTGAGGTTCAAATAAACTATTACGAGTCCTTTTTATGGGCCAATCAATTTAAAGAAGCCAAACCATTATACGCAGACCTAGTTGCAAACAACCCTAAAAACTTTGCTGCCATATTAGGTTATGCCAACACATTAAGTAACTTAAAAGAGTATAAAGAGGCTTTAAAGTGGGTTAACAAAGCTATAGAGGTAGATCCTGATAATAATAGTGCCAAAGTATCTAAAAAATATATTAAGCTTGGTTACGCTAATTATTACGTTAATAACCAAAACTATAAAAAAGGAGAAAGTTTATTAAAAGAAATACTTGAAGATTTTAAGGACGATAAAGATGCACTCCTAAATTTGGCCAATATTTATTTAATTACCAAAGATGTAAACAAAGCTAAAAATACATATTACCAATATGCTAAAACACCTAAAGATACTGTAACCGCATTAATTGGAATTGCACTAGCAGAGCATATTGGAGAAAAAGACAAAATAGCCTTAGAAACAGCCATTAATGCCAAACAAAAGGCAGAAAAAATTGAAGATTTTGAACTTATTGAAAAAAGTAACGAACGTTACGTACAGGCTTTAATTTGGAACCGCAAATTTGTTTCTGCAAAAAAAGAAATAGAGGTATTAGAAGAAAAATATCCAAACCGTAATTGGGTGATGTCTTTAAAAGCAACTTTAGGTATGTATACTTCTAAATTTAAAACCAGTATTAGTAATTACAATACTATATTGGCTAATGATAGTTTGTCTTTTGACGGTAATTTAGGTAAAGCAAATGCTTTATTTGCTTCAGATAAAATTGTACCTGCATACGTTACAACATATAAAACATTAGAAATTTTTCCGAAACAGAAAGATGCTACTGGGCTTATAAAAAAATTAAATAAAAACTACACTCCGTTTGCAGAACAACAAGTTAGCTACACGTTTGATAATGGAGACAACACTGCTCTTTCTTTAAAAACAGCAGCTATGGTACCTTTATCTACCAAATTTAAAACAACTGTAACATACCAATACAGAACCACAGAAAACACTACAACAAACAATAAAGCAACAGCACATTTAGTACAAGCAGATGTTGAGTATAAGTTAATGCCACAAACTAATTTATTAGCTTCTGCAGGTTTTAACAACTCTAGGTTTTCTAACACGTCATACACACAACCTATACTACAAGCCAAGTTACAAACTAAACCTTTGTCTTTTTTAAACTTAGATTTAGGCTACCAAAGAGAAGTACAAAGTTTTAATGCAGAACTTATAGAAAGAGAAATAGTAATGAACCACTATAGCTTAATTTACAATTTAAGCACTAATTTTAACTTAGGTTGGTACACACAACTTATACATACTAAACAGACAGATGATAACGAGAGAAATTTACTTTTTACCTCTTTGTATTACAATGTGTTAAGAAAACCAGCTTTAAAATTTGGACTAAACTACCAATACATAACTTTTAAGGACCAATTACCAGTAATTTACTTTAGTCCAGAAACCTATAAAGCCTTTGAACTTTTTGGTGATGTAAGAGGTAAAATAAACGAAAAAACAAATTATTTTGCTAGTGCAGCTACAGGCTTACAATATGTAGAGGAGCAAGATGCTAGTTCACTCTTTAGAGCCGAAGCTGGCTTAACACACCAGTTTTCTGAAAGACTTATTGGTGATGTGTATGGCAAATATAGTAACATTGCCTCTGCAACTGCTGCTGGTTTTGAGTTTACAGAAGTTGGTATTAAACTAAAATACTACTTAACAAAAAAACCATTATTTTTAGATAAGCTGAAGAAAAAATATCAAATAAAATAAAAACCCCAATACAATTTGGGGCTTTTTTTAACTGATATAAAAATTATAATAGGTTTAACCTTCTCATTAATTCTGGCCTGTTAGACCTACTAATAGGCACTACATTTTTCTCAATAAGTACACTATTGTCTTCTATATCTATAATTTTTGTGAAATTAATTATATAAGACCTATGTATTTGCAAAAACAACTTTTCTGGTAACTTGTCTTTAATTTTTTTCAGAGTATTGCGTACTCTGTAGTTTTCTTTTGTTGTTTTAACCTCTATATAATCTCCTTTAGCTTCAATAAGTTGTATATCATTAAAGTTAATTTTTATAAGACGTCTATCTATATTAATATATAGTTCTTGGCCCAATGCTGTGTTGCTTTTTGTAGTGTCCTCAGAAACAGTTTCTGGTTCTGGAGCCTTAGCAAGTGCTGCTTTTACTTTTTGTATAGATTTATTAAAACGATCTTGTGTAACTGGTTTTACTAAATAATCTACAATTGACTCATACTCATAAGCCTCAATAGCGAAGTTGGTATCTGAGGTTGTTAAAACAATTTTTGGCGGATTTTTTAATGTTTGTACAAAGTCAAAACCACTAAAACCAGGCATATGTATATCTAAAAAAATAACATCTACTGTATTCTGATTTAAAAACTTTATAGCCTCCATTGCGCTTCCAAAGGCATCTATAACCTCTAACTCTTCAACGTTAGAGCAAAGTTGTGCAACTATTAACCTAGCTGTTGCCTCGTCGTCTACTATAATACAATTCATAGTTTAAATGGTTTTTAGGTAGGTTGTTATTTTTTCTAAAATTAATTTAAATTCTGTATGTAAGTCATATGTTCCCTTTAACAGTTGTTCTTCATACGTTACTGCCAAACCATATGCTTTTTCTAACCCTAGAATATTAAATTTGTGTTTTAGCTTATGTACTATTTCTGCAGAGGCTTTATTATCCTTAGCGTTAACAGCATTAATATATGTTTCGTTTTCTTCAGGAAACTCGCTTTTAATAATACTTATAAATTGATTTAGAAACTCTGTATTACCATCTGCTAGTTTGTGTACGTAATTTAGGTTGGGCTGTTCCATACTAATTTTTTTTAATGGTAAAATAAAATACCGTTCCTTCATCTTCCTTAGAATCTACCCAAATTTTACCTCCATAGAAAGTTACAATTTTTTCTACTAATGCTAGCCCTATTCCATTAGATTCTACATCATTATCTAGCTTTTTAAACATTTCAAATATTTTATTCAAATATTTTTGTGGTATTCCCTTGCCATTGTCTTTAATACTAAATTGCCAATAGTTAGGCTTTTCTAAAACATCTACATTTACAATACCATTTTCTAAATGCTCTGTTGCTTTTACAGCATTAGTTAATAAGTTCATAAAAAGTTGCTCTAACCTATATTTGTCTAAAAATAAGGTTGGTAAATTGTCTGCTACTTTTATTGTAACGTTTTTAGGTATGTAAATAGTACTTTTTATGTCTTTTAAAAGTAATGAAATATTTACATTGCTTTTAGCTTCTTCATTATTGCCTATAGTAGCGTGTTTTAAAATACCACTAACTAGCTTGTCCATTTTTACCAAGTTTTGAGATATTAAATCGCAATTATTAATACTATCTTGTGTAAACTTGTGTTTTTCTTCTTCAACAATCCAACTCATTAGCGTATTAATATTACGCATAGGAGATTTTAGATCATGAGATACTACGTGGGCGTAGTTGTTTAAAGATTTATTTTGCTCCTCTAAATCTTTAACTAAGTTATCTTTTTCTTTAGTAACCAAAGCAATATGTTCTGCTTGCTTACTAATATGTTTGGCTAGTTTTTGCGCACTAACTATATTTTGTTTAGAGTGCACTATATCTTCTGTATTATCTAAATTTAAATTAAGACTATTAACTGCTTGCTCTAAGGCTTGCAGTGTCTTCTTCTGTTCTTGCGCCTCTTGTGCTAACTCTATATTTGCTGCTTTTAATTCTTGTGCACTAATAGTAGTTGCACGTTGTATCATTGCAATTTTATCATCGTAATCTTCATAAGATTTTTCTATTGCATTAAAAAATTTGTCTAAATCTGGATTACCTTTTAGCTCCTCTGGCAAATTTTTGCGTATTTGTCTTCTTAAAAGTGAATGCATTACTCGCTTATTAAAGTTAATGTCATTGTTTGGTTGTGCAACATACACGCATTGTTACCTTCAAAAGGAGCCATTTCTCCGTAAGAATAATACCCCATAATTTTAGACTGGTTGCCAATTACATCTAAAACTTCTTCTACCTCTTCTTCTGTTCTTTGATCCATAACTAACTTACGGCCAACACAACTAACAAGTAATGCTAATTGCGGAAGGTTTTCTCTGTTTTTAATAGCATATTTAGCAGCTACACTTGCACCTTCAGCTATGTCATCTACAGTAGACATCATTAATTGTACAGTAGATCCTTGCGGAACATCACCGGCTAATGTCATCGTATTTGTATCTTCGTCAATATTTATAATGGTGCGCACAATTGGTTGTGAATCTTCAGTAATTTTTACATTTAGTGGGTACAGTAATGCTGACTTTGGTAATTCTTTTGCCTTATCTCCCAAGTATTTTTTATACAAGTCTAATGCAGGTTTCCCATCTAACTCATACAAAACATTACCTTTAGACTTTGTTATAATACGTTCTGGCCCAAAGCCGGTCCAACCACCATAATTTGCACTTGTAATTTCTAATGTTTTGCCATAAAAACCTATAGCTACAATTTCTCCTTCTTTAGGTGTAGCATTATTAGACACTAGTGTTTTTTCAAACCTAGCATCATCTCCACATAAACCGCCAGACAACCCAATAGATATGTGTTTTTCTTTTTCAATTCCTTCTATTAAAGCACTACCATTTACCGTGCTTCCTTCAGAAATTATATAAATGTGTTTCAGATCTTTTTTAGGAAACTCTTCAATTAACTTAGCTCCTAAATCCAAATCGTTATAACCAAACTCTTTTACATTTTTACTTTTTACTATATAGGTAGATTTTTCAAACTCTATAGCAGTTAAAACAATTGCATTTTCTGATACTTTATCTCCAATTATTTCTCCTGAAGTACTCCCAAAAACAACATTTCCGTTAGGAAACATCTCTTTAATTTCTTGATATAGATTTTCTTCTTCTAATAAAAATCTATTACCAAAAACTAAAACCAAAGGGTCTTTTAAAGTAATTTTATCTGTTATAAAAATAAAATTAGCTCCTTTTTCTTTTTTTGCTTGTACTATTTTCATAACTAAAATTAATTATTAAGATCTTTTTTTAAAGTAAAAAAGAATTTTGTCCCTTTACCTAACTCACTCTCTACCCATACATTACCTTCATAACGGTCTACAATTTTTTTAACTATTGATAGACCTATACCTGTAGAGCGCTCATTATCTCCTATTGATTGAAAAATTTCGAATATCTTTTTATGAAACTTTTCTGGGATACCAACACCATTATCTTCTATACAAAATTGCCAATGCTGTGGTTCTTCTTTATAAAGTACTTGTACTAATCCTTTTTCTGCTTCAATATGAACAACTGCATTTCCAATAATATTTTGGAAAAGTTGATGCATTTTTGTACTATCTGCGTTTAAAAGCGGTAGTTTTTTTGGAACAACTACCTGTACATGATCTGGAATATAAATACTCTCTGTAATGTCTGTTATTACAGTATTTAAATCTACTTTACTGGTAGACATTTGTGCGCTACCAGCTGTAGAATACTCTAAAATTCCGTGAATTAGCTTGTCCATGAATGCAACTTTCTCTTGCATTAACGTTAGGTTTTGCACACCTGCTTCATCTAAAACGTCTTTATAATCTTCATAAGTCCAAGTAGCTAAAGCACTAATACTACGTAATGGAGATTTAAGGTCATGAGAAACTATATGGGCATATTCTTGTAAACCATCATTACTAATTTTAAGCTCTTTTAATAATTGCTCCTTTTGTAACTCTAATTCTTTTTGCTCTGTAATATCTAAATGTATACCTATAGAACCTACAACCTTGCCTTCTTCATTATAATTTGGAGCACCACTTACTAGCCAGTGTCTTGTTTCTCCTTTTTTATTTTTTATTTTTATTTCATAAGAGTCAGAGATTCCTTTTAATCTATTTTCAGACTTTTTCTCTATTCTTTCAGAGTTCTCTATCTTCAATATTTTTACAGCATCTTCCCCTAAAAGTTCATCTTTAGAGTATCCGCTCATTTTACAAAAACTCTGGTTAACAAGCTGTACTTCATTATCCATGGTAACTTCTACCATACCTAAATTCATATTAGCAATAATACCCCTGTACTTTTCTTTTTCTGCTTTTATTTTTTCTTCTGCTTGGCGCTCTTTTGTGATGTCTTCTATTACGCAAACCTGGTACTCTACTTTGCCTTCGTTATTTTTAACGGCACTAATACTAGCTTTTGCTAAAATCTGAGCTCCATTTTTTTTAAAAAATCTTTTTACAATAGAAAAATTATCTATTAAACCAGCATTTAAGTCAGACTCTAATTTTTTTGTCATTTCTTCATCCTCGGATTCAGATATGTCTGATAATTTTAATTTTCTGGCAACATTTTCTGGGTATCCTAAAAGCGCCGCAAATGTAGCGTTGCTCTTTATTATTTCATCATTAACTGTTAGTACAATACCAAGCGGAGAGTTTTCTACAATTATGTCTAATTGTCTTTTTTGCTCGCTTAGCATTTCCTTAATTTCAGTTTCTTTACTAATGTCTCTTATAATACCTTGTGCACCTATTGGTTTTTGTTCTTTATCATAAATTACACTAGTATTTATTTGCACCCATTTATGTGTGCCATTTTTTGTGATAATTTTAGATCTGTAGTTTTTTAACGTACCTATTTGCATTAGAGTTTTAAAAGATTCTATGGTGTATTGCATAAAATCTTTGTGCACTAATTTTGGCAGGTTAATAGTTTCTTTAGTGTTGTCATACCCTAAAAATTCTCTAGCAGAACTGTTCATATTAACAACATTAAAGCTAAGATCCATTACTACGTATGGGTCTATAATATTAACAAAACCACCATCTAATTTAGAGGTAGTTTCGGTTAATAAATTCTCTAATTTATTATTAGCTTGTTTAAGGTGTAAGGTAGTATCAAAAAGCTCTTTAGATTTTACTTCTAAAATTTTTTCTGCTTGTAGCCTTGCTTTTTTCTGTCTTTCTAACGCCTTTTTAAGTAATAAAATTTCTTTGTTACTATCCATTCTGGGTAATGTCAAATTTTACTTCGGTACCGTTTTCATTTAAAAGTTTGTACGTTACAGTTGCACTGCTGTTAAAATGCTCAAAAGATTTTTCTATTAAGCCGTGCGCTAATTGGTACAATCCTCTGCTAGATGAGTATACCATAGAAATAGATGTGTCTGTCTTTTCTAAAATTTTAAACGTAGGTAATTCTGCGTCTGGATATAATTTTTTAACGTGTACGTGTATGTGGTCTTCAATAGAATAGATGAGGCTTAACGGTGAGTTATAGCTTTTAATAACATCTGGGTGTGCTTTAGCCAAACCGTCAAACAAAAATAAACCAAAAGCATAAATTAAATCTCCTACTGGTGTTTTTACCTCAGAGCTTAAACTGGTAATAAGACTTACCATTTCATTAAAATTATACGTTCCAACAGATGTGTAAATTCCTTCTGATGGCAAATTAGAGTTTTCTATTATGGTGTCTACAGTTTCTAATCCAAACTTAGATTCTACCATTTCTAAAAACTCTGTAAATACAACTCCCTTCATAATTAGACATTTAGAGCTGTAAAAGTAAGAAAAAGGATACCTAGGGTGTAATTTTTGTTGTGAAAGGTGTTAAAATTACTAGCCTTTTACTAGTTCATTGTTGTCCCAGTAGTTTAAAACACTTTGTAATTTGGTTTCATAATCCTCATATTTTAGAGGCTTTATTACATAACCTGCAATTCCTATTCTATAACATTCTAATAAATCTGCTCTATTTTCTGATGTAGTTAATACTATTGTTGGTAAAAATTTAAGCTTTTCATCTGCCTTTAAAACACTTAAAAACTCAGTGCCACTCATTCTTGGCATATTTAAATCTAACAAAATTATATCTGGTAATGTATTTCCAGATTGTAGTATATCTAGAGCTTCCTCACCGTTTTTTGCTTCGGTAATGTTGTGTTTTAATTGAAGTTTAGAGATCGTTCTCTTCAGCTTCATTGTCTCGATCATGTCGTCTTCAATAAATAAAATATTCATAGCTCTAATTTTTATATCTGCAAATGTAATATCCCATTTCTAATTAATTTTTACTATAAAGTTGAACAGTAAATTAGTGTAGACGAATGGTAGTTTACTGTAGATGGATAAATTTGCACATTTAACCAACGTCTTAAAACCCCTTTAAAATGCAGGTAAATCCGACGAAATGCACTGTTAGTTTATTTTATCTCTTTAGCTACAAATGGCTGGTCTGGATCACAAATTGCACCTACTAATTTATGCAATTCTTTTGTAAATTTAAGTAAAGTGTCCTGTGTAATTATAGAATTTTTATTCTCTGAAAACTTTAATATACCTGCCTTAATATTTTTAAAAGAAAAAATTCCTGCTTCTACTTTATCTACAGGAACCAAATGATTATACATATAAGCATAACACAATAATTGAAAAGCTTTGCTTTTATCATACTCTTCTACAATGTCTTCCCAGTTGCTTAAATTAAGGTTTCTTTGCTCTACTTTACCTGTTTTATAATCTATAACACGCAAAACACCATCTATCTCATCAATTCTGTCTAATTTACCTTTTATATGAACAGGAAAATTTACTCCAGGTACATTAATAGCTGTTTTTAAAGACAGTTCTAAGCCTATAATTTTAATTTTATGTTTTTTAGCACTTTCAATTTCTAATTTAATAAAGTTTTCTACATATTTTAAAACTACGTTAAAGGCTATTAAATTTTTACCTTCTTCTAAACTTACATTTTTATAATGTATAGCAAAATGTTTACGTACTGTGCTATTTATTTTTGGCAGTAACGCTTTTAATTGTTCAGCTTCTAAAAAAGTATTTACAAACGGCTGGTATAGCTCGTCTAAAGTTTCATGTACAATTGTACCAAAGGTATTAGCAGCAACTGTTTCTTCAACCTCTTCTAGCTCATTAATTTTTAAAATGTTTTTTTTATAAAAATCTAAAGGATTTCTAATATAGTTTGATAGTGATGTTGGAGAAAAACCATAAGCAGCAATGCCTTTAATTAGTTCCATTAAATGAGCATCTTTTTGTATAGAAACAACTTTCTTTTTGGGTGATTTTATTTCAGGAAAAGCAATAGTTTCTGTAATATAGTTTGATATTTTACTATCAGCTAACAATTGCCTAATAAGCCTACTAACCTCGCCTCCCTCTAAAACATCTGGTTCTGTATTGTACACCAAATGTATGTTTTTGGCACGTTGAAGAAGTCTGTAGAAATGATACGTATAAACGGCATCTTTTTCTTTATAGGTAGGTAAACCATACATCTTTTTAATATCAAAAGGAATAAAAGAATTGTTAGATTTACCTGAAGGCAAAATGCCCTCATTTACAGATGTTAATAATACGGTTTCAAAATCTAGATTTCTACTTTCTAGCATTCCCATAATTTGCAAACCTTTTAAAGGCTCTCCTTTAAAGTCTAAAGTTTCACTAGATAATAACTCTTTATATAAACCAAAGAGCGACTGCAAATCATTTAAAAAAGGGTATTTAACCACTAAATTATTTAGTTGGTTAAACAATTGATGAAATCTGTATAAATTCTCTAACTCTAATCCGTTACCCTCTGCGTTTATTTTTTCTTTTACAGCTAAAATAAGTGCTAAGCATTTTTTAATAAAAACAGGAACAGTTAAGTTTGACTTATAAAAAAGTAAGTCTAAATTACTTGTACTACTAATTAATTGCAGTTTGGCTACGTCTACATAAATCCAGTTTCTACTCTTAATTTGGTTGCATATTGCATCTGCAGCATTTATTGTATTGTCTTCTGTTGCAAACAATAATTGTATATATGGGTGGTTTAGTACAGTTGTTACATGCTGGTAGTACCAACCTTTTTCATCTTTACGTATATAAAGGTCAAACAACTGTGAAAATAAACTCTCTAAAGGCGATTTATGTAACGGAAAACCCATTGTTATGTTAATGCCATTTATTTCTTCTGGTATGGCATTAATTAATGGATTTAAAAGTGTTTCATCTCCTAATACAACTGCTGTATTGGTTAACATACTTTTTTTATCATTGTACAATTTATCCAAAACACTACCTATATATTTTGCCTGAGATACATTTTTAGGAACACCTGTAATAGTTATATTTTTTGGTGTTAAATAATTGCCATTAGTAACTTGTAAGGGCTTGTCTTTAAAGTAGTGCCATTGTTTGCTAAACTGACGAATAAAAAAGCCAGCATCATGTACAGGGTCACTATAAAAATACTCGTCTAAATCCCAATAAATTTCTGCGTTTGTATTTTCTAGTATGGTTTGTATAATTAATTCTTCAGCAGTATTTAGAGCATTAAAACCAATAAAAAGATGTTTTTGTTTACTGGTGCTTTGCATATAAGCATTTAAATTAGCACAAGCCTCTCTGTATACTAATCCTTGGTGGCCCAGACCATCTTGCTTTAATGATGTATTAAAAGCTGTATAGAGCTCCTCTAATGAGTTCCAAAAAGCCATATAATTGGTAATAATGGTACTCTTATCCTTTTCTACAGTCCAGTGGTTAATTTCTTGTACTGCATTTAAGTGTGAAAATATTTTTTTGGTATCTACCAAATACCTATCAATTTCATTAAAATCTTGTAGTAGCGTAGTTCCCCATTTAGAAAACGCATAAAAAGTGTCTTGTTCTCCTTTTACTGTAGTTGTGTAAGCTTTATAAAGCTCAAAAAGTTGCTGTGTACTAGACGCATAAGCTAAGCCAGAAATGTTTTCTACAAAATCTTCAATACTCTGTATTTCTGGAGCAAATATTGTGCTGCTGGTATGTTTAGAAATTGCATTTTTAAGAAACGTACCTGCACGTTTACTTGGTAAAACAAAAATAAGGTTCTCTAATGAACCTTCTTTTTTAATAATTGTAAGTAGTGTTTCTTCTAAAAAGCTTTGCATGGGTTAAAAATAAAAAAAGCTCCGCAATTGCGGAGCCTTTTCTATAAAATTAGAGTTTTAAACTCTTATTATTTTACTAAGTTGATTTCAACTCTTCTGTTTTGCTTTCTACCAGCTCTAGTTTTGTTAGTAGCAATTGGCTTATCTTCACCGTAACCTACAGCAGATAATCTAAATTCTCCAATTCCTTTTTCTACTAAAAATTCTTTTACAGAAAGAGCTCTAGACTCAGATAACTTCTGGTTTAAAGTAGCAGAACCTACACTATCAGTATGACCTTCAACAGTAAACTTAGCGTTAGGGTACTCTTTTAAGATAGTAATGATATCTACCATAACAGCAGTAGACTCAGCTTTGATAGAAGATTTACCTGTATCAAATAAGATAGTTCTAGCGTAATCATTTAATTTTTTCTGAACTTCTTCAGTTACTTCAGGACAACCGTTGTTAGCAACAGTACCAGCAACCTCTGGACATTTATCATCCTTATCTAAAACACCATCTTTATCTTTATCTTCCCAAGGACATCCGTTGTTTGCAGCAGGACCAGCTTCAGAAGGACATTTGTCATCTTTATCAGCAACACCGTCACCATCAGCATCAGGACAACCGTTTAATGCAGCAGTACCTGCTTCATTAGGACAAGCATCATCTTTATCAGCAATACCATCACCGTCAGCATCAGGACAACCGTTCATTTCTTTAGATCCAGCTTCGTTAGGACAAGCATCTTTGCTGTCTTCGATACCATCACCATCAGCATCAGGACAACCGTTGAAAGCTTCTAAACCAGCAACTTCTGGACAAGCATCATCTTTGTCATAAACACCGTCACCATCTGTATCAGCACCACCAAATTTGATAGCAAGACCAGCTAAGTGTTGGAAATGTTTAACGCTGTAATCTTCAAATCCGTGCTTGTAACCAGTTTGTAATGTTAAACCTATGTTCTCAGAGAACCATACGTTAACACCAATACCACCATTTACAGTACCAGATCCAATTTCATCAACCCACGTGTAACCACCACCGATTTCAACGAAAGGATCAATTGTTGTATTTTTTAAGAATGCATATTTAATTGCACCATCTAAACCGTAGTAAGATAGATCATCAGCTGACCAGTCTCCTAAGTTTTCAATTCTATTTAAAGAACCTCTAACTCCTACAGAGAAACCATTACCTACAGATCTAGAAACTCCAATATAAGAGATAGAAGGAAGAATGTTCCAGTGATCAGTAGCGTTAAAGTACTCATCAAACAATTCTCCTGTAGGGTAAACGGCATCCTCATCATTAGTTGGCCACATATCAACTGCGTTTACACCAAAGCTAATCTGCCAAGGATTATTTTCGTCTTGCGCTTGTATGTTGTTTACCCCTACTAGTAGTAAGGCAACAAGCATTAATTTGCTAAGATTTTTCATGCTTTAAAATTTAAGTTTTAAGTGTTTGTAAGCTGCAAATGTAAGTTGTTAGGATTTATTAACAAAATCAAACAACCCTTTTTTTTAACACAATTAGTAAAAAAATTAACTTAATTAAATGATTCCAAGTTCTTTTCCAACCTCGGTGAAAGCTGCAATTGCTTGGTCTAAATGCTCTTTTTTATGCGCTGCAGATAACTGAACTCTTATTCTTGCTTTACCTTTTGGCACTACAGGAAAGAAAAATCCTATTACGTAAATACCTCTATCCAAAAGCATATCAGCCATTTTTTGAGAAAGCTTGGCATCATACAGCATTACTGGCACTATGGCAGAATCTCCGTCTATAATATCTAATCCAGCTGCTTTCATTCCTTTTTTAAAATATGCCGTATTTTCTGCCAACTTATCTCTTAAGGTGGTGTCTTTATCTAGCATATCAAAAACCTTAATAGATGCACCTACAATTGCAGGAGCTAAGGAATTAGAAAATAAATATGGTCTAGAGCGTTGTCTTAAAATTTCTATAATTTCTTTTTTACCCGTAGTATAGCCCCCCATTGCACCACCTAGTGCTTTTCCTAAAGTACCTGTAATAATATCTATACGGTCTAAAACTCCTTTTTCTTCTAGTGTTCCGCGACCTGTTTCTCCTATAAATCCGGCAGAATGGCATTCATCAATCATTACCAATGCATCATACTTATCTGCTAAATCACATATTTTATCTAATGGCGCCAATAAACCATCCATAGAGAAAACTCCATCTGTAACTATTATTTTAAATCTAGATCCGTCTTCATTAGCTTGTTTAAGTTGCTTTTCTAAATCTGCCATATCATTATTAGCATATCTATATCGCTTTGCTTTACATAAACGTACACCATCTATAATTGAAGCATGATTTAATGAATCTGATATTATAGCGTCTTCTGCAGTTAATAAAGGTTCAAAAACACCTCCATTAGCATCAAAAGCTGCTGCATATAATATGGTATCTTCTGTACCATAAAAATTAGCTACTTTTTGCTCTAACTCTTTATGTATATCTTGTGTACCACAAATAAAACGTACAGATGACATTCCAAAACCGTGTGTATCCATAGCATCTTTTGCTGCTTGCACAACATCTGGATGAGAAGACAACCCTAAATAGTTGTTTGCACAAAAATTTATAACTTCTTCTCCTGTAGATATTTTTATAACAGCATCTTGTGGAGACGTTATAATACGCTCTGTTTTGTATAGACCTGCTTCTTTTATTGCGTCTAGTTCTTCTTGTAAGTGTTCTTTAATTTTTCCGTACATAATTTTAAATTATAAATTCTGGAGTTATATTATCATTTATATATACTATTATCTTAGATACTACTTTATAATTCATAGTCTCTAGTGCATAAGCATAACTATTTACTTGTTGATGGTAACTATTATTTGGTGTACCTGTTTTGTAATCTATAACAGTTGACTCATTATTTGTGTTAATTACAACTCTATCTGGGCGCAAAAGTAATCCTTCTGCTGTAATTATATCCTTTTCATTCTTAACAATATTTCCTTCTTTATAATATTTAGCTAAATCTGGGTGTTCTATTATAGTAAGTACTTTTTGTTTTGTTACTGCTACATCTAAAGGAGTTAAATGTCCGTCTCTTATTACTATTGATATGGCCTTATCTACATCTTTTTTAGTTTTTACATAACTTAATAGCAGGTGTATTAAGTTTCCTTTTTCTAACGCTACGTCTCTGCCAGTTTCCCACAACATACCAGATTTGGTAAGTATTTTAAAACTAGGCCTATCTTTAGTAGAGTATTGATAATTTATGTGGTTTAACTTTTCTACTTTAGCAGTGCTTTCTTCTGCTATTTGCAAATTACCAAAGCTATAGGTTAATTGTGTGTCTGACCACAAGCCCAGTTGCTGCAAATATTTAATAAATAAACCAGAATATTTGTTAACACTAGGTTCTCCTTTAGTATTTAGCTCTTTTTTGCTTATTATATATAGTGCTTTTACTGCTCTGGTTAATGCCACATACAATACATTAAAGGCATCTAGCTCTTGTTTACTATGTTCGTCTAAAAATAGTTTTGCCGCTAAGTCTCCATATTGTTCCATTTCTTGCTTTTTGGTAACTAATACTTCTGAAAAACCATTAAACTGCTCTGGATCTACAGGCAGCCATATTTTTTCATCTTTACCATATATAAAGGAATTGGCAAACGGAAAAATTACAATAGGAAACTCTAACCCTTTAGATTTATGCACGGTCATTATTTGCACAGCATTAATATTGTCTGGTGCTTTTAATGATAATTTGTCTTTTTTCTTGTCCCAATAAGTTAAAAAGGTTTGGGCACTAACACCGTCTTTTTGTTCTACATCTAAAACCTCATCCATTAAACTAATAAGGTAAGCATCTGATGTTTCTGCTAGTTTAAATTGATGAATAGCCTTTTCAAAAGCATCAAAAACAGATAATTGTTTTAATTTATCTATTGCAAAACCATATTGCTGTAATAAAAACTCTTCTAAATTGTTTAAATGCTTTTGTATAAATTGGTGCGTATCTTCACCTTTCTCTGCCAAAAAATATAAAATTTCATAAGCTGTGTCTTTGTCTTTAGGCTGCGTACTATAAGTTAAAAGGTTTAATAAAAAACTTACTTTTTCACTACTCTTTAGCAACAGAGATTCTGATGATATTACAGGAATTTCTTTAGATGTTAAAAAATCTGCCAACACATAACTGTGGTTGTTAGAGCGTACTAAAATGCAAATATCTTTATAATTGTATTTTTTTTCTGATGTTAGCGCTGTTATTGTTTCTAAAACCGACTCACAGTACAAGTCGTTATCTTGCTCCTCTTTTTCATTAGGAATAAAAGACAACGTTACCAAACCACCCGTTTTTGTGTTTATTTCTTGCTTATTTCCAGACACATACAAATCTGCATAAGCAGTATTGTTTAGCAAGTTACTTGTAATGGTAAAAAAGTTATTGTTGAAATTAATAATTTCTGAATAACTCCTGTAGTTTCTTGGTAGTTCTGTGGTTTTTGGTTCTAAAACATAAGGCAATTCTTCTTTATTAGTTAACTTTATAAATTGTTCTGCCTTACCACCACGCCATCTGTAAATAGCCTGTTTGGCATCACCAACCAATAAAAGTGATCCTTTTTTACCATAATCATCTAAACTTTCTAGAGCATTACCTATTAATGGTATTAAGTTTTGCCACTGAAGCTCTGAGGTATCTTGAAACTCATCTACAAAATAGTGTCTGTATTTTTCACCAAGCCTCTCATAAATAAATGGTGCTGGCTGGTTTTTTATTTCTTTAGAAATTATTGCATTAAAAGATGCTAAAGTTAACTGATCTCTTTCTTTGCAAATAGCATTAATTTCTTTTTGTATTTCATTTAAAACAGTTAATGGCACAAGATTAGCGTACACATTTTTATACATTGCCCTTTGGTAAATGGTATTTTTTACACTGTTATAAATTTCTAACAACATAGGAGCTATGTGGTCTGGTGCATTTTTTACGGTAGCTTTAAATATTTTACCCTGTTCTAAATTTTCACCTAGTTTATTTTTATATAATTTAAGTAAACTAAACTCACCTTCTACTATTTTTTTAAAATGATTTGGCAATGTTTGCCTAGGGAAATCTGCAACATCTATACTTTCTGTTTGTATTAAAACATCTACAGTTTTTGCTTTTTGTATAGCTGCATCTTCTAAATTTTTAATGGTAGACGAAAGCGTTTTTTTAAGTTCTAAAAAATTGGTAATGCTTTTAGTTTTAAAACTTTTTAAGTGTTCTATGTTGTTTTCATTAAACAACATTTTACCCACTTTATTTAAATCAAAAGAAATATCCCAGCTTTTGTCATCATCAATTTTCTCAAAAGTAAATTCTAATAACGTGCTTGTTAAAAGCTTATCTGTACCAGCTTTTGCTAGCAATCTTTCTACAGCTTCAGACAACAACAATTCTACATCTAAAACAACCTCAAAATTCTGAGGTATTTTTAAATCCTTAGCAAAGGTTCTAATAAGCCTGTGTGTAAACTTATCTATGGTAGAAATATCAAAAAAAGCGTAATTGTGTAGTATACTTTTATGTACTTGTTTAGCTCTTTTTTGTAACTCTTCAATAGAAACATTTAGCTCTTTTGCAACATCTAAAAATAAGTCTGATGGCTTATTCTCTTCATCTACTTTACTAAAAGCATACAAATTATCTAAAATTCGCTGTTTCATTTCATTAACAGCCTTATTGGTAAATGTAATGGCTAATATTTGTCTGTAACTTTTTGCTGTTGCAGAAGATAAAATTATTTTAAGGTATTCCTTGGCCAAGGTATACGTTTTACCAGAACCTGCAGATGCACTGTATATTTTGTAAGGCGAAGTTTCCAACTAGTTTTTAGCTGCAAATTACATAATATTACAATGTTCTTAACAGAAACGTTATGGAAAATGCCTTAGAATATTGTAAATTTGAGCTACGACATTTTTTTAACTTAAAAATAGATATAATTATGGCTTTTGAATTACCAAAATTACCTTACGCATATGATGCGTTAGAACCACATATTGATGCAAGAACTATGGAGATTCACCATACTAAACATCACAACGGATACACAACTAAACTTAACGGTGCTATTGAAGGTACTGATTTAGCTGGGAAATCTATAGAAGATATCTTAACTAATTTAGATATGAGTAATGGTGCAGTACGTAACAACGGTGGTGGTTTTTACAATCACTCACTTTTTTGGGAAGTAATGTCTCCAAACGGTGGCGGAGAACCAACTGGCGAGTTAGCAACAGCTATTAATGATGCTTATGGTTCTTTTGATGCTTTTAAAGAAGCTTTTTCTACTGCAGCAGCAACTAGATTTGGTTCTGGTTGGGCTTGGTTATGTGTACATAAAGGTGGTAAAGTAGAGGTTTGTTCTTCTCCTAACCAAGATAACCCATTAATGCCTGGTGTTGGTTGTGGCGGTTTTCCTATTTTAGGATTAGACGTTTGGGAACATGCTTATTACTTAAATTACCAAAACAGAAGACCTGACTATATTGGTGGATTTTTTAATGTAATTAACTGGGAAAAAGTATCTGAACTTTACGCTAGTAACAAATAAAAAATTACACTTAAAAATACAAAAGCCACTCTAATTTTAGAGTGGCTTTTTTTATATAAAATTTCTACTTAATTCTATAAAATAGAAAAGGGCAGAGAAGTCTCTACCCTTTTCGTCCCAAATCTTACCATAAACTTAACCTACTTATGCTATGGCTCTGCTAAATTACTGGTATTGTGTCTAATAAAAAAAAAATCTGCAAAAAAATTAACACAATAACATAGAATATTGCAAATAATATCGATGAAATGCACCCTAATAGCTTGATTACAAGCAAACAAAAAGACGAAGTTTCCTTCGTCTTTTCTCCAAAAACCAACTAGAAATTCAACTCAAAAATCCCATAGTTTTGTTAAAATTTTAGCGCTAATTAAAAAATTATACTAAAGTAGGTGTTCATAAATTTTTAATCTAGATTAAAATACTCTTCATCAGACATTTCTCCGTTGCTAATTTTTTGCAATTCTTTTGCGTAAGAACGTATATACTTATCTAATTCTGCATTAAAATATTCAGATTTTTCTTGCTTGTAAGATCCATTTAAAACTCCGTTATAGTAGTAAAAAAAGTTGTAGTCAAAACTAGCCGCATTTAAATCATAAGCACCTAATAAAAACCCTAATCTTACTGCAGAGCGTCTTTGGTAACTACGCCCGTGGTGACCAGGACTGGTTGTGTTATTATCTCCAATAGAAGCTGCAAATTCATAAGCAGTAGCTATCTGAGAAAAACTAGTTTTGTTGTAGCCATTAGGTCTTCTTAAATAGTAACCTGCCATACCATCTGCCTCTAATTCTGCTGCTCTGGCAGTAGATTCATTTTTAGATGGGTAACCGTATGTAAATTGTAATTGATGAGCAAACTCATGTGCTAATATCATAACATTTGCTATTTGCCCTTGTGCCTTTGCAGCATTATAAATGGCTTCTCCGTAATAAATTTTACCACTACCATAAGATATAGCATTGTAAGTAGAGTTAGGGTTAGAGTTGTCTTTTACAAAACTAAGTGGCACAGCTGGTCTTCCCCATACTGCTGCAATTTTAGAGTTTTGTGTTTGCATAAAATTAGTCTCAGAAGACGTTCCTATAGAACTGCTTAAATATGCTGTACTACTCCAGTTACCGTCTACATAACCACATTCATGTAATTCGTTTTCAAAAGCTTCAGAAATTGCCAACTCTTGTGCTTCTGCAACTTCGGTTTGCTGTCCCAAAGAGTCTGTATCTTTAGAACAAGACTGTAAAACTGCTACAAAAGTTAACCCTAGTAGGTAGGTTCTTTTAAAATTTAAGTTTTTCATAATTAATATTGTATTGATTATTAGTTAACACAATATTAGTAAATATTTTCTTACTATTTATGAAATAAGTTAAAAAAATTAACAATACAAATATAATTATCGGATAACTAGGGTGTTAGAACTCAAATAAGGGTTTAAAAAATGAAAAAGACTAGTACTATGATAGTTACAGCTAAATAAAAATGAAGACTTTACAAATTTGGGTAAAAATAAAAAGGCGAAGTTTCCTTCGCCTTTTTCCCCAAATCTTACCATGAACTTAACCTACTTATGCTATGGTGATAACAAATGTATACTAATTATATAGTGCAATAAACAATATTAGTTAAACTAAAGAGTTTACTAGACTAAGTGTTTTTTATATATTTTTTTAAAAAGGAATTGAATTTCAGGAAAGTAGTAAAAAATAAAAAGGTAGAGTCTCCTCCACCTTTTTCCCCAAATCTTACCATGAACTTAACCTACTTATGCTATGGTACAGCAAAGATAACTTAAGTTTATATTTTGTTCCTAAAGTATCGGATTAACGCCCATTTCATCAGTCCAACTACATATTATCCGATGAATGGTATAGTATAAAAAATAAAAAGGCGGAGTTTCCTCCACCTTTTCCCCAAATTTTACCATGAACTTAACCTACTTATGCTATGGTAATCACAAAATTAGCTATGTAACTACCCTTTGGCTGCATAAAAAAGCTAAAACGCATATATTACCGACAAAATACACTATTTAATGCATTTCATCGATGCATTTTAATACGCTCGTTCACTTTTACCTTCATAAAAGTTAATAAATGCTCTGTTAACCACTCTGTTACCTCCTGGAGTAGGGTAATCTCCGGTAAAGTACCAATCTCCTAAATTTTTAGGACAAGCCTCATGTAAACTTTCTACAGTTTGATATATAATTTCTACCTCTGCTTTAATTTCTGATGAGCTAAGTAATTCTCCTATTTTTTTAGAAATTTGCTTTGCCGTAAAAGGCTTGTAAAACTCTTTCACATAGTTAACAACCTCTTTGTCTGGTCTGTTTACTTGTGTTAAACATTTCTCATAAATACCTTTTACAATATCCATAGAGTCATTTTCTTTATGTAGTGCTAAGGCAGCCCTAAAAGCAATAAAGTCTTCTAGTTTAGCCATATCAATACCATAACAATCTGGATATCTAATTTGTGGAGCAGATGAAACTACTACTATTTTCTTTGGTAATAACCTATCTAGTATTTTTAAAATACTCTTTTTTAGCGTTGTACCACGTACTATACTATCATCTATAATAACAAGGTTGTCTCCCTTTTTTACAGAACCGTAAGATATATCATATACATGCGCTACTAGATCATCTCTACTACTGTCTTGTGTAATAAATGTTCTAAGTTTAGCATCTTTAATGGCTACTTTTTCTATACGAGGTCTAACCTCTAGTATTTCGTGTAACTCCTCTGATGTAATTTTTCTTCCTATAGATAAAATTTGCTGTTCCTTTTTACGGTTTAAGTGGTTTTGCGCCTCTTTAACCATACCATAAAAAGAAGTTTCTGCTGTATTTGGTATGTATGAAAAAACAGTGTTTTTAATATCACCATCTATAGACTCTAATATTTGCGGAAAAAGTAACTTACCAAGCTCTTTACGCTCTTTATAAATTTCTTTATCACTACCTCTAGAAAAATAAATACGCTCAAAAGAACATGCTTTACGCTCTACTGGCTCTAGAATTTGTTTAATATTAGCTTTACCACTTTTCTTTACTATAAGAGCGTGTCCAGGTTCTAGTTCTTTTATTTCATCAAAAGGTACGTTAAATACTGTTTGTATTGCTGGTCTTTCCGATGCTACAACAACAACCTCATCATCTTTATAATAGTAAACGGGTCTAATACCTGCAGGATCTCTAAGCACAAAACTATCTCCATGACCTAATAAACCAGACATAGCATAACCACCATCCCAGTTTTTAGCTGCCTTTTTAAGAATTTTAGCAACGTTTAAACGCTCTGCTATAATTGGTGAAGCTTCTAATTTAGTAAACCCTTCCTTTTTTATTTGCTTGTAAAGTTTTGCTACAGCGTCATCTAAAAAATGACCTATTTTTTCCATAACAGTTACTGTATCTGCCATTTCTTTTGGGTGCTGACCAATTTGCACCAAATTGTCAAAAAGTTCATTAACATTGGTCATGTTAAAATTACCTGCCACAATTAGGTTTCTATGCATCCAATTATTTTGTCTTAAAAAAGGGTGCACACTCTCTATACTATTTTTACCAAAAGTACCGTAGCGTACGTGCCCTAGCAACACCTCTCCTATATAAGGAATGTGTTTTTTTTGTAAAGCTACATTGTCTACATACTCTGGGTTTTCTTGTAAAGCAGTGTTTATACGGTCATTTATCTGAGCAAAAATATCTTGTATTGGCTGACTTTGAGCAGAACGCACTCTACTCATATAACGCTCTCCTTGCTTCATATCTAATTTAATGCTGGCAAAACCTGCACCGTCTTGTCCACGGTTGTGTTGCTTTTCCATCATTAAGTACATTTTATTTACTCCGTAAAAAGCTGTACCGTACTTTTCTTTGTAATACTCTAAGGGCTTTAACAGCCTAATCATAGAAATTCCACATTCGTGTTTAATGGCGTCACTCATTTCTTATAAATTGATATTAAAAAAAGCCCATAAATGGGCTTGTAATTATTATTGTAATTCTATGTTAAACTGGGTTAATTCTGCAAACTGACGCAGCCTCTTGTCTACTTCTGTTTTTTCTAATTTCTCCATACGCTCTGTTCCAAAGCGTTCTACACAAAAAGAGGCCAAATTAGAACCGTGAATTATTGCGCTTTTTAAATTGTCAAAAGAAACGTTACCTGAAGCTGCTAAATAACCAGAGAAGCCACCTGCAAAAGTGTCTCCTGCACCTGTAGGGTCAAAAACCTCTTCTAACGGTAATGCTGGTGCAAAAAACACATTATCATCTTTAAACAATAATGCTCCGTGTTCTCCTTTTTTAATAACAACAAATTTTGGTCCCATTGTTTGTATTTTGGCAGCTGCCTTAACTAAAGAATATTCTCCTGTTAATTGTCTTGCCTCTTCATCATTAATTGTAATAACATCTATATGCTTAATTACGTTTAACAATTCATCTAATGCATTATCCATCCAAAAGTTCATTGTATCTAAAACAATAAGCTTTGGTTTTTTTGTCATTTGTTCAATAACACTCATTTGTACGCTAGGGTGTAGGTTTCCTAACATAACAACATCTGCTTCTTTATAACTTTCTGGAACTACTGGTTTAAAATCTGCCAATACGTTTAACTCTGTAGCTAAAGTATCTCTAGAGTTTAAATCGTTATGATATTTACCTTTCCAATAAAATGTTTTACCTCCTTTTACAATTTCTAAGGCAGATAAATCTACATTTTTACTCTTTAATAAGTCTAGGTGTTCTTGAGGGAAATCTTCACCAACAACAGATACTATTGCAGAGTTTACTTTAAATTGTGACGCAGCTAAAGCTATGTACGTTGCTGCACCACCAAGAATAACATCTGTTTTACCAAAAGGGGTTTCTATAGCATCAAAAGCTACTGTACCCACAATTAACAATTTGCTCATATAAGTTAATTTTGGTGCAAAGATACATTTTTGAAATAGCAATTCCGATTCATTAGAACATCAATTTATAAAAACAAGAAAAAGTACTATTTACGCCCAAAGTCTGCAGGAATTTCTCCCCAAGCTTTAGTTTCCCATTTTACAATTGTTGTAGTGTATGTATTTGTTTTTAACCAATCTTCTGCTCTACGTATTAACTCAAAAACATCTTCATTTTTTTTAGACTCCTTTAATTTACTATTGCACTTTTTTTTGCGTACCCAACTCATAGCTGTTCTAGAGTCTGTATAAATTATACGGTTACTATTATTTTTTTTAAGATATGCCAAGCCATGTACCAAAGCTAAAAACTCTCCTATATTATTAGTACCTTGTTTAAAAGGCCCTTGTTTAAAAAGCTCTTTGGCGGTTTGGGTGTCTACACCACGGTATTCCATAATACCTGGGTTGCCACTAGATGCTGCATCTACAGCAATAGAGTTGTAATTTGGTTGCCCTATTTTATCTAGCTCTGCTTTAGACAAGCTTGTAGTAATTTTTTTACCTCTATAATCATCATAACTACCATTAAAAGCTTTTTTTGCAGCTTCAAAAGTTGGAAAAGACTTATACTGGGCGCCTTTTTCTTTATTAATGGCAGCCTTGCAAGCAGCCCAAGAATCGTAAATTCCGGGTTTTTTACCTTTCCAAACTGTATAAAATTTTCCTTTTTTACCCATTATTTTGATAAAAGTTGATCTATTACCTTTGGAAAGTGCTCATACTCTAACATGTGTACCTTTTTTGCAATGTCATCTACAGAATCGTTACTATTAACTGCTGTTTCTGCCTGATAAATTATAGCTCCTTCATCATAATTTTCATTTACATAATGAATTGTTATGCCAGTTTTTGACTCGTTATTATTTTTTACTGCATTGTGCACATGCATGCCGTACATTCCTTTTCCTCCATAATTTGGCAGTAATGCAGGGTGTATATTTACAATCTTATTAGGGAAAGCATCAACAAACTTTTGGGGTATTTTTAGTAAAAAACCCGCCAAAATAATTAAATCTGGTTGCATACCCTTAATTATGTCTAATAAGCAGTCTGACTTAGAAAAAGCCTCTCTATTGAAGTATAAAGAACTTATATTCAACCTGTTACATCTATCTATGACTTTGGCATCTCTTTTGTTAGTAAGTACACAGGTAATAGTAACCAAAGGGTTGTCTTTAAAATAATTTGCTATGTTCTCTACATTAGAACCAGAACCAGAAGCAAGTAGAACAATACGTTTCATAGAGCGCCAAATAAGGTAATTATTGAATAAAAAATGAGGTGTAAAATTAACACTTCAATATTAAATTAAATTAAAAATTGACACATTTTAACGACAAATGGTGTATTTAAACCAAAGTTTTTTATTTTTGCCTTCAATTAAAATTATTAAAACAAAATTATTATGTCAGACATTGCATCAAGAGTAAAAGCTATAATCGTTGACAAATTAGGAGTTGATGAGAACGAAGTTGTTACAGAAGCGAGCTTTACTAACGACTTAGGAGCAGATTCTTTAGATACTGTTGAGTTAATTATGGAGTTCGAAAAAGAATTCGATATTCAGATTCCAGATGATCAAGCAGAAAACATTGCAACAGTTGGTCAAGCAATAAGTTATATAGAAGAAGCAAAGTAATTTATTATATCTTGAACAAGATTTAAAAAAATATCCATGTGGTAGTCTTGCTGCATGGATTTTTTTTTTTAATTTACACATATCTAATTAATAGATTTAACAAAATTTGAGTTCATGCAATTAAAGCGAGTTGTAGTTACAGGTCTAGGAGCTTTAACGCCTATAGGCAATAACATAGAAGAATACTGGGATGGGTTAGTAAACGGAAAAAGCGGATCTGCCCCTATTACCCATTATGATGCAGAAAAATTTAAAACAAAATTTGCCTGCGAATTAAAAAACTATAATCCTGCAGATTTTTTCGATAGAAAAGAAGCACGTAAACTAGATAAGTTTGCTCAATACGCTATGGTTTCTGCAGATGAAGCAATAGCAGATTCTAAATTAGATTTAGACGCTCTAGACAAATTTAGAGTTGGCGTAATTTGGGGAGCAGGTATTGGTGGCTTAGAAACTTTCCAGAACGAAGTATTAAACTTTGCTGAAGGAGATGGTACACCAAGGTTTAACCCTTTCTTTATACCAAAAATGATTGCTGATATAGCACCAGGTAACATATCTATTAAACACGGTTTTATGGGGCCTAACTATACTACTGTATCTGCATGTGCATCTTCTGCAAATGCAATTATAGATGCGTTAAACACTATACGCCTTGGCCATTGTGACGTTGTTGTTACAGGTGGTAGTGAGGCTGCTGTTACTATTGCAGGTATGGGTGGTTTTGGCGCTATGCACGCGTTATCTACCAGAAATGATAGTCCGCAAACAGCATCTAGACCTTTTGACGCTACCAGAGATGGTTTTGTTTTAGGTGAAGGAGCTGGCGCTTTAGTGTTAGAAGAATATGAGCACGCTGTTGCCAGAGGAGCAAAAATATATGCAGAAGTAGCTGGTGGTGGTTTATCTAGTGATGCTTACCATATGACCGCACCACACCCAGAAGGTATTGGCGTTGTACGTGTAATGGAAAACTGTTTAAGAGACGCTGGTTTAAAACCAGAAGATGTAGACGCTATTAATACACACGGTACATCTACACCTTTAGGAGATGTAGCAGAGTTAAAAGCTATTAGCAAAGTTTTTGGTGAACACGCACATAATATTAACATAAACTCTACTAAGTCTATGACGGGTCACTTGTTAGGAGCTGCCGGAGCAATAGAAGCAATTGCATCTATACTTGCAATGGAGCACGGTGTTGTACCGCCTACAATTAACCATGAAACTGTAGATGAAAACATAGATCCTAAGTTAAACCTTACACTTAATAAGGCTCAAAAAAGAGACGTAAACGTTGCATTAAGCAATACGTTTGGTTTTGGTGGGCACAATGCTTGTGTAATTTTCAAAAAATTAAACTAAGATAATGAGTTTTATCTCCAAAATATTTAATTCCCATCCAGAAAAAGATGGGGATTTTTTTTTAGGAATAACACACATTTTAGGTTTTAAACCTAAAAATATAAGCATATACCGCAAAGCTTTTTTGCATAGATCTGCAAACAAAAAAGATAAAGACGGTAACCCTTTAAATTATGAACGCTTGGAGTTTTTAGGCGATTCTATGCTAGGCACTATTATTTCTAAATACCTATATAACGAAGTACCGCTAGGAGACGAAGGATACTTAACCAAAATGCGCTCTAAAATTGTTAGTAGAGAACATTTAAATGAATTAGGGAAAGATTTAGAACTAATAAAATACGTAGAGAGTAGAATTTCTAAATCGCACTTTGGAGACAATATACACGGCAATGTTTTTGAAGCACTAGTTGGTGCTATTTACCTAGATAGAGGCTACCAATATTGTGAAAAATTTATAAACGAAAGAGTAATTGGCCCATACGTAGATATAGAACAATTAGAAGGCAGAGTAATTAGCTATAAAAGTTTGGTTATAGAATGGTGCCAAAAACAAAAAAAGCAATTTAATTACAATGTTTATGAAGATACAGGCAATGACACCTTAAAACACTTTGCCGTTAAACTTTCTATAGACAATAATGTAATTGCAAAAGCAAGAGCAACATCAAAAAAGAAGGCAGAAGAAGCTGCTTCTAAACGTGCATTTTTTGCTTTACAAGACAAAATTAAGAAGTCTAAGTAAAATAATTGTTAACTAAAACGTTTTCGTTTTAAATACCTTGCTTAAACCTTAAAACATACTAGGCTAGTATAAGTTTTAATCCTATATTTACTCTTTCAGACATAAAGAATATGGGAGCTATACATAAAATTTCTGAAGATTTTTTTGAAGATTCTTTTTCATTAATTGCCCTACACAGCAGTCTAGAAGATTACGCAATTGGCTATAATCTTAATTTATTTTTAAAATCTAATTTTAGAAGAGCTAAAATAGATTTGGATGTAAACAAACGCATTTCTTTTCCTTTTTTTGAATGGGAAGATGTAGACAACCACAATTACTGGACTTTAATTAGCAACCATAGTAAAATAGAAGAGCAAGAAGAACAAGGAGGTCTGTTTGGTAGTGAACTATCATACACAACACATTATCTTATTCCTGAATATAAGGATGTAGATTACTTTTTAAAAATAGAGCAAGAAGACAAAGAAATTGTAGCTTCAATTTTAAAACAAATTGTAAGCATACCAAAAATTGTTACTGCTTACAGTATAGATGTTGATAACCTAAAATCTAAAAACAACTTAATTTTTTAACAATGCCAACTAACAAAAAAACAAAAATAGTAGCAACCCTAGGGCCTGCAACAAGTAAAAAAGAAATTTTAAGAGATATGATTAATGCTGGAGTAAATGTCTTCAGAATTAATTTTTCTCACGCAGATTATTCAGATGTTACAGAGCGTGTTAAAATGATACGTGAGTTAAGTGATGAGCTAGGCTCTAACACTTCTATTTTAGCAGATTTACAAGGACCTAAACTAAGAGTTGGGGTTATGGCTGGTGAAGTTGTTGTTGCTCCAGGAGATAAAATATCTTTTGTAACAGGAAAACCTTTTGAAGGTACTGCAGAAAAGGTATATATGAACTATGCATCTTTCCCTAAAGATGTTAAGCCAGGAGAATTGGTTCTTTTAGATGATGGTAAATTAATGTTTAAAGTAATCTCTACAAACAAAAAAGATGAAGTAAAAGCAGAGGTTATACAAGGTGGACCATTAAAATCTAAAAAAGGAGTAAACTTACCAAACACAAACATTTCTTTACCTGCACTTACAGAAAAAGATATTAAAGATGCAATTTTTGCAATTTCTCAAGATGTAGATTGGATTGCACTTTCTTTTGTTCGTTTTAGTCAAGACTTAATTGACCTACAAGCATTAATAAAAAAACACACAGACCATAAAATTCCTATTATAGCTAAGATTGAAAAACCTGAAGCTGTAGAAAATATAGATAAAATTGTTGCTTATTGTGACGGTTTAATGGTTGCTCGTGGAGATTTAGGGGTAGAAGTTCCTGCACATGAGGTACCATTAATTCAGAAACAATTGGTACTTACTGCTAAAAAAGCACGTATTCCTGTAATTATTGCTACACAAATGATGGAAACAATGATTACTAGCCTTACACCAACACGTGCAGAGGTTAACGATGTTGCAAACTCTGTTATGGATGGTGCAGATGCTGTTATGCTTTCTGGAGAAACTTCTGTTGGTAACTATCCTGTACAGGTAATAGAAAAAATGTCTAGCATTTTAATGAGCGTAGAGAACTCAGATTTAATTTCTGTACCTCACAACCCTCCTCATGTTAAAACTAACAGATACATTACAAAATCTGTATGTTACCACGCAGCTATAATGGCTAACGAAATTAAAGCTAAAGCAATATCTACTTTAACAAATAGTGGTTATACTGCTTTTCAAATTTCTGCATGGAGACCAAGTGCTCACATTTTAGTTTTTACTTCTAACAAAAGAATATTAACACAATTAAACCTTTTATGGGGTGTTAAAGCTTTTTATTATGATAAGTATGTAACTACAGATGAAACTATAGAAGACGTAAATGCAATTGCCTGCCAAAAAGGATTTTTAGATGTTGGTGATATGCTTATTAGTCTTGCCGCAATGCCAATAGCAAATAAAGGTATGGTTAATACACTACGTGTTACAGAAATAGAATCTTGTAACGTAAAAAAATAAAAACTTTTTAAGTTTTATAAAAAAGAATCCTGAGTGTTTACTCAGGATTCTTTTTGTTTTACACCAATATAGTTGCTGTAAGTAAACCTTAGTTTTTAAGACTATTAAAATGTAGCAACAACAACCGTATTTATGAAGTTTAAATTTACTGACACTAAAGTAGATTCTGTTTTTGGAATGACAGATGATATTAAAAAAAATTTAACCTATTTTAATACCAATAAAGACACCATAAGTATATTATGGAACCAAAATAATACGCCCGTTACTCTAGAAATAGATAATACTATTATAGAACTACAACCTAATCAACTAATTACAACTACATACTTACACTACGTATCTTATCAAAAAACAGAAAAACCTTTAACCGCTTTTATGTTTAACAGGCCTTTTTATTGCATAAGAGATCATGACAGTGAGGTATCATGTAACGGAATTCTATTTTTTGGAACACAAGAACTACCAATTGTAACTATACCGGAAGACCAAAAAAGAAAATTTAGTACGCTCTATGAGATTTTTATAGACGAGTTTAGTACATCTGACAAAATCCAAGGAGATATGCTTCAAATGCTCTTAAAAAGGCTTATAATTATATGTACACGTTTAGCCAAAGAACAACTTACTTTAAAAAAGCTAAATAATGAGCAAATAGATCTTGTACGTAGATTTAACGTTTTGGTTGACGAGCATTTTAAAACCAAACGTAAAGTTAGTGACTATGCAGACCTGTTATTTAAGAGCCCCAAAACACTTTCTAACATTTTTGCTTTATACAACCAAAGTTCACCACAGCAAATAATATTAAGTAGAATTGCACTTGAAGCAAAACGACTAATAAATTATACAGACAAGCAAAACCAGGAAATTGCGTATGATTTAGGTTTTAATGATCCTGCACACTTTAGTTCATTTTTTAAAAAAATGACCAATTACTCGCCTACAAAATACCGAGAATTAAACAAAAATTAACCGTCGGGAAATTTCTACAAGCCGTCGGGAAATTGCTATTAACAAATAGCTCTTAATAGGTTGCATCTTTGCATTGTAATTATAAAACAACGCAATTATGAACTTCATACATACCTCTATTTTTAACCTAATAGAAATATTTAGGTCAGAGAAAAAAAGCAAACAACAGACTGTATTAGCTACAGACCATTGTGAAAAAAAATACCATCATGATTTCTATTGTGATGCAGAAAAACCTTTTATCCAAAATTTTCAATAACTAAAAAATAATAACAATAGCCATTGTAAAGTGGCCACTTAAAAAAGAAGAATTATGAGCACATTTAACGTACCAACAAGAGCAGAAGTAAGCGAAAAAAATCAAGGAATTTTTGATTCATTAGAGAAAAAAGTAGGCTTTGTACCCAACTTATATGCAACTTACGCATACTCTAACAATGCCTTAGAAAACTACCTTAATTTAAGCGGAGCAAAAACATCATTAACCGCTAAAGAAAAAGAAGCTGTAAACTTAGCAGTAAGTGAAGTTAATAATTGTATTTACTGTTTATCTGCACATACAGCAATAGGAAAAATGAATGGTTTTTCTGATGAAGAAATATTGGAATTAAGAGCTGGTAAAGCTTCTTTTGACTCTAAATTAGATGCATTAGCGGCGTTAGCTAAAAACATTACCGAAAAAAGAGGTGCTACAGATAAAAATGTAGTAGAAAACTTTTTAAACGCTGGGTATACTAAAGAAAATTTAATAGACACAATTGTTTTAGTTGGCGATAAAACCATTTCTAACTATATACATAGCACAACAAAAGTTCCTGTAGATTTTCCGGTAGCACAGGCTTTATAAAAAATTAATCAATAGTAAACTTTAAACAATAAAAGATGAAAAATTTAAAAAACGCAATAGCATTAGTAGCCCTATTAGTAGGTGTAGTATTTACAAGTAACGCTCAAGATAAAATGAGTAAAGTAATTTCTTTAGAACAAACTAAAGGCGAGTTTACACAGAAAAATTTAACTGTGGCGCCTGGTACTTATGTTTTTGAGATTGCAAACAATAACGTTGGTCATGATGTAGGTTTTGTTCTTGTAAAAAAAGGAAAAGATATTAATAAGCCAGAAAACCATATTAAAACTGCATATGTTACTAAAGCAGTTGCTAATGGTAAAACAGAAAAATCTAATGCTACAGTTTTAGAAAAAGGCGAGTACGTATATTTCTGCCCATTAAATCCAACGGCTACAAACAATACAATTACAGTAAAATAAGTGTTATCATTTTGTGCAATAAAATCCTTAATTGGCCTTAACAAGCTAGTTAAGGATTTTTGTTTTATAACACCTTAATTATTTTTATTGTTGTACCATTAAAAACAAAACTGTCTGTTGCGCTCTTACCCAACAGCAACTTACCAATTGGCGTATTTGCAGATATGCAATAAAACTTATTTTTATTTTGCACAAATTCCCCTGCTGATATAGCTATAAAGTAATTGCTTTTTTCTGTGTATACTACACTTCCTAAACCAACCAAAGTAGTACTTTTTGCAATATTCACTTTAGACAATAACTGTTGCATTTTTTCTGCTTCTAGTAGTTGTGCTCCAAGTTTTTCTCTTTCTAGCTGTAGCATTGCCCTTCCTGTTTCATGCTTATCTCCAGCACTGCTTTTAGTTTCTGATGCAAGCGAATCTTGCACACCAGTAATATTGCTTTGTATTCTAGAAACCCTATTATTTATAAAATTTCTGCAAAACTCTAAAAGCTCTTCTTTCTTTACCATTTTACTAAATCTGCTAATTCTTTACCCACCAAACTACCAATAGCAATTCCCATTCCGCCTAAACGCACACCACAATACACGTTAGGTTCAACTTCCTTTATTATTGGCTTTTTTTGGCTCCCAACACCCATTATACCACTCCATTTTTTATCTATTTTAAAAGGTGTGGTGGGTAAAATTGTTTCTCTTAATATATCTTCAAGCTTTTGTTGCACTATTTTGGTTTGTCCAAATACTGTAGTTTCTTCTGCTTTAAAGTCTAAATTTCGTCCTCCACCAAATAAAACTCTATCATCAACATTTCTAAAATAATAATACCCTTCGTCTAAATGAAAAGTCCCTTTAATATGCAAATTAGGTATAGGCGCTGTTATTAAAACTTGTGCTCTTGCTGGCTTAACCTTTTCTTGTAGTAATTCTGCTGCAAAACCATTGGTTGTAACTATTAGCTTTTTAGTCTGTAAAGTAAAATTACTAGTTTCCACTGCTACACTATTTGCAGTTGTTGTAAAGGCTTTTACATTTGTATTATTTAAAATTAAAATATCTTTTTGATGAGCTTTAGCCAACAAAGACTGCATCATTGCACCAGTATTAATTTGACCTTCAAAAATATGAGTTATATAATTTTCTTTTATTTTTTTAAAGTTGAATTTATTCTGCGTAGCCACAAACGCATCTGCTTTAAAAACTGGCTTTAACAAACTGTTTACATCATTAATTTTATCTAAACAATGCTCATATAAATCTTTATTAGCAGTTAAAAACAATTCATGTCCGCCATAATTTTTATACCCAATAGCAGTGTCACCTAAATTAGATCGCAATAAATTTATACCATCCAATCTTTTTTTAACTAGTGATACAACCTCTTCTTCTGTATGCGAGTCCAAGTCCGATAAAACCTCTGAAATACTACCAAAACAAGCAAAACCAGCATTTTTAGTACTAGCTCCTTGTGGCAACATTCCCTTTTCTAAAATTAAAATCTTAGCTTTAGGAAAACGCTCTTTTAAATACAAAGCACAATTTAACCCTACAATACCACTACCAACAATAGTAAAATCTATTGCAGATAACCACGTTTTATGCTCCCAATAACTAAAATTCATCTTACTAAAATAAGAACTAAAACTAAGTAACTACGTGCAAAAATGTTATTTAGCGTTTTCTAAGCCAAAAAAGAGTTGAGTTATAATATTTACATCGTCTCTTTTTGCAGATAATGTACCCTTTAGACCAACAACTCCCGGTTTAACCTGGTTTGCTTTTACTTCTAGTGTATTTAAAAGTTCAAATAGTAAATTAGACTTAGGAAAGCTTATATCGTTCTTTAACTTAGAGAAATCTGCTGTAATATCTAAAAAGTTAGCGCTTTTAAAAACCGCTGTTTTAGGGATATTTTTAGTAGTAGCAAACAAGCTTGTTTTTGTTGCTGATGACACATAAAAATTATAAATAGGTAACGCAGTAAATACACCTTGTTCTATAGCGCCTTGTTCTTGTAAATAAGCTGGTAAACCATTTTTATTTACACCTAAATTTACATACATTTTTGGCACCTCTTTTTCTTGTATCGTTTTCTTTTCTACTTTATTAAAATTATCATCATAATCATATGTAATAATAGTGTCTTGCTGTTTGGTTTTACCACTTACTACCAAGCTAAAAAAACCATTACTGTACTTTGCAATACTATCTATCTGTAAATTACTTTTTTGTAAAAAAGAGCTATTTTTAAAGGTTGATATAAAGTCTTTCTTGTGATTTTCATCAGCAAAACTATAATCTAAATACAGTTGTAAAGAAGCATTTGGCACACTATTTACTGTAATTTCTTTTGAAAAAACTGAAGATTTATCAACTTCTAATTGTCCGGATACAGCTAGTTTTCCATCTTCAAAATTTAAACCAATTACACTTGTTCCTTTTAGGTATACAATATGGTCTTTGGCATTTTTTAATTGCTCAATTAAGTTATTGTTTTTATCTGTAATCAACTTTTCATCTACCAAAACATCTGTAAAAACGGCAGAAACCTTTGTAATATCTATTTTACTTGGTGTAGCCGCAATTGCAAGGTTTTTAGAGCTCCAAGCTATACAAACTTTAGATTTTTCTAATACTGCGTATTTATAACCTTCTGCATTCTGTATTTTACCTTTTTTATTTTTTATGTACTCTTTTACATATGCATTAAAACCTGTAAAATTATCTATTGGAAATGTAGAAAAAACTGTGTTTTCTACATTTTTAAGTGTATATAAAACTACTGTATATGGTTTTAAGTTAATGCCCTTATCTAAGGTAGAATCTTTCTCTTTTTTACTACTTGAAAATGATATATTATCATAATAAAACTTAGGTGAAGATAGCGCATCTAAAACTATAGTTTCTTGTATACCGTGCAAATCTATTTTAACAACAGCATCTGCATTTTTGTGCACAACTCCCAATAAGGATGATGTGTTGTTTATAAACTTATAGCCCCAATAAACTATACCTAAAAGTATAATTATTGGGACTACTATTTTTACTGTTTTTTTTAAACGCATATTGCTTAAAACTTAGTCTATAAATGCATCTATAAAATTAATAAAGTATGCTAAGCCATTTTTATGTCCTTCTTCTGGAGTATTTAAAATAACTTTAGTGCTAGACTTATTCCCCTTTAATTTACCTGTAGTAATTAAAAGATCTTCTGTATTACTAGTTAAAAAGTTAATTTTTCTTTTAAACTCTCTTGGCAACTCATTAACTGGTATTTGAGAAATTATATTTTTACCGTTAACATATGCCGCAGAAGTATTTTTGCTAATATTTTTTTTGTGATCACCACTTACACTACCTTTAAAACTACCATTTCTAATGGCTAACAACTGGTCTTTAGACGTTGCAAAAAACAACACTCCTTTAGCGTGCATTGCGTATACATTTACAGGTACACTTCTTGGTGTGTTAAACTTATAAATACCGTTATCTACCGTCATTTCGTTTTCTTTAACAGCAATATTCATAAACTTGTTAAAAATACTTTCTCCGTTAGAAGTGGCCATAAAAATAAAATCTGGTACCGTTTCTTCTTTTGTTTTCTCTATTGGAATTCTATTATAGTTTTCATCATAATCATACGTAGTATAGGTTACTTGTTTTTTAGCAATATCATTAACTACAAATAACATATCTCCTCTAACCAATTCACCAACAGCCTCTTCATCTAAAAATACAGATAATAAGTCTGCTCCAAGTGGTATTGCAGTTGCCATTTCGTTATTTGTAGAGTTAGCAAACATAGACTTCATAAGTTTTGGATACTCTGTAAGCAAACCCTCTGTACTTGCGTTAACAGACATATAACCTAGCATTTTATCTTGATTAAAATACTTAAAAAAGTCTTTATTCATTTTACCATTATACATAGCCTTAGCGTGTTTAGCCATAGCATCACTCATAGTATAATCTATATTTAAAACTGCACTGGTATTGGTAAAATCTAAGGTAGATGACACTGAAGAGTTCCTGTATAACTCCTCTACATTATACATACCATATGCATAGTCTGACATTTTATTTGACACCAATTCATTATAAAGATTCATAAAATCTCCTGCCCAAGCGTGTGCCTCAAAGTTTTGCTTTCCTAAACTAGCAACATAACTTTTGTTACGTAAAATGTTGTTAGATGAATGGTCGCCATTTATAAAAGCTTTTGCCTTTTGTAAATTACGCACTTTTGCTTTTTGAGTTTTAGCTATTCTTTTTGCTTCTCTTTCTTGGCGTTCTCTTTTGTAACGCTCTTCTCTTTTTTTATAGTAATCATCATTAGAGTATGTTGCATCTTCGGTAGATTCAATTACCGTCTCTTCAACATCTTCAATTTCTACTTCTACAATTTCAATTACTTCTTCAGCCTCTTCAACTTCCTCAACTTCTACTGCTTCAACAGCATCTCCTGCGACATCAACAGCAACTTCTACTGCTTCTTCTATTTCTGTAACATCATCATAACTGTAGTAATTATAGTCATCATCTTCGTTTGTATCTTCAGAAATAACCACAACAAGCATTCTATCATTCCAGGCTACAGTAATGCCGTCATAATTATCTTGCATATAAGTTATATCACCGTCAGTTTTTATCTTTTCGGTACTACTGTTATTCTTTTTAATTAGGTTATCAAACCCATTTTTAGAACGTAATGGTATAGCAAAGTAGTTAGAAAAAACACCTTTTTCTGCTTGTAAAAAATAATATGCACTTGCATTAAAATCTATACCTAAATCATTAAGACTTGTTAGGTCACCGTCTGATTCTCTGGCTAACTCTTTAACCATTTCCTGTCCTATTTTAGAGTTTTCAAACTCTTTAATAGAAAATAAGTCTGTAACATTACTTCCTTTTATAGTAACAACCGCACTAGAATTGGCGGGTATGTTTTGTATTAAATCTTGTGCTTGCGCTGTATATGCAGCACAACAAATGGTTAGGCTTAATAGTAATTTTTTCATTCTTTTAATTGTTGATTAATTGTATGGTATTTTCTAAGGTTTGTTGGCCTGTTATTAAAGACAATGCAGGCACACGCATAAATACGGCCTTTTTGTTTGGAGCTATTTTAGCACCTGAATTAGAAACACTTTTTACAGATGAATTAAACCTATAAATTGTTGTGTAACTGGCATCATTAAAAACTTTCTTGTCTTCTGACTTAAGCGAATTGAATTTTCTTTTTATACTAGCATCATACTTAAAGTGTCTCTTAAACTGATGATTAACTTTATTGTATGAAAAATTAGTTGTGCTAAAACTGGTTTTTTCTCTTCTATTTTGGTTGTTAATCATTTCTTTAAAAATTGAATTAACATTTGCTACAGATTTAAAATCGCATGCTATAGAAAATATATAATTATCATAATCTACACTTTTTTCTATGTTAGATATGCCTTCTGTTTTTTTTAAGTGATCTACTGCATTTTTAATTGCCAATTCTATATCATCCCTAGAAGGCACCTTATGTCCATTAACACTGTCTAAGAGCATTACAGAAGCCAACTTAGATTTACTTTTACTTAGGTTTGCAGTTACGGTTATACGCCCGCTACCGTCTTTATTAAAGCTTATTTCTTCTAAAATTTCAAAACAACTTGTACAAAGCAATAATGATGCAAATAAAAGAGTGTAGGTAAATAGTCTTTTTAACATATAAATTGATATAAATTATAATAGTAAACTGCGTTTTAACACTAAAATTGCCGTTAACCTAAATTAATTAGTTAGACTACCAATAGCATTATATGTTACGCCAAAACAGAAATAATATGAGACCAGTTTAATTTTTGAGCATAGTCTAAAGCTGTTAAACCGTTACTATCTGTAACATTTTTATCTGCTCCAAGACTCAATAAAATATCTATAGTGGTTTTATTACCAGCTATAGCTTGCCTATGTAAAACTGTATACCCAGCTTCATCTTTAATTAAAATTTCATCTGGATTTTCTTTAAAGAATTCTAAAAATTTATCTGCAGTATTTACACACATTGGATGCTCTACAAGATTTTCTGGGTTTTCTGCTTGACCATTAACCAACATAATTTTATTAAAATCGCCAAAATCTAAACCCCAAGCGTTATCATGTTGTTTTCTTTTTTCATCGCTCATACCAGACCTTAAGGTATGTATTGTAAAACCACCGTATGTTTTACCTGATGTTGCAAACATCCAATCGCTTATTTTAGACCTACTGCAGCTAACAGTATCACTTTCTGCCACATTTGTTAATTGCATTGGGTTGTTAGCTAAAACGCCAGTTATATTTTCTCCGTCAAAACTTATATTGCGCACCCACATATGCTCTATAGTTGGTTCACTTTCTCCTTTAAAAGTTTGTTCAAAAGGAAACTTTACAATAGCCAAGTCTAGCCCAGGTATAACTCTTCTGTACTCCCAGTACATTTCTCTCCAAAAATACTTAAATGTTTCCTGTGCTTTTTTAAAGGCTAATGACATTTCATCATCTTGTTTTACAAAAAATATATTATTATCTGAATTACTCATAAGTAGTTTAAATTTTTGTGTAAAGTTATATGCAGCAAAGATATAGGCATTACACAATAGCAAATACCCTGTAAACCGTGAAAAGGGATGAGCTAGTTACCACCAAAAAAAAGCTCCGATAAAATATCGGAGCTTTTTAATTTATTCATCGTCTTTGCTAGGTTCCATAACAAAATCTTCCATAAAGGCTGTGGTATAATTACCTGCCAAATAATCTGGATGATCCATTAATTGCCTATGAAAAGGAATTGTAGTTTTTACGCCTTCAATTACAAATTCATCTAAAGCACGTTTCATTTTATTAATAGCCTCTTCTCTGGTTTGCGCCGTTGTAATTAGCTTAGCTACCATAGAATCATAATAAGGAGGAATTGTGTAACCACTATATACGTTAGTATCTAAACGTACACCGTGTCCGCCTGGTGTATGCAATGTAGTAATTTTTCCTGGAGAAGGTCTAAAGTCATTTCTAGGATCCTCTGCATTAATTCTACATTCTATAGAGTGTAATTTAGGGTAGTAATTTTTACCAGAAATTGGCACACCACCAGCCACTAAAATTTGCTCACGTATTAAATCGTAATCTACTACTTGCTCTGTTATAGGATGCTCTACCTGTATTCTGGTATTCATCTCCATAAAGTAAAAGTTACGGTGTTTATCTACAAGAAACTCTATAGTACCAGCACCTTCATACTTAATGTATTCTGCTGCCTTAACAGCTGCCGCTCCCATATCGTCACGCAATTTATCTGTCATAAATGGCGAAGGAGTTTCTTCTGTTAATTTTTGGTGACGTCTTTGTATAGAACAATCTCTTTCTGATAAATGACACGCTTTACCGTATTGGTCACCTACAACTTGTATTTCTATATGTCTAGGTTCTTCAATAAGTTTTTCCATATACATAGCACCGTTTCCAAAAGCAGCTGTAGCTTCTTGTACGGCACTTTCATAGAGAGCTTCCATTTTATCTTCAGACCAAACAGCACGCATACCTTTACCACCACCACCAGCAGTTGCTTTTATCATAACAGGATATCCCATTTTTTTAGCAACTTTTTTAGCTTCAGCAACATCTTTAAGTAAACCGTCTGAGCCAGGTATTGTAGGTACACCAGCTTTTTTCATGGTTTCCCTAGCACTAGCTTTATCACCCATACGGTCTATATGCTCGCCAGATGCACCTATGAACTTAATGTCATGCTCTGCACATATTTTAGAAAACTTAGAGTTTTCTGATAAAAACCCATAACCTGGGTGTATAGCATCTGCATTAGTAATTTCTGCAGCCGCTATAATATTTGGTATTTTTAAATAAGACTCGTTACTAGGAGCAGGGCCAATACATACGGCCTCATCTGCAAACCTAACATGCAAACTCTCTTCGTCTGCCTTAGAGTATACCGCTACCGTTTTAATTCCCATTTCTTTACAGGTCCTAATAATACGAAGCGCTATCTCTCCCCTATTTGCAATAAGTATTTTTTTAAACATCTTATGAAATTTTAAATTTTAATTCTAAATTCTAAAAAACTAAAAGTATTTAGTGTCTAAAATTTCTTATGATGGATCTACTAAAAATAAAGGTTGATCAAATTCTACTGGAGAAGAATCATCTACCAATACTTTAACTATTTTACCTGAAACTTCAGATTCTATATCGTTAAAAAGTTTCATTGCTTCTATAACACAAAGAACATCTCCTTGCCCAATAGTATCACCTACCTCTACAAATACTGGTTTGTCTGGAGATGGTTTTCTGTAAAAAGTACCAATAATTGGCGACTTTATTGTTATGTATTTATCTTCTTTACTAGCTTCTTTTGCTGGTGCAGCATCTGTTGCAGCAGCAGGTGCAGGTGCAGCAGCGGCTGGTGCCATTGGTGCTTGCCCCATAGGTATTTGCTGTAAAATAGTAGTCTCCCCACCAGAGTTTAAAGCTCCTGTTCTAATGGTAATTTTAATGTCTTCCATTTCTAATTTAACTTCGCTAGCGCCAGATTTTGCAACGAACTTAATTAAACTCTGAATTTCTTTAATATCCATAAAAATTAGATTTTGTTTAGTTGTAAGTTTTTATTTTGATTTAAGAGTTATAGGCCCATTTTAAGAAAATAGAACCCCAAGTAAAACCACCGCCAAATGCAGCAAATACTAAGTTGTCTCCTTTTTTAAGTTGATTTTCGTAATCTGCTAATAAAAGTGGTAATGTAGCAGAAGTTGTGTTTCCGTATTTTTGAATATTCATCATTACTTTAGATGCGTCTAAGCCCATTCTGTTAGCTGTAGCATCTATAATACGTTTATTAGCTTGGTGTGGAACTAGCCAATCTACATCTTTCTCTTCTAAATTGTTACGTTCCATAATTTTGGCAGATACTTCTGCCATATTAGAAACTGCATATTTAAATACGGTTTTACCGTCTTGAAAAACGTAATGTTGTTTATTTTTAACTGTTTCTTCAGATGCTGGCAATATAGATCCGCCTGCATCAATTTTTAAGAAGTTACGCCCAATACCATCAGACCTTAAGTATTCATCTTGAAAACCCAAACCTTCTTCATTAGGCTCAAAAAGTGCTGCACCTGCACCATCTCCAAAAATTATACACGTTGTTCTGTCTGTATAATCCAATATAGATGACATTTTATCTGCACCTATTAATAATACTTTTTTATACCTGCCAGACTCTACATAACTAGTAGCCGTAGACATACCGTATAAAAAACTAGAACACGCTGCTTCTAAATCAAAAGCAAAAGCATTGGTTGCACCAATTTCTGAAGCTACATATGCAGCAGTTGCCGCTACTTGTAAATCTGGTGTTGCAGTACCAACTATAATTAAATCAATTTCTGTTGGTTTAATACCTCTTTTTTGCAGTAAATCTTCAGCTGCTTTAATTGCCATAAAAGAAGTTCCTTTACCTTCTTCTTTTAAAATTCGCCTTTCTTTGATACCTGTTCTGGTGGTAATCCACTCATCATTTGTATCTACCATTGTTTCTAACTCCTTGTTAGTTAAAACATAGTCAGGAACATACTTACCCACTGCAGTTATTGCCGCTGATATCTTACCCATATATAAGTTTGATTTTTTAATCAAAAATTTTAAAAAAGTCTAAAAATCATGGAAAATTAGTCAATTTTTACGACTTTTTACCAAAACTGGCTTTTTTTTGACAAAAATTGATAAAAAATAAAAAAACCCTCACTTTTACGGTGAGAGTTTTAAATACTGTACAAAAGTAGAATTAAGCTACTGCTTCTTCTGCTTTGTCAATTAAAATTTGTCCACGGTAGTATAATTTACCTTCGTGCCAGTGAGCTCTGTGATACAAGTGCATTTCTCCTGTTGTTGCATCTTTTGCAATTGTTGGAGCTACCGCTTTATAGTGCGTTCTTCTCTTGTCTCTTCTGGTTTTTGAAATTTTTCTCTTTGGATGTGCCATTATGAAACTTTATTTATCCGTTATTAACTTTTTTAATGCGTCCCATCTGGGATCAATATCTTCTTTATTTTCCTTCTCTTCTTTTGGTTGTAGCTCTTGTAGCTTATCTACGGCTTTAGATCTTAAAGTACCATCCAAAACTCCTGGATGTATTCTTTTAGATGGAACGGCCAATACCAGCATTTCGTATAAATATTGCGAAATATTAACCTGATGCTCTCCGTGAGGAATTATCAGTATTTCTTCATTCTCATCATTATACTCTTCGCCAAACTTAACTACTAACTCTAATGTAGAGTTTATAGGTTGGTCATAAGCTTCACTAGATACGTCACAAAAAACATTTACTGTTCCTTCTGCTTTCATCTCTAGCTCTAACATTGTACTCATTTTGTTTAATTGTACCTCTATATGTATATTGGCATCATTAAACTCATTGTACTCAAAAGATTCAAAGAACTTATTGTCTATATTATACTCAAAACTGTGCTTTCCCTGCTTTAATCCAGAAAAAGGAATGGAATACTCCTTTAGCTTCATCATAACAACACTATATTTTAAAGTACCAGCCTCGTTAAAGGCGGGTGCAAAGATATTATTATTTTAATAAAACCCAACTAAAAAATTGTAAATATATTATTACTTAATAGTTTAGGTATTGTTTTGCCCTGTTTTAGGGCTTAATTTTGTTTAAATCTAGAAAAAATATCTTACTCTTTTCTCTTTAAACGTTGTTTTTTTAACGGATTTTGGGTTAGCTCTGCATATTCTTGCCTGTTTTTAAAGATTTTTAGCGCTGTAAAAACAGCTTCTTTAAATGAACTATGGTCTGCTTTACCTTTGCCTGCAATTTCATAAGCAGTGCCATGATCTGGTGATGTACGTACTTTTTGCAATCCGGCAGTGTAGTTTACACCTTTACCAAATGACAGCGTTTTAAAAGGTATTAAACCTTGGTCATGATAAGCTGCAAGTATTGCATCAAAATTACTATAAGCATCAGACCCAAAAAAGCTATCTGCAGAATAGGGTCCAAAAACCATTTTACCCTGATTTTTTAATTCGGTTATTGTTGGCTTTAGTACTGTATCGTCCTCTTTACCAATAACACCATTATCTCCACTATGCGGATTTATGCCTAACAATGCAATTTTTGGCTTTTGTATGGCAAAATCTGCTTTTAAAGAGTGCTCTATAGTTGCTATTTTTTCTTTTACAAGTTTAGGTGTAATTGCTTTTGCTACATCTTTAACTGCAATATGGTCTGTTAACAAGCCTACTTTTAAAGTACTTGTTACCATAAACATTAAACTATTACCACCTAATTCTTTTGCTAAATAATCTGTATGTCCAGGAAAGTTAAATTCATCAGACTGTATATTATTTTTATTTATTGGCGCTGTAACTAATACATCTATTTTATCTTCTTTTAAAGCTTTTGTTGCCGCTTGCAAAGATTTTAGAGCGTATTTACCACTTTCTTCAGTAGGTGTTCCAAACTGTGTCTTTGGTATTTCTTTCCAAACATTAACTACATTAATTTTGTTATCTACAGCTTTATCTGCATCAGGCACACCATTGTAATTAATATTTATATTTAGCTCTTTTTTTTGAAAAGAAATGGTTTTGTTTGATGCAAAAATAACAGGGGTACAAAAATCTAACATTCGGTTGTCTTCAAAAGTCTTTAAAACAACTTCACAGCCAATTCCGTTTAAATCGCCTATAGAAATTCCTACCTTAATTTTTTTATCTTCTTGCATAATTCAACTGTATAATGTCTAAATTTACACCGCAAAACTACTTAATTAAAACGATATGTTTACTGGCATTATAGAAACTTTAGGGAAAGTAACCGCATTACGCAAAGAAGATAGTAACCTACACATTACTATAAAATCTACTTTAACACCAGAGCTTAAAATAGATCAGAGTGTTGCTCACAATGGTGTTTGCCTTACCGTTATTGCTATAAAAGATGACACCTACACTGTTACTGCTATTGATGAAACGCTACAAAAAACAAGTATTGGCGCTTTAAAAGTAAACTCTTACGTAAATTTAGAACGTGCTATGATTTTAGGCACAAGGTTAGATGGCCATATTGTACAAGGGCACGTAGACCAAACTGGAGTTTGTACTGCTATTGAAGAAAAAGATGGTAGTGCTGTTTTTAGTTTTGAATACAATGCAGATTATAATAATGTAACTATAGAAAAAGGTTCTATTACAATAGATGGTACTAGCTTAACTGTTTTTAACTCCGGAAAAAACACATTTAGCGTAGCTATTATACCTTATACTTTTGAAAACACTGTTTTTAACACCTATAAAGTAGGCACAGTTGTAAACCTAGAGTTTGATGTAATTGGAAAATATGTTGCTAAACTAATTGCCAAATAAATTACACTTTTATAAAAATCTTTTTTCTATAAAGCACATAAGCTAATAGTACGTAAAATGTAACTACGGTTAATGCGTATACTATTGACGAAATTTTTAAAGATATAAACTGATGTACATAGAGGTTTTTAAATAACCAACCATGAACAGATGTATTTCCTACTTTTATAAGTGCAAATAGCTTAGCTATAAAACTAGATAAGAAAAAAACGGTAATGGCGTTGGCTCCTGCGTATTTAAAAACACCTCCAAACTTTTTGTTTTTTACATCAGAAAAATAATAAATAACAGCCAAAATAATAGTTGCCCACCCGGCTGTTACTAAAACAAAACTACTGCTCCACAAAGCCTTATTTATAGGAAAAAACAAATCCCAAATATGACCTGCAGTTAATAAGCTTACACCTAAAAGTAAAAGTATTTGTGTTTTCTTTTTGTAGGTAGATTTTAAGAGCAAACCAACAAATACCCCTAATAAAGAGGTAGCTATTGCAGGCAAAGTACTTAAAACACCTTCTGGGTCATAATCTGTTTTCCACATATGAGATCCCAAAACTTTTAAATCTATAAAATTTGCCCAATTGTTTGGCGCTCTATCAAAGGTAGGAGCAGTACCATTAATAGGTACAAAACCCATCCATAACCAATACATTATTAAAATAGCAGCGCAAACGGCCACTAGCGCTTTCCAATTTAATTTTATAAACAAAATTGCTGTAAAAAAGAATACTAAACCAATACGTTGCAATACTCCAGGAAAACGTATATCATTAAAATCTTTAAAAAAAGGAAATGAAAGCGTAAATGCGCCTAAAAATAATCCAAGACCAATTAGCTTTAAAGACCTTATAACAATTTTACGATATGTTTTTCCTGTTACTTCTTTGGTATGATATGCATAAACTATAGAAATACCTACAATAAACAAAAAGAAAGGAAACACTAAATCTGTTGGTGTATAACCGTGCCAATCCGCATGTAAAAAAGGAGCATAAACGCTAGACCAAGTTCCTGGGTTATTTACCAAAATCATTAAAACAATGGTAATTCCCCTAAAAATGTCTACAGATACAACCCTATTTTTCATTTACAGAATGTTACTTTTCATTTTATTCCAAGCTTTTATTAACAATAAACCAGCCACCAAGGCAATTCCCGTAAATATTAATGCTTTTATTGTTTCACCATAAATCCAATACCCAGTTGCAAACATACATGTGTATATAAGTACACAGCCTAATACCATAGCCCCTATTCCAGAAGGAACACTCCATTTTTCATTAGGGTTTACAATATCTATTTTATCTGCTTTAGCATTATCTACCACTTTTTTCCAACCCGGTCCTCCAGGTTGTATTTTTTTGTAAAAACTGTTTAATACCTCATTAGACTCTGGCTTAGTCATAAATGTAGCCGCTACCCAAATTATAGTTGTTACCAACATTACAAACGGAATCTGAAACCAATCTGGAAAAACTCCTGTATCTACTGCAAAAAGATAGTTTCCTAGCGGAGTAACTTTTAGTAAGATAGATAAGACTCCTGATGCAAACATTGCTGCAATCTCTGTCCAGGCATTAATTCGCCACCAAAACCAACGTAAAATAAAAATTAGTCCGGTACCGGCTCCAAACAACAATAACATATCAAAAACCTCCATAGCATTTTGCATTAATAAGGCTAAACAAGCACTTAATACCATTAATACAACAGTAGAAAATCTGCCAACAGCTACCAATTGTTTTTCTGATGCATTAGGATTTACTTGTTGCTTGTAAAAATCATATACTATATAAGATGATCCCCAGTTAAGCTGAGTAGAAATTGTACTCATATAAGCAGCTATTAATGACGCTAACACCAAGCCTAATAATCCGCTTGGTAATTTTGTTAGCATAGCAGGGTAAGCCAAATCATGTCCTAATTTATCTGCTGCTATATTAGGAAAAGCTTCTGCTATACTAGCAACATCTGGGTAAACAACTATAGATGCTAAAGCAACTAAAATCCAAGGCCAAGGGCGTAATGCGTAATGCATAATATTAAAAAAGAAAGTTGCACCAATAGCATGGTTTTCATCTTTTGCAGCCAACATACGTTGTGCAATGTAACCACCGCCACCAGGTTCTGCTCCCGGGTACCAAGAACTCCACCATTGTACAGCTAAAGGAATAACTAATAAGGTAATTACAGCATTTGTATTGCTAAAATCTGGCAAAATAGATAATTTCCCTTTCACATCTTCATGTGTTAGTAAGCTTGTTACTCCGCCTACTTCTGGTAAATTAACCAAATAGTAAGCAGCGCCTATTGCACCACCCATTGCTACAAAAAATAATAAAAAATCTGTATAAACCACACCTTTAAACCCGCCTAAGGCACTAAACGTAACGGTTATTAGACCTGCACTTACTACGGTTTGCCAAGGCTCTAGACCTAGCATTATTCCTCCAATTTTTATTGCTGCTAATGTTACAGCAGACATTGTAATTACATTAAAAATAACACCTAAATATATAGACCTAAATTTTCTTAAAAAACTGGCTGGTTTTCCACCATAACGTAATTCATAAAACTCTAAATCTGTACTAACATTAGACTTACGCCATAATTTTGCATAAACAAAAACAGTTAGCATACCTGTAATTAAAAATGCCCACCAAACCCAGTTACCAGAAACACCATCTGTTCTAACAATATCTGTAACTAAATTAGGTGTGTCTGTAGAAAACGTTGTTGCAACCATAGAAAGACCTAGCAACCACCAAGGCATTGTTCTTCCAGATAAAAAATATTCTGATGAGCTTTTTCCTGATTTTTTAGAAACCACAACTCCAATACCTAAAACAATTGTAAAAAAAACAATGATTAGCGTATAATCTAGTGCACTTAATTCCATTTTTTAGTAGTTGGTTAATTAGTAAAGATATTATTTTTTACAATACTTTTGTCTTTTTTAGCTAAACGCCAATTATGGGTCTATTAATAACAGCAAACATTTCTACAACTGCATGGGTTTTGGCTTTTACAGCCGTATTTGTAATGGGTGTTTCTAAATCTGGTTTAAAAGGCATTTCTATAATTGTAGTTACACTTATGGCTTTGGCTTTTGGTTCTAAAGCATCTACAGGTTTACTTGTACCATTGCTTGTTGTAGGCGACATTTTTGCTGTAATTTATTATAGGAAATATACCCAGTGGAAATACATTTTAAAGTTTTTACCCTGGATGATTGGCGGTATTTTAATAGGTGTATTTGTTGGTAAAGATTTACCAGAAGCTTCTTTTAAATACTGTATGGGTGGTATTATATTAATTACCGTTTTGATGATGCTTTGGTGGGATCAAAAAAAATCTAAAAATGTACCAACACATTGGGCATTTGCCGGCTCTATGGGTTTACTTGCTGGTATTACTACAATGATTGGTAATTTGGCTGGCTCTTTTTCTAACATCTACTTTTTAGCAATGCGCTTGCCTAAAAATCAGTTTATAGGCACAGCTGCTTGGCTTTTTTTAATTACCAATATTTTTAAGCTCCCTTTTCACATTTTTGTGTGGCATACCATTACAAAAGAATCTGTTTTTTTAAACCTAAAACTTTTACCTGCTATTTTTGTAGGCTTTATTGTTGGCACCATTCTAGTAAAGTACATTAAGGATAAATTTTTCAGAAAAATGATACTAATTCTTACAGCTATAGGTGCTTTGCTAATCTTGCTTAGATAATTAATTGGTTTTCCTTGTAATAATCTTATATTCATACATAAAATCATTAAGTTTTCTATATCCCCTATGAAAAATTTAACCTCGCTTATTTTACTTTTCTTTATTAGTTGCTACGTTATTGTTGGACAAAATCTTTTTCCACCTATACACAACTATAAAATATTTGATTACAATGCTGCTAGTAAAAATTGGGGATTAGCCACTAATAAAGATGGCGAATTATTTTCTGCCAATAATGCTGGTCTTTTACATTTTAATGGAGAAGAATGGAAACTTAACGCCTTACCTAGTAAAACCACCATACGATCTGTTGCTGCTATAGATGATAAAATTTACACCGGTTCATATGAAGAATTTGGATTTTGGAAAAAAGATAGTCTAGGTGTTTTAAAATACACATCATTAACACATCTTATAAAAAACCACGTATTTACTAGTGAAGAGTTTTGGCAAATTATACCTCATAACAATGCAATTGTTTTTAGGTCATTTTCTAAAGTATATGTGTACAAAAACAATAAAATAACGGTAGTTAAAGCAGATATTATTGTTAACAATATTACAAAACACAACAACCAAATTATAGTTGCAGGTGGTGATGATGGTTTGTTTTATTTAGAAGGTGACACCTTAGAACCTCTTGTCTTAAAAAACAACATTTCTTTTGTAAATAAAACTGTAGTAGATATGGTTTCTATTAAAGAAGGTTTGTTAATTGGCACCAAATTAAACGGTTGTTACTTAATTAAAAATAATGAAATTAATGTTTGGGGTAGCACTATTAACGACACATTAAAACAGCATCAGCTTAATAAAATTATGGTGTTAAATCAGCACAGCATTGCTTTTGGCACTATAAAAAACGGACTCTTTTTATACAACAATAACACAAAAACCTATAAAAGCATTAATCGCGAAGTTGGACTACAAAACAACACCATTTTAGCTATGGTTGCTTTTAAAAATCAGCTTTGGCTAGGGTTGGACAATGGTATAGACCACATTCAACTAGACCACCCAATTACATATTACACAGATTTTACTGGTGTTTTAGGTACTGTTTATGACATTGCTTTGTACAACAACAAAGTATACTTAGGATCTAATACTGGTTTGTATTATGTAGATAATGATGTGCTACATTTTGTAAAAGGCACTCAGGGGCACGTTTGGGATATTGCAGTTGTAAACAATGAGCTCTTTTGTGGACATAATACAGGAACATTTAAGTTAAATAAAGATGGCTTGGTTAAGGTTTCTAATATTTCTGGAGGCTATCAAATAGAGAAAATACCTGAGGACAAATCATCCTTTTTACAGGGTACTTATACCGGAATAGCAAAATACAGTAAAGATGATATTAACCAATGGACTGTAGAACGATTAAAAGGCTTTAATTTACCAGTAAAAAAATTGTGTTTTGAAGACGCTAACACACTTTGGGTTGCTCACCCATATAAAGGTTTTTACAAACTAAAATTAAATAGCACCTATGACTCTGTAATTAGCTCCAAAGAATATAACGGAAAAAATGCCCCTAATAAATACAATGTAAAACTCTACAATATTAAAAACCAAATTGTTTTTTACAGTCAGGGAGAGTGGTTTAAATACGATCCTATTTTAGACAAAATTGTAACGTTAGAGGAGTTTAGCTCATTTAAAAATAATGAGTTGTTGTATTATAATGATGATCATTTTTGGTTTATTGACAATGAAAACAGTAAAAAAATTACTTATACCAATTTTAAGGAAGACAATATTATTATTGAAAACCAAAGTTTAAAAAAACGTATAATACCTGAGGCAGAAAATATTATTAAGGTAAACGACTCTACATTTTATTTTACCCTTGTAGATGGTTACAGTCAAATAAACTTTAACAAGTTAAACAATCAGTTAAAAGATAATAATAGGCTACCAACTCCTAAATTAGTGAGTTTTACTGGTAAACAAAACAGTTACCCAATACATACAAAAAACATAACACTGCCTTTTAAAGATGCTGGTAATATTAGTATTAAAATTGCTTCATCTGGCGTTATGCACCCAAAATATTACTATAGTTTAGATGGCAAAGATGCTCAATTTGCTAAATTAGATAATGGTTTTATATCGTTTCAAAACTTAAGTCACGGTAGTTACACTTTAGAGGTTTACGGTGTAGGTATTGACAATAAAAAATCTGTTCCAAATGTCATTAACTTTACTATTAAAGCTCCTTGGTATTTGTCTGGCCCTGCACTTTTAATTTACTTTTTACTTGTAATAGCCGCCATAATACTTATTAGAAAATACAACAAATACAAACTAAACCTTAAGCACAATAAGCTTAAAGAGCGTATGCAAAAAGAGCAAGATGAAAAAATTGCGCTTTTAGAGAAAGAAAAATTAGCAAAAGAAGTAAAGCTTAAACAAAAAGAATTAGCTAATACTACATTAAATATTGCTAAAAAGAATGAAATTATTTTAGACCTAAAAAACCTATTAACTCAAAACAAAGATAAATTTCCTAATCAGCAACGTTATAAATCCTTTATGAAAAGGTTAAACAATTCTGTTAACAACAAAGAAGACTGGAAACGATTTGAAATGAATTTTAAAGAATTGCATAGCGACTTTTTTGAGAATCTTTTAAAAGAATACCCAAAGCTTACTCCTAAAGATTTAAAACTATGTGCTTACCTTAAAATGAACCTATCTACTAAGGAAATTGCACCCCTTATGGCTATTACAGTTAGGGGTGTAGAAATACATCGTTACCGTTTACGAAAAAAATTAAATATAGATAGCTCAGAGAACATATCTAACTTCTTAATCACCTTTAAATAAAGGTTTTTCTGTCATAAACAGCTTAACAATTACATAACACGCAGTACATCATTACTACATCAAAGTGTTAAAAGTGTATAAAAAACTAGGTTACAATACTACTGCAAACCATACTATTGGCGGTGTGTAGCGTAATTTTTGTGTTGATGTAGTTTTTATGTAGTTGCTAAAACCTTAGTAAACAGCCTCTTTTATTAATTTAGTAAAAATCTAACTCAATTTTTAATGTATTATGAAAATACTCAATCAAATATTATTAATCTGCTTTATTCTGTTCGGGATGTCTGCCTACGCCCAAGAGAATATAACGGTTAAAGGGCAAGTAGTAGACAATAATGGCACACCTTTATTAGGTGCTAGTATTATTATTAAGGGTACTACAACAGGAACACAAACAGATTTTGATGGTAACTACCAATTAAACAGCGTTCCAAACAACGGAACTTTAGTTATAAGTTACATTGGTTTTATCACATCAGAAATTGCTGTAAATAATTCCAATACAATTAATGTAACCTTAGAAGAAGATGCAGAGTCTTTAGATGAAGTTGTTGTAATTGGTTACGGTGAAATGAAGTCTAAGGATTTAACCTCATCTATAACCACTGTTAAAGCCGAGGAATTAGCAGCTGTACCTACAGGTTCTGCTATGCAGGCTATGCAAGGTAAGGTTGCAGGTATGCAAGTAGTAAGTAGCGGTTCTCCTGGACAAGGACCAACTATTAGAGTAAGGGGTATAGGGTCTTACAACACAGGTGCCTCTGCCCCTTTGTATGTTGTAGACGGTATGTTTTTTGACAATATAGATTTTTTAAATACAGCAGACATAACATCCATTTCTGTCTTAAAAGATGCTTCTGCATCTGCAATTTATGGTGTTAGAGCTGCAAATGGTGTTGTTCTAATAGAAACAAAATCTGGAGCATTTAATAAAAAAGCAGAAATTACATATGATGGCTACTCTGGTTTTCAGGTAGCACAGAACGTTTTAAAAGTTGCTAACGCAGAACAATTTACAACCTTAGCGTTAGAATCTGGTTCTGCACCAGATGCAGACTATATTCTAAATGCTATGCAGCGCTACGGTCGTAGTAGAGTTAACCCAAATGTACCTAATGTTAATACAGATTGGTATGATGAAATTATAAGACCAGCTTTAATACAAAACCATAGTATTGGTGTAACTGGTGGTAGTGAAGATGTTAGTTATTCTGTAGGGGCTAATTACTTTGGGCAGCAAGGTATATTAGACACTAAAAATGAATATGAGCGTTTTAACTTAAGAAGTAAAATAGAGTTTAATGCAAACGACTGGTTAAAAGTTGGTGCTAACACGGTAATTAGTAACGCTACTAGATATGATGGTGATAACTCTGCTTGGCGTGCTGCTTATTTTGCTGTACCTATTTTACCTGTGTATGATGAGGCTTTAGCTAACGACCCAGATGTTTTCCCTACAAACTATGCTAATGCACAAGATTTAGGCTATAGAGGTGGTCAAAACCCTTTTCCCCTTTTAGATTTTAATGAAAACAGAACAAAAATTAGAAATATACTTGCTAATTTTTATGCAGAAATAGACTTAATACCTACTAAACTTAAGTTTAAAACTGCATACAACCACAACTACCAAACTCTAGAGTACAGAAGTGTTAATTTACCTTACTACATTGGCGATAGTTTTCAAAGACCAGATGCTTCATTAACAAAGAGTAACACAACAATATCAAATCAGATATGGGATAATACTCTAACTTATAAAGAATCTTTTGGTAATCATGATGTAACTGTCTTAGCTGGTACTTCGTTCAGAGATGAATCTTATCAGTTTTTAAGTGCAACAGGATTAAACTTTCCGTTGTCTGGTGAAGAAGCTTATTATTTAGACCAAGCACAGACTATTGTAGAAAATAGTGTTGGTGATGGTGGTGCAAGAGAATATGGTTTCTCATACTTTGGTAGAGTATCTTATAATTATGATGGTAAATACCTACTTTACGGAACCTTTAGAGCAGACGGAACTAACAAATACCAAGAAAAATGGGGTTATTTCCCTACAGTTGGTGCTGGTTGGGTTGTATCTGAAGAACCTTTTATGCAAAACAATGGTGTTTTTGATTTTCTTAAACTACGCGGTAGTTGGGGTAAATTAGGTAATGATAATGTTGCTGGCAGTAACGGTTCTATTACTTCTTCTGTTGTTACAACTGCGTTAGGAGACACTATGTTTAGCGGTTTAAACACAGGTAGTGATTTTACTTCTTTAAAATGGGAGGTTACAGAGGAAACTAACATTGGTATAAATGCTAGTTTTTTAGCCAACAATTTATCTTTAGAGGCAGATTATTATGTTAGAGATACAAAAGACGCCGTTATCCCTGTACAAAGACCATTAATACCTGGTTCTACCAGACAAAACGTAGGAGAAATTAGAAACTCTGGTTTTGAAATGTCATTAAACTGGAGTAAAAAAGTATCAGATGATTTTAGTTATAACATTGGCGGTAATTTTTCTACACTTAAAAATGAAGTATTAAGTTTAGATGGTCAACAATATATAGATGCTGGCTCAGCAGAATTTCGTCAACGTTCTATAGTTGGTGAACCTCTTTACGCTTTTTATGGTCGCGAGGTTGTTGGCATTTACCAAAATGAAGCAGAAATACTTGCAGACCCTGTTGCTGTAGCTAATAACTTAGTCCCTGGCGATTTTAAATACAAAGAAAACGGTGGAGATCCTACTACTATTGATGATGATGACCGCGTAGTTTTAGGATCTTACTTACCAACATACTCATACGGATTTAACTTTGGGTTTAACTACAAAAATTTTGACTTCACGGCTACTGCTTCTGGTCAAGGTGGCAACAAAATACTTAACCGTAAAAGACTAGAAGTAATTTTTACTAGTGATACTAACTGGGACAGAGATTTTGCTGTTAACCGTTGGCACGGTGAGGGTACTACAAACTCATACCCGTCTGCAGCCGCAGTACGTAAAGGGTGGAACCAAAAATTAAACGATTACTACGTAGAAGATGGTGACTACTTTAGAATTCAGAACATAACACTTGGGTACACAATTAATAAAAATGGAGAATTAAAAGGTATTCCTAAAACCCGTATTTACCTAACAGCAGAAAAACCATTAACCATATTTGGTTATAACGGGTTTAACCCTGAGGTTGCTAATGGTATAGATAACCAAACATATCCTATCCCTGCAGTTTATACAATGGGAGTTAACATTAAAATATAAGACTTATGAAACTGTATAAAAAACATATATCACCTCTACTTATACTAGCATTTATTGCATCAGTATTTGTTGGGTGTTCAGACAAGTTAGATGAGCCACAGGAAAACAACAACTTTGCTGGTGGTACAGATTTTACAAAAACCGAGGATATGATATTGTCTATCATTGGTGTTTACGATGCTTTTCAATCTCGTGGATGGGAACAACCTTTATTAATTTCTGTTCGTGGAGACGATGTTAATGCTGGTGGTTTAGGTGACCAACAAGATTTTGCTGAAACTGACCTTTTTAATTATAACAAAGATTATTGGATGTACAATTCTCTTTGGGAAAACGTATATGTAGATGTTATTACAGCACATACAGCTATGGAACAAATAGCACGTTACCAAGAGTTTGCAGATGCGGACGGTATTGATAAAGGAAACCAATACATTGCAGAAGCTAAAGTTTTAAGAGGAATGATGTTGTTTCAAATTTCTCAGGTTTGGGGAGATATTTTTATTCCAGAATCTTCAGACACTGGCGCCCTTTTAAACGTTACAGAGTTACCTACTAAGGATGAGGTTATGCAACATATATCTAACCAGATGGATGAAGCAATTTCATTTTTACCAGACGCTAGACCTAATGAGCGTATAGATATCCCTGGAGGGGTTACAAAATATACTGCTTTAGCTATAAAAGCATTGGCTAACCAAGAACTTAAAAATTACCAAGAAGTTGCTGCTGCAACTGGACAAATAATTAACTCTGGTAAGTTTAGTTTATTTACAGATTATTATGAGCTTTTTAAAACTCCTGGTAAATTAAGTGATGAGAGTATTTTAGATTTACAATATTCAGATTTTGGACAAGGTGAAGGTGATAGAGAAGGACATTTGTTTGCTCCTTATGGCCCGCAAAACTGGACTCCGGCTGTTACTGGTGCTGCATCTGGCTGGGGTTTTTATGAGCCTAGCTTAAAATTTATAAAATTTATGTTAGACCGTGGAGAAGCTGTGCGTTTAGAAACTAGCGTACTATTTACAGATCGCGGTATTGCAGAGCTTCAAACAGATCCAAATTACGCTACTTTACCAAGTTTTGTAAAAAACACAACCAGAGATGGTGATGTTATAAACGACTATTCTAGAGCCCTATTTTCTAGTGGTAAACACTATTTGCCATCAAACCAATTAATAGAAGGCAGAACAGAATACGGTAGTAACAAAAACTACAATGTTATACGTTATGCAGAAATTTTATTAATGTATGCAGAAGCCATTACACAAGGAGCAACAGCAACATCTATAACTGCAGATAATGCTGTAAACTTGGTAAGAGAAAGAGCTGGTATGCCATCTCTTACTGGTGTAACATTAGACAATGTAATAGATGAAAAATTTGCCGAACTGGGTATGGAATGGGGCAAGCGCTATTACGATATGGTTAGACTAGGCAGATTTAGCGAGCTAAACTATGACGGAAGAACATTTTCTGAAGACAAGGTTTACCTTCCTTACCCACAACCACAGGTAGACCAATTTCCAATTTTAGGAAACTCATCAAACTAAAAAACTAAACGCTATGAAAAATTTAAAATATACAATAACCTGTTTGGTTTCTGCATTATTTTTCTATTCTTGTGACCAAGGTATAGATAACATAACGCAAGTAGCTGCAGGTGCAGATGAAACTGCTCCAGAAGTTAAAATAAATTATCCTACAGAAGGCACAAAAATTAAAGTACTAGACATTGTTACTTCTATTGTAATAGATTTTGAAGTTACTGATGATATAGAAGTTGCCTCTATAAATGTTGCCATAGATAATAATACAATACAATCTTTTACAAGTTTTAAAGACTATAGACGTGTTTTAATAGATGATTTAGTTTTTGATAATTTAGTTGATGGCACACATAAACTAACAATTACCGCAACAGATTTAGAAGGTAAAACCACTGAAGCCTCTGTAAACTTTGAAAAAGAACCTGCCTATACACCATTGTTTGCCGGAGAAACCTTATATATGCCTTTTGATGGTGATTATATAGATCTTATTGGCTTACAAGCAGCAACTAAAGTTGGTAACCCTAATTTTGCTGGAGAAAGTGTTGTTGGCACCAATGCATATGCAGGCGCTACAGATGCATATTTAGAATATCCTACAGACGGTTTAATTGGCGGTACAGAGTTTAGTGCTTCATTCTGGTACAAGGTAAATGCAACCCCAGACAGAGCTGGTATTTTAATTATTGGTGATGATGCAGAAGACCGTTTTCAAGGTATAAGATTATTTAGAGAAGGTAACGGCGCTGAGCAAAGAATAAAAGCTAATGTAGGGACAGGAGCAGGAGAAAGCTGGAATGATGGTGGCGTTATAAATGTTGCAGAACAAGAATGGATATATATTACACTTGCCGTTTCTGCTACCAAGAGTACTATCTTTTTTAATGGTGTTGCAGTAAATACTGCAGATTTGGCAGCACCTGTAGATTGGACAAATTGTAATACTGTTACAATTGGTGCTGGTGGAGATACTTTTAGTTACTGGGACCATAAATCAGACAACAGTGCTATTGATGAGCTACGTTTCTTTAACAAAGCACTTACTGATAGCGACATAGAAAATATGATAAACGTTACTAACCCTTATACAGGTGTTTATGATGGAGAAATGTTCTACGCTGCTTTTGATAACGACACAAAAAATAAATTTACGGCTCAAGAGGCTACCGTAGTTGGTTCTCCAGGATTTGCAGATGAAAGTGTTATTGGTAGTAACGCCTTTGCAAGTACTACAGATTCTTATATAACTTATCCTGCAAATAACTTATTAAGTGGCACAGAGTTTAGCGCAACATTCTGGTATAAAGTAAATGCAACCCCAGACAGAGCAGGAATTTTAGTTATTGGTGATGATGCTGATGATCGTTTTCAAGGACTAAGGCTATTTAGAGAAGGTAGTGACACAGAACAAAGAATTAAAGCCAATATTGGTATTGGAACTAATGAAAGCTGGAATGATGGTGACATTATTAACGTTGCAGACCAAGAGTGGGTATTTGTAACCTTAGTTGTTTCTGCTACAAAAAGCACTATTTATTTTGATGGTGTTGCTGTTAATTCTGCAGACTTAGCTGCTCCTATAGACTGGACAGGTTGTGACCTTATAACAGTGGGTTCTGGTGGTGAAACATTTAGTTACTGGGATCATAAATCAGATAACAGTGCTATAGACGAACTACGCCTATACAATAAAGCACTTTCACAACAAGAAATACAGTCTATTAGAGACGCAGATTTATAATAAATACATTTTTAGTTTTTAGTTAATTCATTTTTATGAGATTATTTTTAGTAGTATTGGCTGTTGCATCCTTATTAACAGGGTGCAACAACAAGCCAAAAAAAATTCAAAAACAAGTTTGGACAGATGAAGCTTTACTGGACTCTGTACAAAAACAAACGTTTAACTATTTCTGGGATGGCGCAGAGCCTGTTTCTGGACTAGCTAGAGAACGTATACATTTAGACAGTATTTACCCAACACACCATAAAGACATTATAACTATTGGCGGTTCAGGATTTGGACTAATGACCATTGTTGTTGGTGCAGAACGTGGCTACATTACCAAAGAAGAAGCTTTATCTAGATTTGAAAAATCTGTAGATTTCTTAGAAAAAGCAGATCGTTTTCATGGTGCATGGCCACATTGGTTAATGCCTAGTGGCAAAGTTGCTCCCTTTAGTCAGTATGATGATGGTGGAGATTTAGTAGAAACTGCCTTTTTAATTCAGGGTTTATTAACTGTAAAAGAATACTATGCAAATGGCGGTGAACGTGAACAAAAACTAGTTGCTAAAATTCAGAAACTTTGGGAAGAAGTAGAGTGGGATTGGTACACAAAAGGAGAAAACACCTTATACTGGCATTGGTCTCCTAATGTAGCATGGAAAATGAATTTCCCTGTTGGTGGTTACAATGAAGCATTAATAATGTACATATTAGCTGCTGCATCACCAACACACCCTGTATCTAAAGAGGTTTATGATAAAGGTTGGGCTCTAAATGGGCAAATTGCAAAAGACACTGTTTATTATGGTTTAGAAACAGAGCTTAATCATTATGAGCATGATGCATCTCCTGTTGGTCCGTTATTTTGGGCACATTATTCATACTTAGGTTTAAACCCTAAAGGATTAACAGATGCCTATGCAGACTATTGGAAACTAAATGTTAATCACGCTAAAATACACTACAGACACGCCGTAGAAAATCCAAATAAGTATAAGGGTTATGGCAAAAACTTATGGGGGTTAACATCTAGCTATTCTGTAAAAGGCTATGCTGGCCACAGACCAGATAACGACTTAGGTGTAATATCACCAACAGCAGCATTATCTTCTATGCCATATACACCAAAAGAAAGTATGCAGTTTTTACGCTATATGTATACAGAGCAAGATTCGCTTGTTGGTAAGTATGGCCCTTATGATGCTTTCAGCTTAGAAAACAACTGGTCTTTACCTCGTTATTTGGCCATAGACCAAGGTCCAATTCCTGTAATGATAGAAAACTATAGAACAGGTTTATTATGGAATTTATTTATGAAAAACAAAGACTTACATAAGGGATTAGAAAAACTAGGTTTCTCTACAACGCACAAAAATGACAATTAAAAATAGTCTTTTTACAACATTACTTATACTTGTAATTATCTCGTGCAAAAGCGGAGATGATTACGAGTATACTCCAATTGAATTTCCTACTGATGACGATCCAATTTCTACACCTACAATAACAGATGAGGAGCTGCTAGATATTACACAGGCTGAAACCTTTAAATATTTTTGGGATTTTGCTGAGGTAAATTCTGGCGCAGCAAGAGAGCGCTACCATCCTAACGACCCAAGTAATAGTGAATACACAGTTACAACAGGTGGTACAGGTTTTGGTATTATGGCACTTATTGTGGGTATAGAAAGGGGGTTTATTACCAAGGAAGAAGGTATAGATCGTTTTTCCAAAATTCTAGATTTTTTAGAAAAATCAGATCGTTTTCACGGTGCTTGGCCACATTGGATTAATGGAGAAACTGCTAAGGTTATGCCTTTTAGCGATTTAGACAATGGAGGAGATTTGGTAGAAACTGCCTTTTTATCTCAAGGTTTAATTTGTTTAAAGGAGTATTTAAAAAATGGCTCTGATAAAGAAAAAGCTATAGCAGCAAAAGCAGATGAGCTTTGGAAAGGTGTGCAATGGGATTGGTATACAAACAATGAAAATACACTATACTGGCATTGGAGCCCTAACAACAATTTTGCAATAAACCTAGAGCTAAAAGGGTATAATGAAGTATTAATTGCTTATGTATTAGCTGCTGCTTCACCCAATTATTCAATTTCTAAAGAGGTATATACAAACGGTTGTGCATCTAACGGTTCAATTGCATCTACTAACACAAAGTATGGGTTTCCTATATTGGCTAAACACGCTGGCAACCAAGAATATGGCGGACCATTATTTTGGGCTCATTACTCCTACTTGGGCCTAAACCCTAAAGGATTATCAGACGAGTATTTAAATTACTGGAACGTAAACACTAATCACGCTAAAATAAATTACAGCTATAGTGTAGAAAATCCAAAGCAATTTAAAGATTATGGAAAAGATTGTTGGGGCTTAACAGCCAGTTATACAAGAAATTCAGACGGTACAATTGGGTATAATGCTCATAGTCCGTCTAATGATACTGGAGTCATCTCGCCAACAGCAGCAATTAGTTCTTTACCGTATACACCAACAGAATCTATGCTGGCAATGCATTATTTCTACAAAAATAAAGATAAGTTGTTAGGCCCTGCTGGGTTTTATGATGCGTTTAGTCCGGAATATAATTATTGGGTTGCAGAACAGTATTTAGCTATAGACCAAGGACCTATTTTACTTATGATAGAGAATTACAGAACCGGACTTCTATGGGACTTATTTATGCAAAATATCGATGTAAAAAATGGTTTAGACAAGTTAGAATTTAGCTATACAGAATAAAAAACATCAATCTAAAAGATAAAAAATACCCACCACGGGAAATAAAAATTACAGCATATGAAAAAAACAAACCTACTACTAATACTCACATTTTGCAGCAGCTTTTTGGCTATTGGGCAAACAAAAGTTCCTTTTATAGAAGACTTGCTTGCTAAAATGACTATAGAGGAAAAAATTGGACAACTAAACTTGGTAACACCTGGCGGAGGTATTGCTACAGGTTCTGTTGTAAGTAGTAACGTTGAAGAAAAAATTAAAGCCGCCAAAGTTGGTGGTATGTTTGGTATATCTGGACCAGAAAAACTAAAAATAGCACAAGACTTTGCGGTAAATGATACACGTTTAAAAATTCCGTTATTCTTTGGTTCTGATGTAATACATGGGTACAAAACAACTTTTCCTATTCCGCTTGCAACAGCATCTAGTTGGGACATGGATTTGATTAAAAAAATGGCAGAGACCGCTGCATTTGAAGCAACTGCAGATGGTATAAACTGGAACTTTTCTCCTATGGTAGATGTGGCGCGTGATCCTCGTTGGGGTAGAATTGCTGAAGGTGCTGGTGAAGATCCGTATTTAGGTTCTGCAATAGCAAAAGCAATGGTGCACGGCTACCAAGGAAACAATTTAACTGCTAAAAATACAATGTTAGCCACGGTAAAACATTTTGCACTTTATGGTGCTGCAGAGGCTGGTAGAGACTACAACTCTGTGGATATGAGCAGAACAAAAATGTTTAACCAGTACTTACCTCCTTATAAAGCTGGTATAGATGCCGGTGCAGCAAGTATAATGACTTCTTTTAATGATGTAGATGGCATACCTGCAAGCGGTAACAAATGGTTACTTACAGACTTATTACGCAAAAAATGGGGGTTTAAAGGTTTTGTGGTTTCAGATTACACTTCTGTAAACGAAATGATTGCTCACGGGCTTGGAGATTTACAAGATGTATCTGCATTATCTTTAAAAGCTGGTTTAGATATGGATATGGTTGGCGAGGGTTTTTTAACTACACTAAAAAAATCTTTAGATGAAGGCCGTGTTACAGAAGAAGAAATTACCAATGCTTGTAGAAGAATTTTAGAAGCTAAGTATAAACTTGGCCTTTTTGATGATCCGTACAAGTATATTGATGCAAAAAGACCTAAAAAAGACATTTTAACCAAAAAGAGTAAAACATTAGCAAGGGAGGCTGCTAAACGCTCTTTTGTACTTTTTAAAAACCATAATAACATACTACCACTAAGTAAAACAGCTAAAATTGCGTTAGTGGGGCCTTTAGCAAATAACAAAAATAATATGCTGGGTACTTGGGCACCAACAGGAGACCCGCAATTGTCTATTCCTATTTTAAACGGATTTAAAAACGTTGCTTCTAAAGCCAAAATAACATATGCTAAAGGTGCAAATATTACAGATGATACTGAGTTAGCTAAAAAAGTAAATGTTTTTGGAACACGTGTAGATATTGACAAAAGGTCATCTGAAGAACTTTTGCAAGAAGCATTAGACCTTGCTAAAACATCAGACGTTGTTGTTGCCGTTGTTGGTGAAGCATCTGAAATGAGTGGTGAAGCTGCAAGTAGAACAGATATTTCTATTCCTAATAGTCAAAAAAGATTAATACAAGAACTTGTTAAAACAGGCAAACCGGTTGTTTTAGTATTAATGAGCGGTAGACCGTTAACTATTGAAGAAGAATTTAATCTTCCTGTTAGTATTCTTCAAGTTTGGCATCCTGGTATAGAAGCAGGTAATGCCGTTGCTGATGTTATTTTTGGTGATTATAATCCGTCTGGTAAACTAACAGCTACGTGGCCTAGAAACGTTGGTCAAATTCCTATTTACCATAGTATTAAAACTACAGGGAGACCAGCACCAACTGAAGCTTTTGAAAAATTTAAAAGCAATTATTTAGATGTTAAAAATGCGCCTTTATTGCCTTTTGGTTACGGACTTAGTTATACCAGTTTTAAGTATTCTAACATCAACCTATCTAAAAAAGAAATTGCACAAGGAGAAGACGTAACAGTATCTGTTACAGTAAAAAACACTGGTAATTTTGATGGTGAAGAAGTTGTGCAATTGTACTTAAGAGATGTTGTACGTAGCATTACACCTCCAATGAGACAATTAAAAGGATTTAAAAAAGTATTCTTAAAAAAAGGAGAGTCTAAAACTGTAGAATTGGTACTTACTGCAGACGATTTAAAGTTTTACAATAGTACTTTAGATTTTGTTGCTGAACCAGGAGATTTTGAAATATTTGTAGGGACAAATTCTAACGCCCAACTAAAGGCTACTTTAACCCTAAAATAAAAGATACAAATGCCTAATTATTTAACTTTTTTACAACGTGCTACTTTTTTAATATTAATTGTACTTACAACTACTATTGGTTATGCACAAACAAGGTATACGCAAAAAGTGTTTTCAGACATTAAGGTGAAAACCTATAGCTATGCAGATACTTTAAAGTTAGATTTTTATAGCTACAAAAAAGATACAGTTACAAACAAACCTTTACTAATTTTAGTTCACGGAGGCGGTTTCAGTGGGGGAAAACGCAACAATCCGTTAGAAATAAAATTTTGTGAAGATATGGCAAAAAGAGGCTACGCTGTAGCCTCTATGAGCTATAGGTTAGTACGCAAAGGCAACTCACTTGGTTTTGGATGTAATTGTCCGGCAGATCAAAAAATAGAAACATTTGTATCTGTATCTAGAGATATTATTAAAGCAACACAGTTTTTAATTGATAAGAAAGATAAATTAAAATTTAATCCAGAAAGCATAATACTTGTTGGTAGTAGCGCTGGCGCAGAAGCTGTTTTAAACACAGTATTTATGAAGAATGAATACACCTTTAAAAAGTTGCCTTATGCTACTATTAAATACGCAGGAGTTATCTCTTTTGCAGGTGCTATAGTTAATGCAAATTACATTACTAAAAATACAGCTATACCAACAATGCTTTTTCACGGAGCTAAAGATAATATGGTGCCATACGCAACTGCACCTCATCATTTATGTGAAGAAAATAAACCTGGTTTTATTATCCTAGATGGCTCTTATACTATTGCAGAAAAATTAGAAAAATTGGATGTTGCACACACACTTGTAAGTGACAAAGATGGCAACCATAACTGGGCTAACATCCCCTATAGTTACACCAACCTTATTGCCAAGTTTATTACAGAAAGTGTTTTAGAAAAACAAAATATACAAAGCACAATTAAAGTAAAGCACAAAAATTAATTATGTTTAAAAAGGAGTTTTATATTGTAGTTTTATTAGTATTTGCTATTGGTTGCAAACAAAAGAAATCTCCAGAAAAGCAAACAAAAAAAAGACCTAATATTATTTATATTATGTCTGATGATCATGCAATACAAGCCATTAGTGCATACAACCACCCTATTAGTAAATTGGCACCAACGCCAAATATTGATAAAATAGCTACAGAAGGCGCAATTTTTAATGGTAGTTATGTTACCAATTCTATTTGTGGGCCAAGCAGAGCCGTAATATTAACCGGTAAACACAGCCATATAAATGGATTTAGGCAAAACGGAGATCATTTTGATGGAAACCAAGAAACATTGCCAAAAATTTTAAAAAAAGAAGGGTACCAGACAGCCCTAATGGGCAAATGGCATTTACATGATTACCCACAAGGTTTTGACGATTGGAAAATTCTTGTAGATCAAGGTAATTATTACAATCCAGATTTTATAATTAATGGTGATACAACCCGTGTTCAAGGCTATGCTACAGACTTAATTACTGCAGATGCCATAAATTGGTTAAAAAATAAAAGAAAAGATAGTGTTCCGTTTTTTTTAATGGTACAACACAAAGCACCTCACAGAAATTGGATGCCAGCCTTACGTCATTTAAATAAATACGATTCTGTTTCTTTCACTTTACCTACTTCTTATTTTCCAGAGTTTAATAATCAAAAAGCTAGCAGAGCTCAATTACAAACCATTTATAATGATATGTATGAAGGGCACGACTTAAAACTATCTACTGGTGTTAATAAAACCAAGCTTGCACATAACCCTTGGACCACTGATTTTGATAGAATGACAGAGACTCAGAGAGCTACTTGGGACAGCGCTTATTTAGCAAAAAACAACGCTTTTTATGAGGCAGATTTAAGTAATGAAGAAATAGCAATTTGGAAAGGTCAAAGGTACTTACAAGATTATATGGCAACCATAGCAGCTGTAGATGAAGGTGTGGGTGAAATTTTAGACTATTTAAAGACGAACAATTTAGATGAAAATACTATTGTAGTATACACTTCTGATCAGGGTTTTTATATGGGTGAAAATGGTTGGTTTGATAAGCGTTTTATGTATGAAGACTCTTTTAGAACACCTTTACTTATAAAATACCCAAAAGCCATACAACCAGGTACGCAAATTAATGCTTTAGTACAAAATTTAGATTATGCACCAACAATTTTAGACTTTGTTGGCATACCTAATAAAGCAAAAGATATGCAAGGAGTATCATTTAAGGGCTTATTAAATGGTTCTGTTAACGAGAGTGATTTTAGAGACGCTATTTATTATCACTATTACGACTATCCTGCTTTTCATATGGTAAAAAAGCATTACGGTATTAGAACAAAGCGCTATAAGCTTATTCATTTTTATGATGATATAGATAGTTGGGAATTTTACGATTTAGAAACAGACCCTAAAGAGCAAAACAACCAAATAAATAATGCAGCGTATACCAAAGAAATTAAGTTAATGCATGCGAAACTTAAAGAACTTCAAAAAGAATATAAAATAACTAATAAAGAGTTTACAAAAGCCAAAAAAGAAGACGTAGACAAGGCATACAAGCAATTTAAAAAACTAAGAGGAACACCCATAAATTAAAAAGTCGGTGCATACACACCGACTTTAAACTGACTTAAATTAGATTAATAAAAGAACAATTAATCTAGCGCAAATGTTACTGTTTTTAAAGTCTTAAATGTTAATTTAATATCAATGTTGCATTAACAATTACGCGCTAACCTCATCTTTATTTACTATTTTATTTACTATTAATGCAATTGCGCCATCACCAGTTATATTTGCCGCTGTACCAAAGCTATCCATTGCAATATAAAGCGCTATCATTAGCGCTTGTGCCTCTGCATTAAAACCTAACATTGTTTGTAATATACCTACAGCAGCCATAATTGCACCACCAGGAACTCCTGGAGCAGCAACCATAGCTATACCTAACATCATTACAAAACCAGCAAACATTGTAAAGTTAAAATCTAAACCTTGCATAAGCATAAGTGCTACTGCACAGGCAACAATTTTCATTGTACTACCCGCTAAATGTATAGTGGCGCAAAGTGGCACAACAAAATTAGCAACCTTAGGAGATACGCCATTTTTTTGTACTTGCTGTAATGTAACTGGTATGGTAGCAGCAGAAGATTGTGTACCCAAAGCTGTTAAATATGCAGGAGCCATATTAAGCAATGCTTTTAATGGATTTTGCTTGGTTATTGCACCAGCTATAATAAACTGTACTAACATTAGTAAAAAGTGCATTATAAAAATAATTCCTATAATTTTTAAAAACACACTAAGTACAGACTCTACCTGACCGTTATAAGCAATGGCAGAAAAAATACCTAAAATATATAGTGGTAATAAAGGAATAATTACCTTTTCTATCACCAGCATTATTATTTTTTGAAAATCGTTAGCTACCTTTTTTAAACTACTCTCTCCTTGCGTTGCTAATCCTAAACCAATAACAAATGCTAACACTAAAGCAGACATTACATCTAACACAGGTGGAATTGTTATGGAAAAAAACGGACTTAATTTTTCTACACCTTCACCAACATTTTGTACTGTTTGTGCTTCTATAAAAGAAGGAAAAAAACCAGATGCTACAAAGTAGGTTGAAAACCCAGAAAACAACGTAGACCCATACGCTATAGCAGCCGTTATAACTAATAGTTTACCAGCTCCTTTGCCTAAATCTGCAATAGCTGGCATAATTAATCCTAAAATGATTAACGGTATTGCAAAGCCTAAAAACTGACTAAAAACAGCTTTAAAAGTGTTAAATAACCTATTTACAGATTCTGGTAAGTACAACCCAATTAAAATACCTAAAATAATTGCAATAAATACTTTAAATAATAGGTTTGAAGTAATTTTTTTAAGCATAGCCTAGTTTTTATGTTTGTAAAAAACACAAATATAGCCTAAGTAAGCTAGTCACTAATTTATAATAACAGTTACTTATTAACTAGTTAGGTTTATAAACTAGAGTTAATCTAAAGAAAAAGAAAAGTCGTTATAACTTTCTGTGCTCCATGCTAAGTGCTTTGTTGCTGGTGATGCTGCAAAAAACGGAGAAAACGTATGCACTTTTACCGTTTTATTATCTGGTAAAAATTCTAAAATTCGTAACCAACCGTCTCCACCATTACCTTGCCACCCGCCACCCATAGCTTGAGCGTTAAATGCCATTTGACTCACTTTTTTACCTCCTTTATTTTTGTCTACTTTAAAGCCCACGTGAGCTTTAAAATCATCTGCACCACCAATATGACCAGAAAAGACTAGTTGTATGTTTTTAGATGGTTCTACTAATTTTTTCCAAACTGCCTCTCCGTAGTTAGCATCTTTTACAGGATAATTCTCTTTTTCTATACGCTGGTTTTTAGCGTTTAAGTAGGAGTGTGTAAGTACTGCAACTGTATGGTCTTTATACCTATCTTCATCAACAACATTTTTTGCCCATTGTACAATAGTATCTCTTGGTGCAAACTCTAAGGTCATAAATAAAAATTTACGCCCGTTAGGCGCTGTAAAATCAAAAGCTGCGTTTTCTAAACTTGGGTGACCGCCAGCATTTTTTGCAGCCGCACTTAGTAACTTATAATTAGCTTGGTTTTTATGTGCCGGAAAATACGTATTGTAGTTAGATCCTCTGTGTTCTACACCTTTGTATCCGTAATCATGGTTACCTGCAGCCAACACATAAGGTACTTGCCCATCTAACCTACCAAACATTCTAGACACAGCCATCCATTGTTGTCTGCTTGTTTGGTTTCCGTTTTTTCCATTTGGTACAATCATATCGTTTTGCTCTACCAAATCCCCGGTACACAATACCATTTTAATATTTAGCGAATCTACGTTTTCACTTATCCAAGCCGTCATTAAATCTAAAGTGCCTTGGTTGCGTTGGTACTTAACGTAGTTTTGGGTATCTGGCACCAAGATTAAACTCCAAGAGTTTGGGTTAGATAGTTTTGGTGCTTCGTATTTTTTTTGGGCTATAATAGATTGTTGGGTTGTAAAAAGTAACAACGCTACTACTATAAACTGGTAAACCTTTTTCATACAAGTGTAATTATTTATCAACCTTAAAAAAATTGATTGTCTTCTTTTATTTTAGTCATCAAAAATAACTGAAAAATTACTTTTGGAATCTATAAAACAAATTATATAAAGTTAACTTAATATTAAAAAAGGAGCATATTTGTAAAGTGTCAACCTAAAAAAATAGCTGCTCATTACAGATTTCCGTAATACTTTATTTAACGCAAGTTATAAGTTTGCGTTGTTATTATTTTATTGGTAACAATTAGTAAGGTAATAGGTCTGCTTGCTAATGCGGTAATGGGGGAAGTTATCGAAATTAGTAGGCAAGACCTTTTCTTTATGTATTTATTTATTTCTGTATTTTATTGTAAGCTAAATAATGTAAGTTTGTATTTTTCTACGCACAACCAATATGACTAAACCATACTACGAGATTAAGAAGACCATTACTAATGAGTACTACTTTAATTTAAAAACTAGTGAAGGAGAAATAATACTATATGGCGAGGTTTTTAAAAGTTTAGAAGAGTGTAAGCAGCAAATTATTTTTATAAAACAATATGCTTATGACTATGATTACTACCATAGTAAATTAACAAAAGACAACAAACACTACTTTTATTTGTATTTAAATGAAGATACGTTGCTAGGCAAAAGCAATACATACAATACAGAAGAAGCAAAAGAACTAGGCATTGCATCTGTAATGCTATATGCAACAGTGGCTACAATTAAAAATTTTAGTGAGGAAGAGTAGTAATTTAATAACTTAATTTTTAATTAACTTATTTATAACAAAAAAACGAATCAAAATTTGTCTCCTCAATTATCCCCTAAAACCAAAAAAGCCTTTACATTTCTGT
>NZ_ARZX01000014.1:0-101353 GCF_000568425.1 Cellulophaga geojensis KL-A
ATGCTAATTTAATCCCGTACTAACCTTAGCCCAACCGTTGTGGTTAATATCCAAACAATACGTAGAACATAAAACCTATATGAAATAAAATGAAAATTGGAATTTTAGCTATTGTATTTTTTGCTTCATTAATAATTAGGTTTTTACATCTTGAAAACAAAAAAAAATCTAATGAAATAAAAACTAAAATGTTGGAAAGGGCTAAAATAGCTAAAAGAATACAAGCTATTAACAAATCTTCACATAATAAACATAAAATATCTAGGCTACTTATTAAAATGTTAGAAGAGTTTCAGTTTCACGACGATGTTCAACCGACTTTAACAGAAACAGAAATAATTGAAATTGAAAAGCAAATAAATTTAACTTTACCTCTATCATATAAGTTGTTTTTAAAATATTTTGGAGACGGTGGAACTTGGATTTATACAAATTCAATAGACAGTATCAGAAATAGGTCTTGGCTATCTGATTATAGAAATGAATTGAATGAAAAAATAGAATTAGATAATAAAGAAATAAAAGTGAACTCATTACTATGTTTAATGTCTGAAGATTCAAATGGAGGAGCTTGGTGTTGGTTGACTTCAGAAGACACCAAGGATGGAGAATGGCCCTTAGCTTATTATAGTTTAAGTGACAAAAAACTACATTTTAAAGTTGAAAATTTTGCAGAATGGCTAAAAATATTAACAAATTCTAAAGGAGAAGTAATTAGAGAATTAGATTTGGACTATCAATTAGGATTAGGATAAATAATCATTTTATCTGACTTAAAATATTAGAAATAAATAAAATACTAACCACAACACCGTATAAAAAAATTGCTAGTTTTAGCTAAACCAAAGTTAGTTGCTCGTTTGCTAGCTTCTAATTTTCCTTCGGAAAATCCTCGCACACAAACACGCAACTTTTCTTATACTTAACGTTGTTCGTCTTATAAGAAAAACCCGAATGAACATAAAAATAGAATTAATTTATTTACTATTTATATTGACTCTGAACCTTTCTTGTGCTGAAAATAAGAAATCAGATAAGGAAACTGATAATTCTGAATTTGTAAGGATTTCAGAAAATGACACCTTAAAATTAACCTCTGGAATCCGTGCTATTTTACAAGACAGTAAAGGCAATTATTGGCTTGGTAGTCATAACGAAGGTGTAAGTGTTTATGATGGGAAATTGTTTAAATATATAACAACAAATGACGGGCTACCAAACAATCAAATCCGTTCTATTCAAGAAGATGAAAATGGAATAATTTGGATTGTAACTGCTAATGGAGTGTGTAGTTATGATGGGCTAAAAATTACAAATTACCCAACTGAAATTGGCAATCCAGAACTAGATTGGAATTTAACAAAAGGAAACTTATGGTTTTATGCAGGTGAAGAAGATGGTATCAATCGTTTTGACGGAAAGGAAATGTATTCCCTGATATTTCCGAAACCAAAAAACATTAATCCTAACAAATCTTTTGGCGTAACAGGCATATCAAAAGACAAAAACGAAAAGTTATGGATTGCAACCTACTCTGCACTATTTAGCTATGACGGTAAAAAGGTAGATATTTATGACGGAAAAAAGTTAAACCTAAAAAATGATGAGTTAATACACATAAGAAGTGTCTTAGCAGATTCAAAAGGAAGAATTTGGATAGGAAACAATGGAATTGGCTTAATTCTAATAAATGGAGAAAGAATAACCCATTTCTCAAAAGAACAAGGAAAACTAATTCCATTGAATGAGTTTGAAGCGAACATTAAATCACAACAATTAGATAAAAATACAGGATTACAATCAGTTTTTGCTATTGAAGAAGATTCAGAAGGAAACATTTGGTTTGGAGATAGGGATTCAGGAGCTTGGAAATATGACGGCAAGACTTTGACAAACTTTACCATTGATAGCTCATTATCTAAATCAATGATTTGGACTATCTATAATGACAATAGTAATAATTTACTTTTTGGAATGGCGAATGGAGGAGTTTATAGATTAAACGGAAAATCATTTGAGAAAATGTTCTGAAAAATAAAATACGAACGCACAACAAAGTACTATGGTAAAAACCAAGTAAAAAATCATTAATTTTTAGCTAGAGTGCTTCTGTAAGAATCATCATATATTAGTCCTGATTTTACCATAGAAGAGTTTTGTTTATCTCTGCTTAAGAACTCTAAAATATCTGGACTAGCAAATTTCTATTTGGTAATGATGTATAAAATATATAGTTTTGCTAACTGACTAACTAGTCAGTCATTTTGTTTAAATAGTACTAAATGTCTAAAAAAGAGAATATAAAAAAGTGTGCCATAGCCCTATTTCAACAATACGGTTATAAATCAGTTACTGCAGATATGATTGTAAATGAAGCAAAGGTTTCTAAGGGCTTGCTATTTTTCCATTATAAAAATATGGAAGGCCTAATAAGTGAAATAATGCTTGATTGGTTAATTCCTAAGTGGGAATTAATGATTGCACTTGACCTGAAGAATTTGCCATTAAAGAAGTGTATTGAAAAGATTTTTGAACTCTCAAAAACTGGACTAGACAAGCAAAAGTCACAATATAAACTGTATTTCAGTATTATGCTAAACGAACCAAATTTTATATCTAAACTGAATTTAGAAAATAATGAGGTTTACAAAAAAATGCTTGCGTGTTTGCATTCAATTTATGAAAGTAGAAATGTAGAAAATGCAGAGAGTGAATTAATTTTATTTAATACCACACTTATGGGTGCTGAAATGTCTTACTGCATACACACGCAAGAGGTAGGAGATTATTTCTATAAAACTACCAAAGAAATGTTTCTAAAAAGGTATGAATTAGATACCACTAATTAATATTTAAAAATATGAAATACGTTATCATTTTATCAACATTTTTTTTAATGTGCTGTTGTTCTTCAAAAAACAAAGTGGTGAAAACAGAAAAAAAAGCAATTCCGTCTAATAAAGCAATGGTTTGTGGCACTACAGGTGCAGAAGCATTAAACGGAGGTGTTACAATATTAAAAAAAGGCGGTAGTGCTATGGATGCAGCCTTGAGCACAGCGCTATCACAAATAACGCTTGCTGCTGGTTCTTGGGTAAGTTATGCAGGACTTATGAATATCGTCTATTACGACAGTGAAACAGGAAAAGTTTATAATATGAATGCCTCTTTTAACACCGTTAAAAACGAAAAAGACCCATTAAGTATTCCTGGTAGTGTTAGTCTTGATTTAACCAAAAAGGCACCCAGTTCAGATGGACGCTCGGTATTAGTTCCCGGATTTATGGCTGGAGTTGAATCCGCACACCAAAAATTTGGCAACCTACCTTTTGCTGATATTTTTGAAAACGCTATTGGTCTTGCAGAAAATGGAATCGAATGGAATTCAGGTCTACAAAAACAGTTTAATTACCGTAAGGAAATTCTATCAAGATTACCAGAAACAAAAGCTGTGTTTACTAAAAGTGACGGAACATTTTACAAAATAGGCGATACTTTTACCCAGCCAGAGTTGGCTAAAACTCTAAAAAAGGTTGTAAAATTAGGTAGCAATTATATGTATAATGGCGATTGGGCAAAAAAAATGGTAAGTGTGGTACAATCTGAAGGAGGAAAACTAACACTAGATGATATGAAAAATTATCAAGTAGAATGGAACGAACCACTTAATCAGAACTACAACAATCATGAATTATTTGTTCACGGTCTTCCAGCTGTTGGAGGAGTAAATACTATTGAAGCGCTAAACTTAATAGAAAAAGCTCAATTTTCTAAAAAACCAAGATATTACGAAGACCCTAAAGTGCTCAAAGAGTTATCTGATATTATCAAATTCGGTGAACTTTTTCCGTATGTAAAAAACGTACTTAATGCTATCCCTAATCTTGATATTTCATCAGAAGGTAGATTGAAAAAAGAAAATGCTACAGTTATTTACGAAATTATTAAACAAGGACAATTATTTGGAGCATCACCAGAAACAAAAAACACACCTAAACACTCTGACGCTGTTGTTGTTATAGACGAAAAAGGAAACATCTGTGCTATGACACATAGTATTAATGCAGTTAGTTGGGGAGGAACAGGAATTTTTATTGACGGTGTTTCTATACCCGACCCTGCTTCTTTTCAACAACAAGAAGTAGCAAAAGCTGGGGCTGGTAAAAGATTACCTGACCCAACTAATCCAGGAATTATATTCAAAGATGGCAAACCAATATTAGGATTTGCCTCAATAGGAGCTGGACTTCATGCCAAAACCATTACCAGTTTATTAGCAGTAATGGATTATCAAATGACACCGCAAGAAGCAATAGAAATACCCAATTTAGGATTTGTTAATTTCGCAAAACCACAAAATGGATTTCCACGTACTATTGATTCAACAGAGTTTAAACTAAACGTCATTGATAAAGCAAATGAACTTAGTGATGGTGGTTTTGAACATAATACCACTATGCCTGGGTATTGGATAGGAATTAAGAGAGATGATGCTGGCAATTTACACGGCTCAACAGTTCGTAAATTAAACAAAGGAGGAAGGGCTGTTGGCTATTAAAAATAACTGGTTATAATGGCTATGGGCAATTGCTTATTCCTGTATACTTACAAATCCCGAAGCTTGTGGACTAGCAAATTTCTATTCGGTTTATATTTGCTAAATTAGGTGCATATACGGCGTAACAAACCAATTACAAGAACCTTGCAATTAATATAATCTAACAAGAGCCATTAGTAAATAAACTAAATGAGAAATATATTAAAAATACTTACTGTAACTAGTATTACTCTATTTTATTCTTGTACCAACAAATTGGAAGAAAAAATTATCAAAAATTGGAGAGTACAAAAAATGGAAAAAATGACACCCTTAACTTTAAATAAGTACGTTCCTATAAAGATTGATATAAACTCTAAAATGTGTTACAACTTTCTGCCCCAAAATAAGGTTAAATTAATAACACAAATGGGATCTAGTATGCAAGGTACATGGCATATTAATGATAGTACCATAAGCATCTATACTAAAAAAGAGAAAAAAGAATTAAATATTTTAAAATTAACTGATAACGAACTAGTTTTAGCATCCGGAAGATTTAAATTTTATTTAGAAAATTAATATTTAGTTATAAAGACATTTGCTACGCGCCAAGTATAAAATTTAGTGCCAACAGCTAAAAAGTTAAAACAGAATGTTATATTTACTTGCTGTAAAACCAGAACAATAAATTGAACTTAGATAATAATTTAATATTTTTCTTTAGTGCACTGGGGGCTTTTAATAGCTTAGTTTTAAGTCTATATTTTTTATTTTTTTGTAAACCAATAAATAATTCTAATTACTTTTTGGGCTTGTTATTAGCTGCTTTAAGTATTAGAGTTTGGAAATCTTTATTCTTTTATTACAATCCAGATTTATCTAAAAATTACTTGCAAATTGGCCTATCGGCCTGTTTTCTTATAGGGCCCTTTTTATATTTTTATATTAAATCTAAAACAACTGCCTACAAGCAGTATAGTACATCATTAGTTTTTCAAATATCGCTTTTAATACTACTTATTTTTGGTGTGGGCTTGCTATACCCTTATACTACTAACGTAAAGCTTTGGACTACTCATTTTTATACCGTAATTAACTATCAATGGTTGGCATATATAGTAGTTTCTGCTTTTTTACTAAAAAGTGCCTTTAAAAAAATAACAAACAAAAAAGAAAAACTAAACTATGATGATGTTTGGATGCTAAGCGTATTTTTTGGCGTTTTTATTATTTGGATTGCTTACTATACCGCTAATTACACATCGTACATTTTGGGTGCTTTTTCATTTACGTTTGCCTTTTACTTGTCTGGATTACTTTTATTTTATAAAAGAAAAAAAGATTTTATTACATCAGAAAAGAAAGAAAAATACAGCGCTATACAATTGCAAAAAGATGAAGTGCAACAAATTGTAAACAAAATAAAATTTGCTTTTAAAGAAGAAGAATTATACAAAAACCCAAATTTAACGTTACCAATATTGGCCAAAAAAATAAATATTAGACCACAATTACTTTCGCAAGTTTTAAATAACGATTTAAACAAAAGCTTTACACAATTTATTAATGAGTATAGAATTGAAGAAGCTAAACAGCTTTTAAAATCTAAAACAAACTTAAAAATTGAGGTAATTGCAGAGCAAAGTGGCTTTAATTCTAAAAGCACGTTCTACACCGCCTTTAAAAAAGTAACCAACACAACACCAACCAAATACACTAAAAATTAATGTGTTACAAAATTCCTAATGTATACTTTAGGAGTTTTATGGTATAAATCTGTAACAACCAAAAAGAAGATAGCTATTATTATTGCTGCATTAATTATAAACAATAATGCACTTATGAAACATTTTTTTTTAACCATTGGTTTTTTAATAGTAAGCAATATAACTATTGCACAAACAGACAGGTCTAAAATAGAAACCACCATTTTAAATTACATAAACGGCACATCTTACAACCAACCAAAATTAATAGAAAAAGCATTTTATGTTAATGCCAATTTATATTTAGAAAACAAAGAAAAAACGTTATGGGTAGTTCCTGTAAAAGAATATATTGGCTGGTATAAAAACAAAAAAACAAGGAGAATTTAATGGGAGAATTGGTAACATAATATCTATAGATAATTTTGAAGGTATAGCTACCGCTAAGGCAGAAATTCTTTTTCCTGAGAGCAACTCTAGGTACATAGATATGTTTCTCCTTAAAAAAATTAAAAACCAATGGGAAATTATTAGCAAATCTGCAGCTAGTGAAAACAGCAACCAACAAGGAGATAAAATTTTATTTATAGTATCTAACGCATCATTTTATGGAGATTCTGATATTGCTACAGGCAATAGTTTTTCTGAAATAACCAATGCCTATACTACTTTTAAAAATGCTGGTTATACTGTAGATTTTGTTAGTCCTAACGGCGGAAGCATTCCGTTAACGTATATAGACACATTAGACCCGTTACAAAAAAACCTTGTGTACAACAAAGACTTTATGTACGCACTAAAACACACTAAAAAACCAATAGAAATTATTGCTAAAAATTACAAAGCTGTACACTATATTGGTGGTGGTAGTGCTATGTATGGCGTGCCAGAAAACAAGGATATCCAAAAAATTGCTATGGAAATTTACGAGGAGCATAACGGAATTATATCTTCCGTTTGCCACGGTACAGCTGGTATTGTAAACCTTAAAACTAAAGATGGCCGCTATGTTTATGAAGGTAAAATTGTTAATGGGTATCCAGATTCTTTTGAGAAAAAAGATGCGGAATATTTTAAACATTGGCCTTTTTTAATTCAAAAAACCATAGAAGAAAGAGGCGGTATTTTTCAGTTTTCAAAAAGAAATACGTCTCAAGTAGAAGTACAAGGAAACTTAATAACTGGACAAAATTATTTATCATCTAAAGATGTTGCCTTACAAATAATTGAGCGTTTAAAATCTAAAACCAACTAAAACTAAGCAAGTAGTATTACTTAGCGCATAATAAAAGTAACTGGGGTTTGCTTGTTTGTATTTTTCCTAACGGAGAGTATAGCAAGCAAACCCTTTTTTTTATAATAAGTAAGATTAAACCTTACAGATATAAACTGTTTTTAGGCAAAAAAACATTTACTGGCACAAAAACACAGCAATTCATTTAATTTTATAAAAAATTATAGCGTAGATGTAAATTTATTAGATATAAAATTTATGCAACACAAACTACCTTAAAATGACAAAAAGAGAATACGCTAAGTATTTAGGAGATATTATAGATGAAGTTATAGATTTAGATGTTGAGTCTGATGATTTGAGACATCAATTTTATGAGTATTTCCAAGCATTTATGCCCAACGGAACTAATATTGAAAAGGTGTTTAAACCTATTAAAGAAGGAAACCTTTATCACAAACGATTGCTACAAATTTTTAACGCTACTAAAGGCATCTTTAATGAATTAGCTGCAGAAGGAAAAACTCCCGCGTATTTTTGTCCGGCTCCTACAAAAAACAAAGAGTTATTACTGTTGTATGGAGAAAAATACATTGAAAACTTAACATTGTTCTCTAAAATTACAGCCGACCAGGAGTTTATAGACACTATGACTCAAATTAAAACTGTAGAAATTTCAGATCTAGATGTTAGAACAAATAAAAACGATACCAACGCTATAGTTTATGAGTCAATTTCTGATTGGTTTATAGACAATACAGATTACGAAGCAACTATTGAAGTGTTAAGCGAGGCATACTACGCTATAAATTGTGATTATAACTTATCGTATTATTTTCAATATCCGTCTTACAAAGAAAAAATAAATTTTGATGTTTTTGAGCCATACTTTAAAATATGGGAAATGGGCTATTACTGTTGGTTTAACCAAGGAAAACTAGTAATAGGGAAATAATATAAAAGCTATAATCATTTAGTACATTAACTAATAAAAAATGAAGTAAGTTACTATGGAAAAATACATAATTTCTATAGAAAATTATATGTCTAACGAAAAGAGAATAGACACTACAGTTTCTTCTACCAAAGAGGTAATAGAACAATACAAAAGTATAAACTGGTTTAATTTACTAACCAAAGCTACACCAGAAAACCAAAACGATTCTGATATAGTTGATGACAATTCTTGGAATTTTTCGGTTACATTTAAAAATGATAAAAAAAGAAGATATTCTTCATATTCACCCGCACCTTTACCCAAGCACACGTGTACAACCAGAAGAAATTAAACTAGTTGTAGAATTTAGGGCGTGTAAAATAGTACCAACTTCAAAATTTAGTCAGTTTTTTGGAGGTGCTAAAGAAAAAGCCATTGAGGAAAACAAAACCGCTGCAATAGGTGTTTTACAAGCAGATGTACTAACTCATTTAACAAATTTTTTAGATAATAACCATATAGATCTTCATAAGCTTAACAGTCCTTCTTTACATACAATTATTGAAGAAAGTGGTAAAGTATATTAATTTAAATATAAGTACAACCAAAAATACAAGTAGAAACATACTTACAACTGCAGGTGCACAAGGTATAGGAGAAGCTATAACCAAACATTTTATAAACACAGGAGCTACACTAGACATAAATGGCGGCGTATACAATATGTAACACACATTTAAAACATTTTTATAGTAGTTAAGAATCTAGGGGAGCTTGTTTCTCTAGATTTTTTTTTGTGCTTATAATTACCATTTATACTAAAAAAATATACCAATTACACATTTCTTTAATTGTAGTATAAAAAATAGTTATACATTGTAGGAAAATTAAACAACTAAAAAAAAACCAACTAGTAAGCTAAATGTGCATTTATTTACCGCTATTGGCGGAATAAACGCAATTAATTGAGTTTATATATAGTTAGGCACAATCTAAAATAATGAAATCCCTTCCACTCTATTTTTTGTTTTTGATATTCGGGCCTTGTTTAGGGCAAAGTTCGGAGGTGGACTTTAAAACTTATTTCAATGAAAATGAAATCAAGGACTTGAATGCAATTGCGGACTTTTTTCAAAGTGAACTTTGCGGGACTAAGGAAAGTACTGAATTTGGAGAATGTATTAAGAATTTGGTGCCTGACATTATAGACTTGGAAAATAATTATATAGAAAAGAATATTAGTTATAGAAAGCAAAAAAAGCTATACCGTAAAATCTCTAAAAATACATTCCAAAAAATATGGGCTCTATGCAAATCTTGGAGGTCTAAAAAACCAAAGTACGAGTACGAAAGTCTTTGTTATAGTTTTAACCCAGAATTTAAGGCTTTCGTGCTTGAGCTGGGTAAAACAAGTGGATACTTATCAAGATACGGAGAAACCCTTGAGCTGGGTGGACTGGGAAATACAAATTTTATAGCAAGTAATATTATAGAATTTCCTCAATCTATGAACATTGAGGATAGAGGAGTTCAAATAGTATTTGCAATACATTATTTAACCCAGAACGACCATCTGAAAAGGGACAAAAAAGCCGTGCGTCTGGAGAATAGGGATATGAGAAAACTTAATCGGAAAGCTAAAAAAAAGACTGTGCCTAACAATGGCTAAAATTCATTGCTTGCAGATTTCCTAAACGGAAATCCTTACTTTTAAGCTAAGGTTGGATTTCGGGCGGAATGTTCACTACGTGAAATTCCACAACGAAATCATAGCCCAACCGTTGTGCATAATTTAAGAAACTCACGAAACGCGCAAAAAGCTATCTTTAGGTTCGGTTGGATTGTCCTTCGGACGAATCACAGCAACGAACCTTAGCCCAGCCGTTACCCAACATTTGACCAAACCATTGAACATAATGCTTAAAAATATAAATTGGACTAAAAAAAGCGGAATTCTGATTATCGGAATTTGTTTAAGTGCAATGCTTTTAAAATATTTGGTTCAACCTTACAGAGGAACTTGGATTTACCAATATGGTAGTTTAATTTCCTTGTTTGTTTTCTATGGCGGAATTTTATGGTCGTTGGTTAACACAATACTTTTGTTTTCAAAACATAAATCTGACTTGAAAAATAATCTGATTTGGATTTTTTTAAGTGCAATTCCATTTTTATATATTGGAATAATGATGACAATCGCAATGAATCAAACTCTTGAATAATGTTCTGGAAAAGAAAGAAAAATAAATCAACGGAATTTAAATGCTTTGAATGTGGAAATGTCCATTCGGAATGGCCTGCTTTAGCGTTTAAATCACCTGCGAATTACGACTTTCTGTCCGATAAAGAAAAAACTGAACTTGGAAAATTAGAATCGGACTTTTGCGAAATTCATTACCAAGACCAAATTGACCGTTTTATAAGAGTAACGCTTACTCAGAAAGTAAAAGACGCTTGCGAAACTTTGGAATACGGACTTTGGGTATCATTAAGCGAAAAAAGTTATTTAGACTATAAAAAGAATTACAATAATCCGAATCACGAAACGGGATACTTTGGTTGGTTATATAACAATGTTCCTGAATATGGAGATACATCTTCAATTCCTTGCGATGTAATGACAAAAAGCGGAAATGACAGACCTGAAATATTTCCTCACGAAGATTTTGACCATCAATTTGTTCGAGATTATTACAGCGGAATTTTAAAAACAGAAGCGGAAAATAGAATTAGCGAAATGATAAAAAACGTTGGGTAACACCGTGTATAATTAATTGCTAGGTTCTAGACTACTTACGTATCCCTAAGCTTGTGAACTATCGGGCTTTCTATTCGGTTTATATTTGCTAAATTAGGTGCATAAACGGCGTAAAAAACCAATTACAAGAACGTTATAGCCATATTTCAGGACTAGACATTTAAAGAAACACCATACATTCAATGAAAAAAATCTTGATAACCGGCGGATTTGGAAAAATAGCCAAACATTTCGTTCATAACTTCAGCAACAAATATGAAATAACCGTTGCAGACATTGTAACGGACAGCAGTACTTTTTCGAACCATGTGCGAATTGAAAAAGCAGACTTGATGGACTTTTCAATTTGCTCAAAACTATGCGTAGGAATCGATACCGTAATTCATTTGGCCGGAATAGTAGACCCGATTTCTGAATCGGACGAGATTTTAGAAACTAACTTAAAAACCACACAGAATATTTTTAAAGCAGCAGTAAAAGCAAAATGCAAAAGACTGATTTTTGCGAGTAGTGCCCAGACCATAGAAAGCTATCCGACGGATATCCAAGTTAACAAGAATATGCTCGTTAAGCCGAAAAATATTTATGGAGTATCAAAATGTTTTGGAGAAGCTTTAGCGGCTTTCCATTCTTATAATAATGGAATTTCTGCCATTTGCCTGCGAATCGGTGCGTACGAATTCCCAAAAGACTTTACTGAAATGAATGCGAGGGATTTAAGTGCATTTCTGCATCCTGATGATTTTAATCAATTATTGATTGGGTGTATCGAAACAGAAAATATTAAATATGAGGTTCTGAACGCTATTTCCGATAACAGGTATAAACGATTGGATATTACTGAATCGAAAGAAAAAGTTGGGTATAGACCCAAAGCAGACGCATTTACCCTGTTCAAGCTCGCAGCGGAGTAAAACTGGCTACAACCCGTATAAAATTAATTACTAGTTTTAACCTACATTAGAATCTTTATGCGGAATATTCTATTAGGTTTATATTTGCTAAATTAGGTGCATAAACGGCGTAACAAACCAATTACAAGAACGTTGTAAGCAACCTCAGGAAACGAAAAAAAAGATGAAAACAAGCACATTAATTGGAATTCTTTTTTGCTCAATTTTGTTTGTATGCGAAAACAAGAATGATGACCGATTTGTTTTCTTCCTTCATAACCGATTTTTAGAAGAACACGAACTGAATGAATTGCATCCCGAATTTGGACGAACTGAATACAGCGAAATTATTGCTGAACTTAAAAAAGGGGGACTTAAAGTAATAAGCGAAAAACGGAGTGGAAATATTAACGCAAGAGAATACGCAATTGGAATTGTAACCCAAATTGACAGTTTAATAAAAAATGGAGTAGAACCGAGAAAAATAACTGTTGTTGGAACCTCAAAAGGTGGTTATATAGCTCAATATGTTTCGACTTTAGCAAATAATCAGGATTTAAATTTTGTATTTATTGCAAGTTTTAGGAATAGTGATATTCAAAATATACCTGAAATTAATTTTTGCGGAAATATTTTAACTATTTACGAAAAATCCGACCCATTTGGAGTTTCCGCATTGGAACGAAAGAAAATCTCGAATTGTGAAATAAAACACTTTAAAGAAATAGAACTGAATTCTGGAATGGGACACGGATTTTTATTTAAACCATTAAAGGAATGGATTGAACCGACAATAAAATGGGCAAAAGGAAATTACAACCAGTAATAAAAACTGTGCCCAATACCATATAAAATAATTGCTACTTAGTACTTAACCAAAAGGCGTTACAAACCCGCAACTATTCTTATAAAAAACCACTACATAAGTAAAGTATAGGGAACTTACATCTCTAGAATTTTTTATGCATAATTACCAATTGTACTAAAAAATATACCAATTACACATTTCCATTATTACAGTATAAAAAATTAATATATATTGTAAGAAAATAAAACAACTAGAAAGCCAAATGTGCGTTTACTCACCCATATTGGCGGAATAAACGCAATTAATTGAGTTTATATATAGTTGTAAACAATTAAAACCGAATGGTATTTACAGAAAAAACAAAAGAAAATGAACTTTACGTTTTTATGAATGGAAAGTTGATTTACAAGAAATGGTTGAAAACTGGTCAATCTAAAGTTTTTGATGTTATGGCATATGACAAATACACTCTGAAATCAATAAAAAAAGCATAATAATTTGACTGAATACAATTTAGAATATCTACATTCTCTCATTGAAAATAAAGTTGAGGAAAGTCTTAATCTTGAATATAAATCTTCTGGTGCATTAGGGAAACAAAATAATAAAACAACAGAAATTTCTAAAGACGTTAGTTCTCTTGCGAATTCTGACGGCGGAATTATAATCTATGGAATTGCAGAGGATAACAATAACCACCTTCCAAAAGAAATTGACGCAATTGACCGAAAACAGTTTTCTAATGAATGGTTAGAGCAAATAATTCAAAGTAAGATTCGACCTAGATTGAATAATTTTAAAATTTATCCAATCGATATCGAACCTAATAAAGTTGTTTATGTTGTTGAAGTCGAAAAAAGTAATACTGCTCATCAAGCAGACGATAAAAGATACTATAAACGTTTTAACTTCCAATCTACAGCAATGTATGACTATGAAGTTAGAGATATTCTAAATAGAACTAAAAATCCTGTAATTTCTTTAGATTTTAAATTCAAAAATCAACACAAGGAAATCATTATTTATGCAATAAATTCAGGCTCTGTTTATGCCAAATATGTAAATGTAAAATTTAGAATTCCAAAAAAGATTTGTGAGGAACAATATTATAATTCTTATAACCACGAAATTTTTCAAATAAATACTGACAACACCGTAAGAGATGTACTTGACGTACAAATTTCAGGAATGGGTAATGTCAGCGAAAAATACGGTCCTTCAAGATACGAACCTATTTTGCCAAGACAAAGATTTAAGTTAACTGAAATAAAACTAACCAATTACCCTTTCGATTATGAAAACATATTAGAATGGGAAATATTTTGTGATAATTCTCAACCCATAACAGGAAAGATAAGATTTGCAGATTTATTAAATAAATAAAATCAAAATGAAATTTCAAAAAGGACAGGAAATAATCTATACAACTTTAACTGGAAAACAATATCCAGGACATATTATCCACAGAAAATGTGATTTTCCAAATAATTATATCGATACAGATTTTGAACACGGTGGTTTTGATTATTTAATAAGAATAGTAAGAGAATTGAAAGATGAAGATGTTTTTGTAAATGAAAAAGATTTGACATAATAACTGTTTACAACACCGTATAAAATTAATTGCTAGTACTCGCCTACTTACGAAAATCCTCGCGGATTTTCTATTCGGTTTGTATTTGCTAAATTAGGTACTTAAAACACGCAACAAACCATATACAAACACGTTGTGAGCAATTTAAAATAATATGAATAGGATTCAGAAAACCCTAATAATTGGATTTTTAATAATTTCTGGATTTATAGTTTTCAGAATTTTTTTAATGGGCTATTACTACGATTTTCTTGAATATTGGACTTTGAGAGATAAGATAGTCTGGACCGAATCAAATAAATTGAGTTGGGAGGATTTCTCAAATACTATAGATAAAGAAGGGCTTTATGCTAAAGTCGGACTTTCATCCCGCTACAATGTAGACGACCCCATTTTATTTAGGTCCAAAACAGTTTTTATACCTAAAGAATCATATGTATCTGATACCTCCGACAGTTTTAATCTTAGAGTCTCACAAGCCAAATTTGACCTACTAGAAATCTACCGGAGGCAAATGGCAAGAGAAGTAGATAGCCTAAGAGCAGGAAGTGTTGATTATTATAAACCCTCGGATTTTAAAGAAATGAACGAAAGATATTATGATTTGTTTGAATCGGAATGGGAAGGATTTAGAAATGCGGAAAATGAATCTGATTACCTAGAGAAGATTGAGAAGAAAATCCAACTCGAGTTGAAATAAAAACTGCTCACAACAACACCTAAACGTAATGCGGACTTTAGGTCAAAATCGAAAGGTCTGTGTATATTTATAAAGTCGCTAAATCTTATGGATTTAGCTTTGAACAAGAAAAAAATAAAACTAAACAATAAGCTTTAGCTTCGTGCTCAGACGGAAACGAAGAGTTTCCTTGTCTCCGCACTACGCTTAGCTAAAACGTTGGGCACAATATCTGAACAGAACGCAAATGAAAGAAAATAAAGATAGAGTGATAATCGCAAGTGACGTAAATGAACGTGACGGAATCGGAATTGAAAACTATCGAAATGACGAATTGATTGCGGAAATTTTCAGAGACGACACAGAAAAAACTAGAAAAATCCGAATATTTAAAGAAAATATATCACTTGAATTAATGGAGGAATGTATTCAGACCTTTAAAAAAGAAATACCTTGGGAATTTATAAAATATGACGAAACCGATTAAAATATTATTGTCAATTCCATCGATTGTCGGAATTGTTTATATGTTCACTTTTTTGAGTGTTGATTTTTTCAAATGGATTACGAATAATGTTGTCGGATTTGAATATCAAGGACCAATTGTTAACGGACTGATTTTAATACAAATCGGGTATCTGATTTATCGACTTTGGAATTATAAAAATGTAGAGAAAAAAACAAAAACTGAATGGACTTGGCTTTTAGTAATATTCAACTTCATTTCAAGTTTATTCTTCATTTGGAAAAAAGATGCTGAATTAAATAATATGAATAAAAATACTGTGCCCAACAATGTATAAAAATAATGCTAAATTAGGTGCTTAATCAAAGGTTAGTGCAATTTTGTAACGTCTGATTTTCCTTCGGAAAATCCTCGCATACAAACCCGCAACTATTCTTAAACATCAACGTTACCTGTAATTTATGAAAAACTTTGTCCCAATTGCAATTCTCATTTTTATTGGTACTATTTCCTGCTCGAATGAACTTGAATTGAATGGAAACTGGATAAACACCTACTATTCAAATGAAAATGGGCAAATACAGAATCTTGATTTGGAATCTAGAATATTGTTAAACATCAAGAACAATAAAATAAGAATAATAGAATTCCCAACCAATCAAGACCAATTCGTACAATTGGACACAGTATTAGATTTGCAACCAAAAACCCAAAAACTAATATTTAAGGATCAAATCGGACAAATAGAGGGGCAATTTATCTTTGCGAAAGACAGTATCATTTTTAATAACTTTAAGTCTTCAAAATCATATTCTGTTTTTAAAAAAATACCTAAGCAATTTAAAGATGTGAGTTGGAATCCAGTAGGTAAATCATATCGGTATAATGGTAATAAATCAATTATGAATGCAGATTTTGTTAATGATACTATGATGATTCATTATGACGGGAATAATGAAAAAATATCCAAAAACGAATGGTCTATCGAAAGTTTTGAAAATTTAAAGTTCCTTTTATTTAGCAATAATCTTTATTCAATTCCCATAAAAATCGACTCAGCAATCAATGAAAAAGTTTATCTATCTACATACGACGATAAAATTCAAAATTATGTATTTGTTGAGCAAGCAAAAACTAAATTGGACAAGTTAATTGGGAAATGGCAAGTCATAAAGCAAAATGACCTAAAAAAACCGACTCCAATTATTGACCCATTTTGGAGAAATTATATTGAACATATTACTGTTTCTAAAGATTCAATTAAAATTACTAGTATAGGGCAGAATTCTACAAGCAAGTGGGAACTCAGCGGGTCTGGAGGATTAATTTTTCTTTATGGTAAAAAGTTCAGGACCTTCCGTATCGTGCGTTTGACAGAGCAAGAAATGGAACTAGAAATTGGAGGTGAAAATTGGGATGGACAAATGCATTCAATTTACCAACGGAAATGAAAACTACAGGTAACAATACCTATAGCAAATAGGGCGAAAAGTGCTATATTTAAGGGCTTGGGCTTGTTTACTAAGTCCGCTAAATCTTATGGATTTAGCTTTAGAATAGAAAAAATAAATCAAAACAATAAGCTTTAGCTTCGTGCGTAGACGGAAACGAAAAGGTTTCCTTACCTCCGCACTACGCTTAGCCGAGACGTTACCCACAATTTAAAAAATGACCAAATACATCATAATTTTACTTCTAATTATAACTTCTTGCAAAGGAAAATCCGAGAAAATAAATCGGACTGAAAAACCAAAACCTGAAATTATAAAGACTGTCGAATTTAAATTAATAAAAGCCGAAAATCAAAAAGGATTATTGATTTTATTCCCTTGTTTTTCTTGTGATGCGGAGAACACATTGTCTGAATTTAAAATTGCTGAAATAAGTGTAAAAAATGACTTTTCAGTTTTAGCAATGAACTTAAACCAAAAATTATATTTAAGCCAAAAAGAAAAACAAGAATTAACGGAACAATTAACAAGAATAGTTAAGGAAAAAAACTTATCCTTAGAAAACATCTTTATTGGCGGATTTTCAAGTGGTGGAAATGTAAGTCTATTAATTAGTGATTATCTTGTAAAGAATGAAAGTCAAATTCAACCGAAAGGAGTTTTTATAGTGGATTCACCTATTGACCTTCTTGAACTTTATGGAACTGCCGAAAAGAATTTAAAACTTAACTTTTCAGAATCATCTATCCAAGAATCTACTTGGATTAAGAATATGTTTGATAAAGAATTTGGAAATCCATCTAATGGAATTAATACTTACGAACAGAATTCGCCTTATACATTTAAAACGGAAAATATTGACAATCTAAAAGGATTGGAAAAATTAAAAATTAGGTTTTATACAGAACCTGATTTAAAATGGTGGAAAGAATATGCAAAAAATGAATATGAAGATTTAAATGCTTTTTACATTCAAAAATTATCAGACAAATTAAAAATCGAATTTGGAGAAAACAATGTTGAATTAATAAACACCGAAAATCGAGGTTATCGAGCAAATGGAGAAAGGCACCCACATTCTTGGTCGATAGTAAATGAAAAAGATTTAATAAATTGGATGTTGAAATAAAAAACTGTGGGTAACACCGTGTATAATTAATTGCTAGTACCAGACTACATACAAACCCTGAAACGTTGGGACTAGCGGACTTTATTGGTTGGTAATTTATTTGCTAACTTTAGTGCTTAAACCACGTATTAACCATTGCCAAACCGTTGGCATTAATTAAGACAAACCAAATTGAAAGTTAGAGAAACACATAGAAATGATTATACCATTTCAACTGACAAGAATAAATTAGATGTTTTGAGCATCCACAAATTCCTAGCTAACCAAACTGATTGGGCTAACGGAATTCCTTTAAATACTTTGAAAACATCAATTGAAAACTCTTTAAATTTTGGGATTTATCACGAAAACAAACAAATTGGTTTTGCTAGAATAATTTCAGACTATTCAACTATTGCATATTTAGGAGATGTTTATATTCTAAATGAATATAGAGGAAAAGGATTAAGTAAATGGCTGATGAATGAAATAATGGAACATCCAAATCTTCAGGGATTGAGACGTTGGATTTTATTGACTGATACAGCCGAGTGGCTTTATAAAAAATTTGGGTTTACAGAAATACCTAAACCTGAATTTTATATGGAAAAACACAATCCCAATGTATATAGCGCAATAAAAAACTAATGCCACTTAAAAATTAGAAATATAGAACCGTTTAGGGTTAACTTTAATTGTTCTTATTATTTATAAAGTTTACTAACTATAACATTTGGGTAAAATTAGGTGAATACACCCCCAAACTTCATAAATAATTATAATTAATAGTATAAACACAAAACTATATCTTACCATATACGTTTTTTTATTTGGGTTTAGCTTTAAAGTATTGCTGTAATTTTATAAAAGATATTTGTTATATTAGTTACGTAAACACCTAACAAACAGCTTATAAAACGTTTGTTATAAATAACCAAAATGAAAAAAACAACATTACTATTTGTACTAATTAGTAGCTTAATTACTACCGGTTTTTCACAAAACAAAGATTGCAGTTGCAAGACTGATTTAACTTTTTTGGACAGCAAAATAAGAAAAACACCGGCTTATAAAATTAACAAAAAGGCATACCACGCTTCCTATTCAAAAATTGCAAAAGAGGTAACCTCCATAAATTCAATTTTTGATTGCCATTTACTACTTAATAAACTTTTAATTTCTTTAAACGATAACCATAGCAGAGTTTATAGCGCTAACCCTGGAGCAACAGATAAAGTAAAATTAAATTCTGAAAAGTTATTAGAATTTAAAAAAACAGCGCTCTATAATAGCTACCCACAACCAAATATAGATTTAGACAGTTTGCAAGTAGCATTAAGCAGCAAAACAAAAATGAATGTAGAAGGTATATATACCAGAGAAAATTATATGACTATTGGTGTCTACAAAATTAATGGACACTATAACGCCATTATTTTAAATTCGGAATCTGATGTTTGGCAAATAGGTGAGGTTATTTATACGCTAATACCTTTTGGAAATAATTATTTATTAAACATTGGCGGAAGCATTTCATCTAAACGACTAATTGCATATACCGAAAGAATAGAAGATGGTTTTTTTTATTTTATGGGCTTTAAAAAAAATATAGCAGAAAAAAATTATCACCAAAAAACGCTATCTGAAGATACCTACTACCGTGAAGAACTATCAGATAAAATTACGTATTTAAGAGTTGGGAGTTTTAGCTCTTGGAACAAAACCCTTATTGATGCAGAAAAATTTTACAAATCTTTAGAAGGAAATTTAAACAAAAAACACTTAATTATTGATTTAAGAAACAATGGAGGTGGCGGCAACAGAAATTCTAACATTTTATATGAGTTAGTAAAAGACTATGCTAAACAAAATAAAGTTTATGTACTTATTAATCATAAAACTGTGAGTAATGCAGAGCAATTTGCACATAAACTTAGTAAGTTAGAAAATTGCCTACTATTTGGCCAAAGAACTAATGGAACACTAGCTTATGAAATAAAAGATAGCAATTACACCTTACCTTGTACCAATTTTATAGTTTCATTAACCTCCAAAAAACATTCAAAATATATTGAATATGAATCTGTAGGAATTAAACCAAATGTTTTGTTAGATATTAAAACAGATTGGATTAAACAATTAAAAACCTACATTAACAAGAATAGCTAGGGCTAGAGAAATTATGGCTTAACATAGTTATAGTGCAGGATTTTTTTTAAAAATTGTAAGAAGATATAATATATGCACTTATCTAACTAAATTGGCGGAATAAATATTGTAAGTTGCGTTTATTTTATAGTTATGCGTCATTAAGAAAAAATCCAGAAATAAATGAAAATTGAGAAATATAACCAACGACTTCTCGCTGTTTTAGGAACAGTAGGAGTGATTTTTTTGATAGTTGCTTTAATAGCTTTTATATCAATAACGATTATGGAACATCGAAGATACGATGATGACGTTGAAACTGGAATTTTATCTGATGAAAAAATTGAAGAGTTACAAAAAGAAAATAAACGAGAACAAGTAATCTCATATGAAAATCCAAGATTAATCGATACAATCAATTCTGTTTATATTATTCCAGTATCGCATAAAACATTGAATGAACAAGAAGATATAAGCGGACTTTTGAATTTAAATAAATCATCATCAAGTTATAAACCATCAGATACGAGATATTCACGACAATATTACGGAGCATTTAATAATTTGATTGTTTATAATCCAAAAAACGGAATGAATAAAAAACTCTTTGACAAAAGAGTGAATTTCAATTTAATCAAGACCGAATATTTTGAAGACGATATTTTACTCTTAATGAACGTTTCCGAAAAGGATACTTACAAAGATGGCGTAATCAATCTCAAAGATTTTAAATCACTTTATGTTTATTCTTTGACAAAAAAGGAATTGAAAAAAGTAGGAATTGAAGGAATGGACGTTTTCAATTTTAAGTTCCTTAATAACGAAAAGAACTTGACAATTCAATTTGGTGTTGATAAAAATAAAGATGGACAATTTGAAGAATACAATGAACCAACTTTAATAAAAAGATTTGATTTTAATAGTGGAAAATTGACAGACATTATAGATGAAAAAATCAGCTCTGAATTACAAAAAACATTAGAAGGAACTAAAAAATAACGAACGCAAAACAATGTCTATAAGTAATTACTTGTTCTCGCCTACTTCTGAAAAACGGTGCAACTACTCATATCCGATACCGTTAGGCCATTTGAGAAAAAAAGAACTATGAATAAAATTTTGACCATATTATTAATCTTTTTTTTAGTTATTTCCTGTAAAAAGAATAACGAAAAAAAGAAAATTCTTTTCATTACTACGAATGTCAATGAAATGAAAAATGAACCAAATGGAACTTACCTAATTGAATTAGCAATTCCCTTTAATAAATTCTCTCAAAAAAAATTTGAAATTGATATTGTATCACCTAAAGGTGGTGAAATTCCAATATACCACAGCGGAGACACAACCAGTTTAGTAAAAGCAGTTATCAAAAGTGAATTATTCCAAAATAAGACAAAGAATAGTTTAAAACCAACCGAAATTAATCCAAAAGAATATTTAGGTATAATTATTCCTGGCGGATATGGACAATTTTGGGATACGCATAAAGATGTAGATATTCTTAGAGTGATATCAGAAATATATGATAATGGAGGAATTATTGGAACAATAGGCCACGGAACAGCGACACTTATTGATGTGAAATTGAATTCAGGAGAATATTTAGTAAAAAACAAAACAATGACAAGCTTTCCTACGTGGAATGAAAAGAACATTATGGAACAATCCGACTTTGGAAAGTTATTGCCTTATGATATGGAAACGGAATTGCTAAAAAAAGGTGCAAACTTAAAAGTGTATAATCACGAAAGAAAAATAAATTATGAAATTGTAGATTCTGAAAACAGATTGATAACTGCTTCTTTTGCTAATAGTGGAAAGTTTGTTGCAGACGAAGTTTTGAATTTGATAAATAGAAAAGAATAAAACGACTTACAGCACCGCATAAAATTAATTGCTAGTTCTAGCCTACTTACGAATCCCGAAGCGTCGGGACTAGCGGATTTTCTATTCGGTTTTTATTTGCTAAATTACGTGCTAAACCACGCAACGCAGCATATACAAAACCGTTTCCACACATTACAAAAAGGATAAAATGGGAATATTTGACATCTTTAAAAAAGAAAAATCAAACTCAAACTCTACAACTGAAAATGGAATTTTAGGACCTACTTTTCTTGAAGAAAATGTTGAACATATTTCTAACCCAAAGGAATTACATTCTCACGAATGGAGACGTAAACTTAAATCAAAAACTGGAGAAACATTTTTCGAAATCAAGTATTATGGACAACTTCACTCTGATTACAAAAACTTAATCGTAGAAACTGACTTTGCTCCTGCTAAAATTGTTGCAGTTAATATAAGTGACAAAATGGAATACTTATTATTTGACGGATGCGAACACGGATATAACGCTATGTTTTGTGACAAATATTCTGACGAACAAGTAAATAATAGAATTCCTGATAAAATATACAATGACGAAAAAGGAAATAGCAAATTCGAATTGTTTATTTCAACTTATAACGGAATTGACTATGAAGACGAATTTAGAGATGAAGTTGACTTAAATGGAGAAATAGAATTAGTTAACGGACGAAAAGTTGACTTTGAAAAGGTAAAACGCAATGGATTTGACACATTACAAATCTGGGGTATTGACAAAAATGGAAATAAAATAGAAATAGTTTCAGAGGAATTAGCTTAAAAAAAAACGTGTGGTAACAACATCTATGCGATAATGCGGATTTCGGGATTAATCAAAAAGTCCTCGCCTATTTGGTTTGTCGCCAAAGATTTAAATTTAGTATTTTAAAAAATATAAAAAGAAAACATAAACTTTGGCTAAGTGCTTAATAGAAAGTTCACTACTTTTAATTCCCGTACTAACATTAGCCGAGACGTTAGCCTTAATTAGAGAAAAAACCAGAAATGATATTCAATAATATAAAAAGAAAACAAGCAGTAAAAGACTTTTTTGAATATGTAGAATCTGAATTATTAACTAATGAAGAAAATTCAGATGTCATTAATGGTGTAAAAAAACAGCTTAAAAAAGGATTAGAACTAATAGAAAATAATGAATGGGGAATCGCTTTTGAAAACCTTTCATCAGAATTAGTTGAACATTACATTATAGTTGATAGAAAAGGAAATGATTTAGTAAAAAAAGTAATTAAACTCTGTAAACTAAACAAAAAATGGGAATTTGATTTAAGGAGAATAAATTCAATTGGGTACAAAATGGGAAGTTGGAAATTAACTGACTCTGAAAAATTAGCAAAAGAAAATATATACACATTTTACAAACCAAGCAGAGAAATATTAAATAACCTTAAGGTTGGTAATATCGTGAAACTTACGTTTGAATTTGAGTCTTCTAATCCTGAGCATCCAGGAGCAGAAAGAATGTGGGTTGAGATTACAGAAATTAATAAAGGAAAGTTTATAGGAACTTTGGATAATCATCCATTTTATCTTCACGAATTATATGCAGGAGACGAAATAGAATTTGAGTATAAGCATATAATCGACCACGATTTAGGATTATCTGAACCGAATTTGGTAGACAAATATTACGACAGATGCTTTGCTACAAATAAAGTATTGTATGAAAATGCACCAATCAACTACATTTACAGAGAAGAACCAATGGAAGTGGATAAAGAAAGAGATTATGTAGATACTGGTTGGAGAATATTATCAGGAGACGAATCTGATGAATATATGGAAGATTTAGAAAATATTAGTTTGGTTTCTGTTGGTTCGGTTTTGTCAAGAGATGATTCTTTTATTGACTTACTCGAATCTGAAGTTGGAACAAGTTTTGAACGGAATGAAAATGGAATATTTGAAAAAATTAACGAATAATAACTAAGGCTAACACCGCATAAAATTTATTGCTAGTTCTAGCCTACTTACGAATCCCGAAGCGTCGGGACTAGCGGATTTTCTATTCGGTTTGTATTTTGCTAAATTAGGTGCTTAAAACACGCAACTAATCTTATACAATCACGTTGGCAAACATTTGAAAAAGACCTTTGAACATAACAACAAACTTCTAAAAATCCTCTTGAGGGAGAATATTTATTTTGTTATTGGTTTGACAATTATAGCACCTATTTATTATTATCTGAAAAAAGTAGAGCAATTTGTTTTGGACTTTTTGTTTGTCAAAATAATGTCTGTGTTTTTCTTAATCTATAATCTACCGAATTTCATTATTTATTTTAACTATTACAAAGAAAATAAGAATACGAAAATTAAGATTGACACAGAAAACAACAGCATCGGAATTGTCAAAAACGGAGTATCAAAACAATATGAAATAACGGAAATAAAATCTTCAATTTATCATTTAGGAATTTATTACAAAAATCGGATTGACAACGCAATGCGTTGGAAAATGATAAACTCTGACCTTGCATACTGGGATTTAGAATTTAATAATGGAGACAGATATTATATTTCAAACTTAATTGTGGACTTTCTGCACGACGAACCAATTGTGGAGAATACAAAATATAGATTTAGAATGTTTCAATACATTAACAAATCTGATTCTAAAGAAGCTTTAACTTTAAAACAAGAATTGGAAAAGCAAAAAGAAAAAAGTCTAACGGAAAAGTTTGTGGAAAAATTTAAAACAAAATCTGAAACGGAATTGAACGAAATTTTGAATAATAAATCTAAATATCAAAAAGAAACTGTAAAAGCAGTTGAAATAATAATAGGAAATAAAAACGTTGGGTAACAACCTGTATAATTAATTGCTTTGGCAAGTGCTTACTTGGGAAATTCCTTCGGAATTTTCTCGCGTTCGTTTTTGTTTACTAAATTAGTTGCTAAAACACGCAACTAATCATATACATCAACGTTGAACTCAATTACAGAAAACTTTAAATGAAGGCACTAATTGTTGGAAAAGACCAGATAGCTGACACCTATTACCCCACCATAGCGGAATTGGATGAAGAGCAAACTTTTAAGGAGTGCGGAGATAAAATCTTGGAAACAAACAACATTTTCATCTCCACTTTAACTATGGATTTTCCTTCAGGCACTTCTTTAAAAAGAAGAAAGGAAATTGATGAACAATGGAAAGAAAAACTACCGCAACTTAGCCATATAAAAAGACTAAACCTTAGACATAAAGTAGACCAAGATTACTTTGATGTTATATGCAAAATGAAGAATTTAGAAGTTTTAAACATTTGGTCTTCTACCGTTACAGACATCGGATCAATTAAAAAACTAACGAAACTGAAAGCCTTGTATCTAAGTAATTTTTCAAGACTAGAAGATGTTTCACCATTAATTGAATTAAAATCATTAGAGAGTCTTTCAATTCTCGCGTCTTTTAAAGTTGCTAATTATGAATTAATTGGAAAAATGAAATGGTTAAAATCCTTGGAGCTTGGCGGGGACACATTTGCTCCAAAAAATTTAATACTACATAGTCTTGAACCTTTTACAAACTTAAATGAATTAATTGAACTTGATATGTCCTGTGCATCAATAAGAGACAAAAATTACAAACCAATTTTAGAACTCAAAAAACTAAAAAGACTTGATGCACACTGGAGAATGAAAAACCAGGAAAGGGAACTCCTGCAAAGTGAGCATCCATCACTACAATCTGGGTTCTTTGTTGCTTACGATTTTGTTAAAAATGAATTTAAAAATGGAATTGAATGGTGGATAGAAAAATAAGAACTGATTTTCGGCCACATAATAGTCATTAATCGTTAAAGTTTCATTCCGTTTCTCCTTAAAGTACCCTAAAAAATTAAATATGTCACAATCTGCATCACAAGCCGCAATATTTTATAGAGATGTTGAGTCATCTAAAAAAGTATGGACTATAAAAGATAGCGGAGGTTTTCCTGCGCCAAAAAATAGAGACGGTATTAGAGCTATGCCATTTTGGTCTAGCAAATCTAGAGCAGAAATAATTATTAAAACAGTTAAGGCTTATGAAGGTTTTGAGCCCGTAGAGCTAGATTTAAATACGTTTTACAATTACTGGTTAAAAATATTAAAATCTCATAAACAACTAGTAGGCATAAATTGGAGCGGAAAAAAAGCTGTTGGTTATGACATACCGCCAGAACACGTAATAAATTGGATTGATAAGATTAGAGATACTAAAAACATTTAATTTGTGTATTAATTTTAACCCAAGTACAAATTAAAATAGCGTATATTAAGTTACTTTTAGTAATTGCTAATTGCAAAAACAAAAGCATCAATAATAGCTTTAATTTATAGGGCCTTACCACTTTTATACCATTACAAAGCAGTATTTATAAAATTATGAAACAATTTATATACGCATTACTCGTATTCTCCTTGATTGGTTGCAAACAAAATTCAACAGTTTTTTCTGAACCTGAGCTATTATTGTTTAAAAATATAGGGTTTAACAAAGAGGTTTTTATTGATTTGAAAAAAGCAACTACTGAAGATTTTTTTCGGTTTGAAATATCTGAACCTGGTTATGTTATAAACAAAAATGGAACAGAAAGCAAAACTGGAATTGAACAGTTAAACGGAATTTCATTTAAAATATCAGAAAATAGAGCATACCAAATTATACTAGAAAATAAAGCAATATTAAAAAGCAAAGGGTATCAACTGTTTTTATCAGAAAGCGGATATCAAAGTCCTTCAACTGTATCTGTAATTAAATCTACAGACAAATTTGATATTCTTAGAGTTCAGAAAACAGATGGAATTAACTTTGATATAGATAACAATGATGTTATAGAAAAACTTAAGGTTTGGGACAAGAATTATGGCATTGAAATATTAGGAGCCGATTATGATTGGGTTGCTTTAACTTTTAATAATAACATTAATGATGCTGCTGCCTTTGCTGCAGAAGTTTATGATTTTTGTCCGGATTCTGTAGACCAAGGAGTTGGGGAATTAAGTGAACTTGAAAGAATAATTAGAGATGAAAAACAACTTTTTTTGTGGTGGGATTAAAACAATAGAGAACATATTTTTTTATAGATTGTAAAAAATTTAACTACACTAAAAACAGAATATGGCAGCTTGGGGCTATGGAGTATTTGATGACGATACTGCATATGATTTTATCGATGAAATAATAACAGGTACGAAAACATTTTTAAATCTTGATTTTTAAAATACAATTAAATTTGATTATTTGAAATATGAACTACTTTACCCCTAAATGGAAAGGGAACATAGAGCACTTAATTAATAGATTTAAGTAAACTTTGCACCTTATAATTTACCCAAATACAAGAGGGTTTGTTTTTTGCAATGGGACTTCAAAACTCATTTGTAACTAAAATTTCTAACGCTGTTGTAAGAACTACTCACCTTACAGGCTTATTCACCGATTTAGGAATTGAATTGTCTCAATTGTTTTTTTCTAAATCATATCCGCATCAGAATAAAAATAAAAGAAACTATTAAACTACATATTTATATTATTTCCTTTTTCTTTTTAGGTGGTATATTTGGCGGCTTTTTGTACTCTAAAATGGAGTTTAAACTTAATACTTTATTTTTTCCAGCAATTGTGTTGTTAATGAGTTTATTTTACGATGATTTTAAATGTAGAATAAGAAAACGTATTACTTAACTTAAGTTCAGTATTTTTATTAGCTCTTTTCTGATCTTTGTGTTTGAAGAAAATGCAAAAAATATGAAACCTTTAATTGTACTTTTATCTAGTTTTACAATAATTTTGTTGGTTATAAAAATTATATATAATAAATATGATTTTGCATTATCAGCTAACATAGCAATGTCTGTAATGTTACTATTTACTGCTCTTGGGCATTTTGCATTTACCAAAGGAATGTCTTTAATGATACCCAAATATATTCCCTATAAAGAAACATTTGTTTATTTAACAGGAGTATTTGAAATTATACTAGCCATAAGCCTTCTTATTCCCCGATATAAATATATTTCTGGATGGATATTAATTATTTTTCTTTTGTTAATGTTGCCTGCTAATATTTACGCTTCTTTAAACAAGGTAAACTATCAAAAAGGAACATTTGATGGAAATGGTATTAGTTATTTATGGTTTAGAGTTCCATTACAATTTTTATTTATCATCTGGACCTATATTAGCACTGTTAAATACAATTAAAAAATACAGAACTAAGACTTGTATTACACACTAAAAGCTACACAGCCAACTGACAATACTTTCCACTTTATCAAATATATACTAAACCCACACGAATATATATTTACATAGTAAAGCACTCATATTAAGTACTAAGTTTGCTTTAGTTAGCAGCAATTTGTTGTTGCAATAACACTTGCTGCAACTAAACAGTAATAAATAACTAAACCACAAAAAATGAAAGCAATAAACATTGTTAAGTATGTATTTACAATAATAGGTATTGGTATGCTTGTAGGAGCATTTTTTGCGTTCCAAAGTACCAACAGTTTTTTACAAAATGCTACAGAAACACAAGGTGTTGTTATACAAATGTTAGAGTCGCGCTCTAGCAGCTCGTCAGACAATTCTATAACATACAAACCTGTAGTAGAATTTACAGATAAAAATGGAGAACAGTTTCAGTTTACGTCTACTGTAAGCAGCAACCCTCCTAGTTACAGTGTTAATGAAAAAGTAGATGTAATTTACAATCCAGATGCGCCCAACAAAGCTAAAATAAAAGGATTTTTCTCTCTTTGGGGTTTAAGCACTATACTTGGCGGTATGGGTTTAGTTTTTGCATTAATTGGTTTTGGTATTATAATATCTGGCATTAAGAAAAAGAAAATGCACAACCACCTAAAACTACACGGTACTAAAGTAGAGACAGACTTTCAGAATGTAACCTTAAATACTTCTATTGCTGTTAATGGTAAAAACCCTTTTGTTGTGGTATCACAATGGTTAAACCCTAAAACATCTGAACTTCATATTTTTACTAGTGATAATATTTGGTTTGACCCTACAGACTTTATTAAAACAGAAAAAATAAATGTTTTAATAGACCGCGATAATCCTAAAAAGTATGTAGTAGACTTATCATTTTTACCAAAAGTAGCTGAGTAAAAAAGTCTTCAGGCTTTTTCTCTTAAAAATAACACTGATTAAAATTAGCTTACAAAAGAAAAAAATTAACAGATATAATTATGAAAAAACTAACCGTACTTCTGCTGCTTGTTAGCCTATTTGGACACGCACAAGTAGACTATAAAGGACTTGTAAAGAATATAGAGGATATTACTTTAGAAACTGATATAAAAGCTCATTTTAAAGGCTTACCGTTTACTGAGGAATATGGTGAAATTAAATTTAGTGATGAACGTTTTTTACGTTTTTATGGAGTTTTTGTAGATAAAGTAAAAATAAATACGAGCTATGAAGGCAAAAGAATAACTATGCATTTTTTTGATGAAATATCTAATTTCAACAAACTTAAAACTAAACTAACAGAATTGTATGGTAATCCTAATACTAACCAAAGTAGTAGTTCTGCTTATTACGAGTGGAAAACGGATAACAAAAGCCTAATGCTAAGAGTTAATACCGAAGATGGCTTATTTACAGAATTTGATGAACTGGTAGTAACATTATTCCAATAAAAAATTACACGTAATGAAAAACATAATAACAGTTCTAGTTTTATCAATTTATACAACACTTGTTTCTTGTGATAGTGTTGCTACTCCTAGATATGACTTTGCAGAAGTTAAATCTAGCTCACAAACAAAGGCGTTAATTGCTAAAATGATATTAGAAAACAAAGAAGAAAATATAGATAGCACATCTAGCTTTATAGACCTTACCTTAAAAGGAATGCACTATGCTGGCGTACCTGTAAAAAGTGCCTTAATTACAGATAATTACACGCTACTTACTACAGACACTATTAATACATCTGCTAAAAAATTGCTTGAAGTTTTGGAAGCTGAAAAAGGATTAACAAACCAAACTAACAGCTATAGTGATGATGTTGAATTTGAATGGAAAGATGAAATTGAAAATAAAAAACTAGAAATTAATTTTGTAAACGGCAAACATTTAGCCGCTTTTGGTAATAAAGATTATGGCAAGTTAACTATTACTTACAACCCTGTATACAATAATCCGTTAGCAAAAATACACAGCAAGGTTAAGGTTTTTGAAACGGCACCTAAATACGTATTAAATATTAAGTCGTACAACAGTGTTTTTGATATTAGTATAAATGATGTTAGTATTGCCACAGGTACAGACTCAGATTCTTTTAATTTAAACAACTACATTACTGGTCCAAATTCTTCAATAAAAATAACTGCTAAAACTGAAGATAAAACCATAAAAAAAGAACCAAATACATATTATGAAGATCCTAGTTTTTCAATACAAATTATAGATAACAGTACAAATGAAGTTGTTAAAAGTATAGAAAAAACAAGTATTAGAAATAATATTCCAGTAAACCTTAAAATAGACTTTAACTCCACATTACCATACTACCCAGAAGCTTGGACAAATGGTACAGATTTAAGAAACAGTAAGGATTTAAAAGAAAAAATAATTGCATTATACACCAAATTAGGAAATGCCATTTTAGCAAATGATGAGCAAGCTATTAACGACTTGTTTTATCAAAAAGATTTTGAAACTCAACAGCTAGATTTTGATACTAATTTTGAAACCGCACGTACCAAGTGGAAAGCCTACTTAACTATGTTACTAAATACGTATAAGTACACGTTAGCAAAGGATTTTGATATTGAATTTAATGCTGGTGGTAAATTAATTTATACTTACGCTAAAGACAAATCTGATATGATCATTTTAACCGGCAAAAATTACGATGATGCCTTTAATCATTTTTTATACCAACCTAAAGGTACTAACGAGCTAAAAATAATACGATAATGAAAAAAATACTATATATAATTACGGCACTTTTAGCTATTGTTAGTTGTAACAAAACTCAACCAAAAAACAATACCGAGTTAAATGAGTTTATATCTGCTTTAGACAATAAACCCTTAGATGAAATTAAAGAAGAAGTAAACTCAAATATTAAACAATTTGAGTCTATGGCTAAATTATTTAGTGGCTCTTTTTCTAATGATATTAAAACAATTGACAAAGAAGACGAAAAGTATGAAGAACCTTTTAAAGTAGATACTACAGGGGTACACAAAGCTCTTAATCAGTTTAAAAATGTGACGTTTTCACAAACGTATAGCGATTATAAAAGTGATTTGCAATTTGTAGGTACTAATAATGATAATAAAAACCCTATAAAGCTTGGCCAAGGTGTTACACAAACATTCATACCTAAAAAAATATACTACCATGATGGCGAGGTTCGCACAGATAGTATTGAAGATTATGGGTTAGATTTTCATTTTACTGAAAAATGGGGAAAAGCCAAAGCTATAGACAGCATAGATATTACATTTAAAGTAGATTATATTAAAGATTATGATGTAGTTGAAATTTCATCAGACAACCCAAGAGAACACTATAAAGGAGGAGAAATTAACTTTGTAAAAGCAGAAGGCAATTACGTTTATTTTACATTGAGTGACACAATTGCTCCGCCTATAAAAGTACAAGGCCATAATGAAGAAGGTAAAGTCTTAGATCGCAGCGGATACTCTAACAATGGCGTAGCTCCTGGTGATGAAGAAGATATACTTACAGAAATGTTAGGGTACTTTAAAAAACTACAAAAAAAATTAAACGATGATGATTTTAAAGATACTGCAGAATTACAAGAGTATTTAAAAGACAACCTATCTAGTATAGATTTTTTTAACGATAATGATGGTATTTTCCATAAGCAATATTACTACTATGGTACTGTAAAAAGCGTAAAGTTATTTTTTAAAAAAAATACAAAAACCGAGGAAACAACATTTACAGCATACAACTACCAACCAATTAAAGAAAATGATGCACTAGTTGCTATGCAAACAGAGAATGCAATTGTATTTATAGACAGTAATGGAGAACCAAAAATAACAATACAAGGGGTTGGAGGTTTAGAAAATATAGGAGGTAATTTTTATGAAGATTACAATCACTTTTATCACTTAAATAAAGCTGAAGAAAAATTAGATACACTTTTAGTTTACAGTGTAGAGGCTTTTAGTAACGGCCTTATTGGTATACTACCAGAACAAGAAAATGATTATTATACGCTTGTTACACAAGATAACAAACCAATAGGGTCTAATTTATACTGGCAAATTAAAGAAGTTGGCAATGTGTTATTTGGAATTACTTATGACAACAAATACTACCTGTTAGATGAAAATGCTAATGCAACTCTTCTTCCTAACGTAAACAATATATATAAAAACTTAGCTGATGACAGAATTATGGTTAGTAACACCAACTCTAAAATAGGGTTTATTAATAGTAAGGGCAAATTAGTTATTCCTTTTAAATATACTGATGCTAAAGACTTTGAAGATGGTATTACTGCGGTAGAATTAAATGGTACTTATAAGCTTATTGATACAAATGGAAAAGTATTAGTAGACACTAAAGAAGATGATTTTGACTTTTTAAAAGAAGACGAAAACAAAAAAAGAATTTACAGCTTTAATTATGGTAGAGTAAAGTACAACTACAAAGGGGAATTAATAGAGGAATAAATATGAAAAAAATTGCATTAACCTTTATAATTTTTATTCAAATTATACCTCTTTGCGCTCAAAACAATTTGTTTGTTACTGCCAAGAGTGGCTTAAACGTTAGGGAAAATTCTAGTTTGGACGCTAAAAAAATAGGAAAATTTAATTATGCCGAAAAAGTAGCGGTATTACATAAAACAGACCTATTTTTTGAAGTAACGGACGACGGAAAAAAAATAAAAGGACAATGGTACAAAGTATCTGGTAAGGCTGATAATAACAAAGAGCTTACCGGCTATGTTTTTAGTGGTTTTTTATCCCAGCCAAAACAAAAGGATACGTTTAATTTTCTTCATTATAACGACAATTTTGATTATCCTGTTATAGGAGCCTCAAAAGGAAAATCTTTCTACGGCTTTATTAATACCGAAGAAGGTCGCAGCTATTTAAAAGGAGACAGTATTGAAATTGAATGGGAAACTGGTGTTGTTTATATTGCTGGTGACGGTGACAGAAAACAACTAGCTGATTTTATTGTTACTACTAAAAAAATTAAAAATGGTAAAATTGCTGACTTTAGAGAGGCTTATAAAAAAGAAATAAAATACACTTATACAAATAACTACACGCAAGATTATTTAGATAAGCTTTATCTTGAGGTTGAAAATTATATAGTTAATTCTAAAAATGAATTGATTAAAAAAATAATAGAAGACAAAGAACAGTTAGCCTACAGTATAGAAGAAAAAACAGTAAATGGTAAAGATTTAACTGTAATAGGAATTTATAAATCCTTTGAAGGAAGAACAATTACAATACAATGGCTATCTTATTACCCTAAGTTTCCAAAATTGTATGAGATAGACTTATAAAACTATCATCAATTAAACCAAAGTACTACTACCCATTAACTACTTTTAATAATTTTAGTTTTATGAAATGTGTAATTAGAATTGTATTTTTTTTAATGTCTCTAAGTTTATTTAGTCAAGATTTTAGTGACATTAAAACTAGAATTGGTTTATTAAAAACTACCGCTAATTTTAAGGTAGACTCTACAGGTATTTCTAAAATACCAATACCAACATATTATTGCAACACTAATGACACAGAAAATAATTGGCACGTACAAGACCTAAATAATGATGGCTTAAAAGACCTTATATTTTCAGGAACGTGTCAACCATATCATCAAACAGCAATATTTTTAAATAGTAAAAAAGGATTTCAGTTAGTGTATGATGCTCCTGGTAAAATACTATCAATAACAAGTACTACAAATGGTACAGAAATAAATAGTTACAATCCCAGTTGCTGTTGTGAGTATTATTCTAACTTAATTAAAGTAACTATTAACAATACATCTGCTGTTAAGGAAAGTACAATATCATTTCATGACAAAACAACTATTACAGCATCAAACAAATTATATGCTAAAACAGTATCCGGAATTTTAAGAAGTACACCAGTAGTAGATGATGTTACAAAAAAAGATCCTTGTACAGCTAAAGAAAAAACTGGAAATAGAATAGGAATTGTAGAAAATGAGTCTGCAATAGTTGTAAACCAAGAAAAAAATTGGCTTTTGGTTTTTATTAAACAAAATGGATCCTACGCTGTTGGCTGGATAAAAAAATAACACACTTAAAAAATTGCATAAACTGTTAAAAATGAAATCGTTTAAATTACTTTTTTACATACTACCATTTTGCTTTTTTGCTTGTAACTTATCTAGCAAAAAAAATACTGACCAAAGCAATGGTAATATTGATGCAGCGTTAGAGCAAAAATCTAAAATAGATTCATCTAGCATAGAAATTACAGTAGAACGTGGTGCTTTTCATTATGATAAGTTTGTACTTAAAGACACTTTAATCACTTTTTATCCATCTAAAGAAAATATAGGCGTAGATAACAGTAATTACAATCAAATTTCTAAAAAAATCATTAGCGTACAGACCAGAAATAATTTTGTAAAAAAGATTCTTAATGATGATTTTTTTAAACTTAAAAACTTCTACGCTAGCAACACAACTTGCAATAGCCACTTAACGGTTACGGTTAAATTTAACAACCAATTAAAAAAAGTAGTTTCTGAAGATTTTGATAGGGAATGCCCTGAGCTTCTAAAGTATATTGAAAAGGAGATTATTAGAATGCATAGTAAGGAATTAAAACGATTTTTATTGCCGGGATAAAACAGAAAGTCATAATGTTAAAATGAAATCAAAAACTATACATATATTACTTTCAATTTCAATTACGGTTGTAGTAATTTGGTTTCTTCTAAAACCAAATTATACATATTACAAAACAGAGATAATAAAAGGTAAAGACTTACAGGTGGTTATTTATGTACAAAACAACTTTAGTCACTTTGGTTTTTCTAGTCAAAACGGTCATAAATTAGCCTACATAGAACTACAAAATTTAGACGGAAATACTTTAGCTAAACAAAGCCTATTTAATAGGTGTGAGGTTCTAATAGAAGAAATAAATCCATTTGTAGAAAACAACAAACTATACTTTACCAAGTTTAGCTATATAAATTTGTTAGATTATAGCTATTATTGTTTTAAGTAAATATCTTACTTATTTAAAATGAAACCAATTACAGTTAACTGGACAATAAATTTGCCTAATGAAAGCCAAATACAGAAAATGTGGCAAGAGTTGGTTTTTGATGTTATTGACGAAGAATTTGAGTTTATAAACTTAGTAAAAGCTAACCTTGGCGGCGATATTTATTTTAAGGGATTTAAGTTTCATGAAAATGAAATATTTGATTGGTTTTGCTCTCGCGGAAGATTAGACGAAATTGACTTTTATAATAATTTTTTACTTTCTGATAAAGTTCTTAAAACCTTTAATAATGAAAATAATTCTGAAAAAAAGGGCTTTTAAAATTGATAAAGAACCAAATTTTGATACTAAAGATGGTTTTGTAATTGATGGAGAACTTGCTGCGTTACTATTTCATGGAGGCGCATACGGCTCTCAATACAAAAAAGAGCCTAAGCAAATTAAAGAAAAAGCACGGTTATTTTGCTCGCAGTTGTTTTATGAAAAATACAGTTATGATTATGTTAGGTATTACACCTCTAGCACTGCGTGGAATACGTGGTTTATAGATTTTATTATAGATTATACGTATTTGATAGTTTGTATGGAAACAAGAACAATTTGGATATTAGCATATACAGACACCGATTAATTTAGTAACTTGTTGCATATCAAAAAACTATATAATATGAGAAAAACTCTCACTCTTGTTCTTCTAATTTCTTGTTTTGTTAAACCTTTATTTGCACAAACCAACAAGACTTTTATAAAAGAATATTTAGAACGTTTAGAAACTTCTAAAAAGTATTTAATTCTTGTTGCAGAAACTATGCCTAACGATAAATATACTTTTAAACCAACACCAGAGTCTATGAGTTTTGCAGAGCATTTAATGCACATTTCTTGGGCTATGGATTGGCATAGCCAATCTTTAATGGGTGGTAGAGATGCTAGAAATTGGGAAACAGATACAGAGCTTAAAATAGGTAACAAATCTAAAGAAGAAATGATTGCCACAATTAGCAATACTTTTGACGTTACTAGTGCTTTTATTTCTGAATTTGATACAAAAAAGCTAGATGAAAGACTTGACTATTTTGGAGCCAACAGAACCAAAAGACAAATTTTATTACTACTTACAGATCATATTACGCACCATAGAGCTCAAATGCTAGTTTATATGCGCTTAAACGGATTAAAGCCTCCAAGGTATGTATTGTACCAATAAAATTAATTTTAGTTCTTAACATTTGTGACAGTACATTAATAGAAAGACAAAAAAATACAATGATAATATTTAAAATTATGTTAAATATTTTACCAATCGTTCGGTAATTAAAAAAATATATTACATTTGCCCTATGAGACCACAAAAAGTATTAGACAAAGAAATATTAAACGGCTTAACTAAAATTTTTAGATCTAGAGGATATGAAGGTGCTAGTTTAAAAGAATTATCTGATGCTACTGGTTTAAAAAAAGCAAGTCTTTACCATAGGTTTCCTAACGGCAAACAAGAGATGGCAGACGCTGTTTTAGTACATTTAGAAGAGTGGATTAACACCAATGTTTTTCATACGCTTTTAGACACCAACTTAACACCTACAGTCCGTTTAAAAAAAGGATTATTGGCCATACGTGAATTGTATGATGGTGGAGATGCCATTTGTATATTTAGAGCACTATCTATGCAAGCTGGTATAGAGTTGTTTGAAGCGCAAATAAATAAAGGGATGACACAGTGGTTGTCTGCTTTTAAAGAAATAGGTATTGCCCTAAGCTTTACATCAGAAGAAGCTGAAAAAAAAGCTATGCAAGTACTAATACAAATACAAGGTTGCCTAATTGTAACAAAGGGCTTAGGTGATTTGTCAGTTTTTGAAAATACAATGCAAAACATAGAAAATAGTTACTTAAAAAGATAAAAAAAATTAAATTAATACTTTACCGAATGTTCGGTAATTTAAATAAATAATTATGAAAAAATACCCATTACCTCCCTTTACCCAAGAAACAGCCATACAAAAGGTACAATTAGCAGAAGATGCTTGGAACAGTAAAGACCCCATTAAAGTATCCATGGCATATACCCTTAATACAGAATGGCGTAATAGAACCAGTTTTATTAATGGTAGAAAAGAGGTGCAAGAGTTTTTAAAAAACAAATGGATAAAAGAGCATAACTATAAATTAAAAAAAGAGCTCTGGAGCTTTAATGAAAATAAAATTGCCGTTAGGTTTATTTACGAGTATCAAAGTAATAATGGACAATGGTACAGAGCTTACGGAAATGAAAATTGGGAATTTGACGAAAACGGATTAATGCAAAAACGCTATGCAAGTATTAATGATTTGCAAATAAATAAAAACGAAAGAATAATATAAAATGAGAAAATTACAACTAGTGCCCTTGTTATTATTAATGTTAATAACTGCCTGCAAGGATAAAACAGAAACAACAAGCAGTAAAAAAAATGTAGAAACTATAAAAAATAAAAAAATGAATAATGTAAAATACAAAACGGAAAATGTAAATGGTGTAAAAATTGCTTATAGAGAAGCAGGAGACAGTAACAACCCAACAATAGTACTATTACACGGGTTTCCGTCTTCTTCTCATCAATACAGAAAAGTATTAAACCAGCTATCAAATGAGTACTATTTAATAGCTCCAGACTATCCTGGTTTTGGAAATAGTGATTTTCCTTCACAAAAAGAATATGAGTATACTTTTGACAATATTGCTAAAACAATAAATTCATTTTTAGAGCAAAAATCTATAACAAGTTACGCTATTATGATACAAGATTATGGCGCACCTATAGGATTTAGAATAGCAACAGTAAACCCAGATAGAATAACCGCCATAATTAACCAAAATGGTAATGCTTATGAAGAAGGTTTAGGTGAAGCTTGGAAAACTACAAAAGAGTTTTGGGCTAACAGAAATGAAACTACAGAAAATGCATTACTACCATCATTTTCCTTAGAAGGTTTAGAATGGCAATACACGCACGGCACCAGAAATTCAGAAAATATAAATCCAGATACTTGGCATTTAGACTACCTTAGATTATCTAGACAAAATGCGCATACTGTAAATTTAGATTTGTTTTATGATTATCAAAATAATATAAAACTATACCCTAAATGGCAACAATATTTAAGAGACAACCAACCTCCATTATTAATTGTTTGGGGTAAAAATGACGCATTCTTTCCTGAAAGTGGAGCAGAAGCATTTAAAAAAGATGTAAAAAATATAGATTACAATATCTACAATACCGGTCACTTTGCTCTAGAAGAAGATGCAGATAAAATTATACCAAAAATGAGATCTTTTTTACATAGTTTAAAAAAATAACATTTTAGTATTGTATAAATTGCAATAAAAAAAGCCTCATTAAAAAATGAGGCTTTTGCGTATAACGTATTGTTTTTATTTTTTATTTGCAGTAGTAATGTACTTCTGTAAAGCCATTGTCATAGATGGCGTTTCTGGTGTTGGCGCAAGTATATCTATACGTAAACCAGCATCTGTAGCAGCATTAACTGTTGTATTTCCGTAAACAGCTATTTTAGTATCATTCTGTTCAAAGTCAGGAAAATTCTTTAATAAAGATTCAATTCCAGACGGACTAAAGAAAACAAGTATATCATAATACACATCTCTTAAGTCAGACAAATCACTAATTACTGTTTTGTAAAAAATAGCTCTCTTCCAATCCAAACCAAGACCATCCAATGTTTCAGGAACAATTGGCTTTAATACATCTGAAGAAGGTAAAAGAAATTTTTCTGTTTTATACTTTTTTAACAACGGGGCTAAATCTGCAAACATTCTTTTACCAACATATATTTTACGTTTACGGTAAACTACATATTTCTGAAGATAGTAAGCCACAGCCTCAGACTGGCAAAAGTACTTCATAGAATCTGGCACTTTAAAACGCATTTCTTCTGCTATTCTAAAAAAGTGATCTACAGAATTTCTACTCGTTAGCACTATTGCTGTAAAGTTATTTAAATCAATTTTTTGCTGACGCACTGTCTTAGCATCAACTCCCTCTACATGTATAAACGGTCTAAAATCTACTTTTAACTTCTCCTTTTCAATAAGTCTTGAATAGGGAGAGTTCTCCATTTTAGGTTCTGGTTGAGAAACCAAAATCGTTTTTATCTTCATAGACATCAATATTTTAGGTAACTACCTATTATCACAAAAGGTGAAATTTCGAGTGCGCAAAGGTACAAAATAAAATAGAAAAAATTAACTGTAATGAAATTTCGATGAATTCTTAGCAGATTAACCCAACCAATGCACAGTACAACGATAAACAAAACCAGCGCCAAATAAGCAACTAGCTCAGAATATGGTGTAATATATGTAAGAAAAATATTAGCGGCAAACAACACTAATCCGCTGTAATTTTGATAAGAAACTTTATTAAAAACTATATGAACTATTGCTGTTTCGGCGTTAAAAATAAAACTATTAATAAATTGTAATACTAATTTTACTACAACAAATAAACTAATAATTGCAAAAATATAAAGGTAATTTATAGGAGTAAGCGTACCTCCTATTTTAAAAATACTAAGCAAATAATAAACAAACAAAGCTACATTTAACCATAAAAAAACGCTCCATAAAACATTAAACCAGTTAAATAAAATATGTTTTTTACTATGTAAAAAAATGTATTTGTTATTAAATGGTAGCGCTACAAAATTTATAAACTTATGGTAAAAAAAAGTTTTGCTTAAAACCAACACAAAAAGACTAACCACAAATATGGCGGTAACCCAATCTACATTATTAAAAACCCTTGTTATAGATTCCATTTTTCTTTTTGTATACGTATAATTGGCACAAAACTACAAATTAATACTTAGACCAACTTTATTAATTAATACGTGTTAAAACTTAAAAAAGACGCAATACTATTGTAAATAAATCATAAAACGCACTTTGGGTTTTACCACTAAAATTTAAATAGTACTTTTGTGCATTCAATACTAAAAAAAAGAATGACAGATAGCTTAGTTATAATTCCTACTTTTAATGAGATAGAAAATATAGAGGCTATTATTAATGCCGTTTTTGCATTAAAAAAAGAATTTCATATTCTTATTGTAGATGATAACTCCCCAGACGGTACTTCACAAAAAGTAATAGAACTACAGGCACAATTTAAACACAAACTGTTTTTAGAAGTACGTAAAGAAAAAGCAGGTTTAGGAACCGCATACATACACGGTTTTAAATGGGCAATTGCTCATAAATACGACTATATTTTTGAAATGGATGCAGATTTTTCTCATTCTCCAAAAGATTTAATGAACCTTTACAATGCTTGTATTGCTGGTGCAGACTTAGCCATTGGCTCTAGGTATGTAAAAGGTATTAATGTTGTAAATTGGCCTTTGTTTAGAATATTGCTTTCTTATGGCGCATCATTTTATGTAAAAATGATAACTGGTATGCGTGTAGATGACCCAACTGCTGGCTTTATTTGTTATAAGAGAAAAGTATTAGAAAACCTAAGTTTAGATACGGTCCGTTTTATAGGGTACGCTTTTCAAATAGAAATGAAATTTAGAGCACATTTAAAAGGCTTTAAAATACAAGAAGTACCTATTGTTTTTACAGATAGAGTACGCGGAAAATCTAAGATGAGTTCTTCAATTATTGGCGAAGCTGTTTTTGGAGTAATAAAAATGAAATACATAAGCTTGTTTCAAAAAAACAAATTTTAAAATGAAAAAGACACTAATAAAAAACGCTAAGGTTGTAAATGAAGGCACAATTACCAATTGTGATATTCTTTTAAACGGTAATTATATAGAAAAAATAAGTAGTTCTATTAGTGATGCTAATGCTACGGTTATAGACGCTAAAGGCAATTACGTATTACCTGGCATTATAGATGACCAAGTACATTTTAGAGAACCAGGACTTACGCACAAAGGAAATATTGCTACAGAAAGTAAAGCTGCTGTTGCAGGTGGTATTACAACGTTTATGGAGCAACCAAATACAAATCCGCAGACAACAACAATAGAAAAGTTAGAAGAAAAATTTGCTGTGGCAAAAGAGAGCTCTTACGCTAACTATTCGTTTTTGTTTGGTGGTACTAATGACAATTTAGAGGAGTTAAAAAAACTAGATAAAAACGCTTGTTCTGGTGTTAAACTATTTTTAGGTTCTTCTACCGGAAATATGTTGGTAGATAACGAAGTGGTTATTGAGAAAATATTTAGCAATACAGAAATGGTTATATCGGCTCATTGCGAAGACGAAACTACTATTCGTAAAAATATGGCTACGTATAAAGAAAAGTACGGAGACAACATCCCTATAGAATATCACCCAATTATTAGAAGTACAGAGGCGTGTTATTTGTCTTCTTCTAAGGCTATTGCTCTGGCAGAAAAAACGGGTGCCAGACTACACGTTTTTCATTTATCTACAGGAAAAGAAACAAGTCTTTTTAGAAACGATATTCCTTTAAAAGACAAAAAAATTACAGCAGAGGTTTGTGTTCATCACTTGTGGTTTTCTGATGAAGATTACAAAGAAAAAGGAACACTTATAAAATGGAATCCTGCTGTTAAAACTGCAGAAGACAGGTCTATGCTGTGGGACGCTCTTTTAGATGACCGTATTGATGTTATTGCAACAGACCATGCACCACATACTTTTGAAGAAAAAGATAACGTTTACACAAAAGCACCATCTGGAGGACCGTTAGTACAACACGTTTTACCTGCTATGCTAGAGAAAGTTTTAGATGGCACAATTACTATAGAACGTATGGTAGAAAAAATGTGTCATAACCCTGCTATTTTATTTCAAATTGAAAAAAGAGGATATATTAAAGAAGGGTACTTTGCAGATTTAGTTATTGTAGACACCAATAGTCCTTGGCAAGTAAGCAAGTCTAACATTTTATACAAATGTGGTTGGTCTCCGTTTGAAGACTACACATTTAAATCTAAAATTTCTCATACCTTTGTTAATGGACATTTAGCATATGAAAACGGCGTAGTTTCTGAACAAAAAAATGCACATAGATTAACCTTTAACAGGTAATTAAAGAATTAGCGTTACACCATTAACACATATAAAAAATGAAAAAGTTTTTAACGTTACTTTTAGTGATTGCTACAGTTGCTTCTTGTGCAGAGAGTGCTATTAAAAAACCAGATAATCTTATTAGTGAAGAGGAAATGGTAGATATTTTGTATGATTTAGCACTTATTACAGCTGCAAAAAATACCAACTCCAATGTATTGGTAGAAAACAATGTAAAAACAATGCCATATATCTATAAAAAATACAATATAGATAGTACACAGTTTGCAGATAGCGATATTTATTATGCTGCTAACCCTGTTGTTTATGAAGGTTTTTATAAAGAAATACAGCGTAAATTAGACACCATAAGAACTCAATTAGACCGCAAAAGAGAATTAAAAGCAGATAGTATTGCTGCTAGCAGAAAAAAGAATCCAGAAAAACTTAAAGTTGCTCCTGTAAAAGCAGGGAAGAAGTAGTTTTAATAACGGTATCTAAATCTGTAAACTTAAAGTTTATAGCTTCTTTAATTTTTGCGTTTTGGTACATATCTTGACTTTTTAAGCCGTGTACTTGCATTTTAGACAGCTTACGACCTCTTCTGGTAAATAAATGCACCAACCAGTCTAACTTATACAAAATATTTAACTGCCATATTTTTAAAGCCTTAGTTGGTTTTGGCTTGTTAATTTCTTTTGCTATTTTATCTAAAACCTCTTTAAACGTAGCATTTTTGGTTACAGCAATATAGCGTTCGTTTTTTAAGTCAGATTTCATTAGCTTAATACACATATCTGCAACATCTGCAACACCTACAAATCCGCTACCACTTGGTGGGTAGTATTTTAAACCATTTGCTATTTTACTAAAAAATTGTCCACTTCCAGAGTCCCAATATCCAGGCCCTAAAATAACACCTGGGTTAACAATAACAGCATCTAAACCTTCTTGTGTACCTCGCCAAACTTCCATTTCTGCTGCATATTTTGTAAGTGCATAAACATTTACATCTGCATCATTCCATTCTGTTTCTTCAGTAACAATTGGTGTTGCTTCATTTTTACCCAAAGTAGCAATAGAACTTACGTAAGTTAACTTTTGCACATTATTAGCCAAACAAATATTTACAATATTGGCAGTGCCTTTTGTATTTACGTGTCTTAATTTAAAATAATCATTAGGGTCAAAAGAAATTAAAGCTGCGCAATGGTAAACGTGCGTAACGTTAATAAATGCATCTTCTAAAGAAGGTATATCTGTAACATCTGCAACAACCCAATTAATTTTTGTAAATAACTCATCTGCATTGTCTACATAATAAGAAAATACTTTTTTTACCTGCTCCAAGTTACTGCTTGGCCTATGTATAGCCTTTACTGCGCCCTCTGTTTTAAGCAGCTGCAATAAAAGATGCGCGCCTACTAATCCTGTGCCTCCTGTTACCAATATCATAGTTCAAATTTAGCAATTTAATTTACTGTAGACTACTGCCAAAGCTCTCTATTTCTTTTATATTTGCATCTACTATTACAAAACATAAAATACAATGGCTTCTAATTTTGTCGCAGAATTAAAATGGAGGGGTATGATACATGATGTTATGCCCGAAACAGAGGAACACTTACTAGAACAAATGCGTGCTGCTTATGTGGGTATAGACCCAACAGCAGACTCTTTACATATTGGCCATTTGGTTAGTGTAATGATGCTACGTCATTTTCAACTAGCAGGTCACAAACCATATGCGTTAATTGGTGGAGCTACAGGTATGATTGGTGATCCGTCTGGAAAATCTGCAGAACGTAATTTGCTAGATGAAAAAACACTTAGACACAACCAAAATGCTATAAAAGACCAGCTATCTCGCTTTTTAGATTTTAAAAGTGACGAAGAAAATGCTGCTGTTTTAGTTAATAATTACGATTGGATGAAAGAATTTTCATTTCTAGAATTTATTCGTGATGTTGGTAAACATATTACCGTTAACTACATGATGGCTAAAGATTCTGTAAAAAAGCGTTTAACTTCTGAAGCCAAAGAAGGAATGTCTTTTACAGAGTTTACATACCAATTAGTGCAAGGGTATGATTTTTTCCACTTGTTTAAAGAACACAACTGTACCTTACAAATGGGTGGCAGTGACCAATGGGGAAATATTACTACGGGCACAGAAATGATACGTAGAATTGGTGGCGGTAAAGGCTATGCACTTACCTGCCCATTAATTACAAAAGCAGATGGTACTAAGTTTGGAAAAACTGAAGGTGGTAACATTTGGTTAGATGCAGAACGTACTTCTCCTTACAAGTTTTACCAATACTGGCTAAACACATCTGATGAGGATGCTGAAAAATTTATAAAAATCTTTACTTTTTTAACTAAAGAAGAAATTGATGCATTAATTGCAGAGCATAAAGAAGCGCCACATATGCGTGCTTTACAGAAAAAATTAGCAGAAGAAATTACAATTAGTGTACACTCTAAACAAGATTTAGATAACGCAATAAAAGCAAGTAATATTTTATTTGGAAAATCTACTTCTGAAGATTTAAAAACCTTAGACGAAAAAACTTTTTTAGATATTTTTGAAGGTGTACCACAAGCAGAAGTAACTAAAACAGATATTGAAGAAGGTTTGGATATGATTGGTGCCTTAGCTGCTAAAACTCAGTTTTTAGACTCTAATGGTGCTGCACGTAGAGAACTTAAACAAAATGCAATTTCTGTAAACAAAGAAAAAGTAAAAGAAGATTACGTTATTACAAGCAAAGACTTAATTAACAACAAATTTGTATTATTACAACGTGGCAAAAAGAATTATTTTGTATTGGTTGTAAATTAAGTTTACATCACTCATAATATTAGTAAGGCTGGTTTTTACCAGCCTTTTTTTTATTTCTTTTTTTTAAATTGACAATCCATTTTAGCTATTTTATTATTAATTAAATTAAGTTTTACATTCTACAGCCACTCGTTTACAGACCAAACAGATACTTGGAATATATTACCATAGAATTGGAAATAATGCTAACTTTAGTGCATTAAACAAAATACTGACACTGACTTAGCCAAAAATCATCAGAAAGAACCAAAAGAAAATGAAAAAAAAGTTCCTTTTTAGCATAAGCATTCTGCTTTGCTCACTATCAATCTACGCTCAAGAAAATAACAAATCGGTTTTAAGCATTAAACAAATTATGCAGGGTAGTGACTTTATTGGCCACTTACCTTCTAGTGCTAAATGGTCTCAAGACAGTAAAAGCATTTATTTTAACTGGAATACAGAAAATGCATATAGCGACTCTCTTTACGTTTACAACAGCACTAATGGCAATATTAGTAAAGTAGATTTTGAAACCGAATACAACCTACCTTCTACCCCAACTTTTAATTCTAAACGAACAAAAAATGTATATATAAAACGTGGCGATATTTTTTATACAGATATTACTACCAATAAAACCATACAGGTTACCCAAACTACAGACCGCGAAAGAAATGCAAAATTTATAGAAAACGGCAGTAAAATTGCATATCAAAAAGGACAAAATATTTATACTTGGAATATAAAAACTGGTGCAACTGCGCAAATCACAAATTTTACAGACAAAAAAGATAAAGAAAAGCACTTAAGCGATAAAGATGAATGGTTACGTAATGACCAACTTGCTCTTTTTGATGTTTTAAGAGAACGCAAAGCCAAAGAAGACGCTCGCAAAAAAGCAATGGAACGCTACAAAGAAAAAGAGCTATTTTCTATATACACAGAAGGTAAGTCTATTAGCAGCCAAAGTATTAGTACAGATGGTAGTTATGTAACCTACATTGCTGCCACTTATGCAAGTAACAAGCGTACTACTATGCCGCATTTTGTAACAGAATCTGGCTATGTAGAAAATGAAAATACACGCTCTAAGGTTGGTGACAAGCCAAGCAGCTATGAGCTTCATATTTATGATATTAAAAACAAAAAAACATACCCTGTATCTTTAGATAATTTAGAAGGTTTAGATTATGTGCCTGAGTACACTAAAGACTACCCAAACAAAACGTATAAAAACGACAACAGAATTGGCTACATAGTTGGTCCTATTTGGAGTGCAGATGGTAAAAAAGCCGTTTTAGACATTAGCTCTAACGATTATAAAGACCGTTGGATAGTTCTTTTAAATCTTGCTGATGGTACCGTTACCAATTTAGACCACCAACACGATAAAGCTTGGATTGCCGGCCCAGGAATTGGTTGGGGTAATTTAGGTTGGTTACCAGATGACAATAGTATTTGGTACCAGTCTGAAAAAACAGGTTATTCTCATTTGTACACCACTAATGTGTTAACTAAAAAAACAAAAGCACTTACCTCTGGTAATTTTGAAATTTATGAACCAACCATTTCTACAGACAAAAAACGTTGGTATTTTACAGCTAATAAAAATCATCCTGGAGACAGACAATTTTATACAATGCCTTTAAAAGGTGGTAAATTAACTCAGTTAACCACAATGGTTGGTAATAACGAGGTTACTTTATCTCCAGATGAGCGCCAAATGGCTATTTTACATTCGTACAGCAACAAACCAACAGAGTTATACATACAACCTAACCCAATAAAAAACAGATCTAAAACAGCTCCAAAACAAATTACAAATTCACTTACAGACAGTTTTAAAAAATACACCTGGAAAGATCCTGAGGTTATTACCTTTAAAGCTGAGGACGGAGCCGAGGTATACGCAAGGTTATATCAACCTAAAACAGCAACAAAAAACAAAGCTGCTGTAATTTTTGTACACGGAGCTGGCTATTTACAAAATGCACACAAATGGTGGAGCTCTTACTACAGAGAGTATATGTTTCATAACATATTGGTAGATAATGGGTATACTGTGTTAGACATAGATTATAGAGGTAGTGCTGGTTATGGCAGCAAGTGGCGAACCGGGATTTACCGCCATATGGGTGGTAAAGATTTATCGGACCAAGTAGATGGCGCAAAATTATTAGTAGATAAATATGGTATAGACAAAGATAAAGTCGGAATTTATGGCGGTTCTTATGGCGGATTTATAACATTAATGGGAATGTTTAATGCTCCAGACACTTTTAAAGCTGGTGCTGCAATACGTTCTGTAGGTGATTGGGCTGCTTACAACCACGGTTATACTGCACGTATTTTAAATACTCCGGTTACAGATAGCATTGCTTACAGAAAAAGCTCTCCTATTTATTATGCAGATGGCTTAAAAGGAGATTTATTAATTCTACACGGTATGGTAGATGATAATGTGCATTTTCAAGATATGGTACGTTTATCTCAGCGTTTAATAGAGTTAGAAAAAAAGAACTGGGAAATGGCTGTTTATCCTGTAGAGCGTCACGGTTTTGTAGAGCCTAGTAGCTGGACAGATGAATATACACGTATTTTTAATTTGTTTAATGAGAGTCTTTTAAACATTACCACTAAAGAATAACATTTATGAAGAATAAAATAGCAGCCTTATTTGCTGTAATAGCATTAGGATCTTGTAGTAAACCACCAGAAAAGCCTAAAATGAATGCTTTAGCAGAAGATTACGTAAAACTGGTTTTAGAAGTAGGACAATATAATAGTGATTTTGTTGATGCTTATTATGGCCCAGAAGAATGGAAACCAACCTCAGCTAAATTAGATACTATACCAGCTTCAGATTTTATAGCCAGAGCCAACACATTAATAAATAGCGCTAATTTAGTAGATACAACTACTTTTTCTGGTATTGACAAAGCAAGACATACAATGTTTAAAAAGCAACTAACTGCTGTAAAAACCAAGTTAGAGATGCTAGCAGGTAAAACCTATAGTTTTGATGAAGAAGCTAAACTTTTATATGATGCAGAACCACCGCATTTTACAGAAGAGCACTTTAACAAACTTATTGCTGCTTTAGAAGAAGAGCTACCAGGAGATGAAGATTTAGCTACTAGATATGCTGCTTTTGAAAAACAATTTATAATACCAAAAGATAAGCTAGATACTGTTTTTAGAGTTGCTATTACAGAAGCAAGAAAAAGAACTAATCACCATTTTAAATTACCACAGAATGAAGATTTTGTGTTAGAATATGTAAATGATAAAAGCTGGTCTGGTTACAATTACTACCAAGGAAAAAGCAAAAGTTTAATACAGATAAATACCGATTTTCCAATTTTTATACAACGTGCAATAGACTTAGCTTGCCACGAAGGTTACCCTGGTCACCACGTATTTAATGCGCTATTAGAACAAAATTTAGTTGATGCTAAAGGATGGAAAGAATTTTCAGTATATCCATTATTTTCTCCGCAATCTTTAATAGCAGAAGGTAGTGCAAACTATGGTATAGACGTAGCTTTCCCAGGAGATGAACGTGTTGCTTTTGAAAAAGAAGTACTTTTCCCTATTGCAGGTTTAGATGCTAGCAAGGCCGATAAATACTATAAAATTCTAGGACTAATAGGTAAGCTAAATTACGCAGGTAATGAAGCTGCAAGGCAATATTTAAACGGAGAAATCTCTAGAGAAGAAGCTGCCAAATGGCTAGAAAAATATTTGTTTTACGCACCAGATAGAGCATTGCAACGCACACGTTTTATAGACCAGTACCGTAGCTATGTTATAAATTATAATTTAGGTAAAGACCTAGTTGCAGACTATGTAAAAGCTAAAGGAGGTACTGTAGACCAACCAGAAAAACGTTGGGCAGTTTTTAAAGAGTTGTTAAGTAACCCACATACAGCAAGTAGTTTAAAGTAGAATTAAATGAAAAATTCCTACAAGAAACCTCTAGATATTTTATATGATAGATTATTAGTATATAGACAAATATCTTTTAGAATAAATGACGTTCTAAAATCAGATGTTGAAAAATATAATAAAAACAAAGCTTCACTTAGTCTTAGTAATTCTTTATTAATAGTTGATTGGAGTGACAAAAAAAGAGCTGCCCGAATTTCAACAAACTCTTTTAAACTAATAACCAGAGAAACTTATAGTGATGAAATAGAAAAAGTATTATCACTAAAATTTTGCCTTCTATACTCTCAATCTTTCGAGGCTTTAGAAACTTTTCTCAAGGATATTATTTATATTAAATCCAATAAAGATGACGTTTTTAAACAGAAAGTAATCAAAAAGCTAAAAAAAGGGCTTATTTTCAATCGAGAAAATATTCCGACTGGAAAAAATCTATATAGTTTACTAAAAGAAGCAGGTAAAGATACATTTAAAGAATACTCAAAAAGTAATATTATAAAGACTGGATATTATGAATTTTGGACTATAATTTCAGAAACCAGACACGCTATAACACATACTCAATGCCAAATAAAAAAGAGTAAAATTAACAAATCACAAACTCATTTTAAAGTTTTTGAAATGCTGTTTAATTACTCCTATATTAACGAAGAAGAAATATTAATACAACTAGATTACTTAAAGTTCTTTAAAACAATAGAATATATTTCTAGTTATGCCTTTCAAATTTTCAAAACTATATCAATAGAAGATAAACTTGATTGGCAAATATATGAACTAAACGCTACTCAATAAACTCCATAAAATAATCCCTATCTATTTCTCTGGCACCTAAACTCTCTAGGTGCTGTGTATAGACTTGGCAATCTATAAGTTTGTAATTGTTAGCTTGCATTTCTTGTACCATTGTTATAAAACCGTATTTAGATGCGTTGCTAACATCACTAAACATACTTTCTCCACAAAACACAGTACCTAAATCTATGCCATACAAACCACCCACCAATTGGTTATCTAACCAAACCTCGTAAGAGTGTGCAAAGCCTTTTTTATGCAATTCTATATATGCGTTTTGCATATTTTGGGTAATCCACGTGCCTGGCTGCCCATCTCTTGGTACAGTAGCACAACGGTGAATTACTTCTTCAAAATTTTTATTTTTTGTAACAGTAAAAGCTTCATCGCGTAAAAGCTTACGCATACTTTTAGAAACTTTTAATTCTTGCGGAAACAATACCATTCTTGGGTCTGGACTCCACCAAAGTGGCAATCTATCATCATCAAACCAAGGAAAAATTCCGCTTTTATAGGCAAGTTGTAATCGTTCTACAGATAAATCTCCTCCAGCCGCTAACAAACCTTCTTCATTAGCTGTATGTACTGGAGGAAACTCTAACTTATCTGTTAAATAATATATTGGATTCACCATTTAACCTAGAAAGGCAAATCATCGTGATCTTCTTCATTTAAATTATCAGCAGGCTCAAAAGCTTGTGCTGGCGCAGCTGGTGGTATTCCTGCATCTCCGCTTGGAGCAGCTTGTTGTAAGTTTTCTATTCTCCAACCCTGTATAGAGTTAAAGTACTTAGTTTCTCCTTGTGGGTTAACCCATTCTCTACCTCTAAGGTTTATGCTAATTTTTACTGGTTGCCCAACACTATAACCGTTTAACAAATCGCATTTATCCTGAACAAACTCTACCATTATATGCTGTGGATACTGCTCCTCTGTTGTAACAACTATTTCTCTTTTTCTAAATCCGTTACTTCCAAAAGTCTGAGTTTCCCCAACCATTTTCACTTTTCCTTGTACTTCCATCTTAAATTAGTTTCTTATGCGTGTTTATTAATTTAGTTCTTATTCTATTATATCTATACCTGCTAACAATAATTTTAATGCTCCCAATGGGTTGTTATTAAAAATATATTCTTTAGCCTTTAATTGCAGCTGTACACTATCATTAGTTGCTAGTGTTGCTTGTGCATCTTCATTTTCATTAACAAATTGTTGTACACTTTTGGCTGTTGGTAAAACTTCTATATTACCTAACAACCCTAAATCATTACCAGATAACAACTTACTGTTTTTTATTTTGTCTGGCAAACTATCTATACCTATTCCTAAGGTAGATAACGGTTTTGGAACCTCAAACATACCTTCTTTAGCTCTGCTATACCAATTACCTCCCATACGGGCAACCAAATCTATTTTATGTTGGTCTATACTTCCGTTTTCATCTAAAACTGAAGAATCTACGTGCACCTTAACAACTTCGCAAAACACCAAATTACCGGCACCACCTTCATCACCTAAAGCCTCTACTTTAGTAACTTTGCACTCAAACTGCACTGGAGATTCTGCTACCCTAAAAGGGGTGACCACATCAGACTTTAACATTGTTAAACCAGCCTTTTTAAACTCATTTACCCCTTCTGCATACTCTGTACTAGACAAAGACATTTGCTGTACTATTGCATAATTTACAATATTTACCACAACTTCCTTAGTCTCTAATACATTTTCTAAGGTGTGTTTTGTTGTATTATTTCTAACACGCCTAGCAGGAGAAAAAATTAGTATTGGCGGGTTTGCACTAAATACATTAAAAAAACTAAAAGGAGATAAGTTAGGGTTACCATCTTTATCTACTGTGCTAGCAAATGCAATAGGTCTAGGGCCAACAGCACCTAAAAGATATCCGTGCAATTTAGCCGTTGTAACCTCGTTTGGTACTATAGAAATTGTTTTTTTCATAGAATGCAAAGGTACATAATTTGTCCGCTATTTAAAACAAGATGGCAAGATAGAAATACCAAATGTGCATTAAATTACGTTATCTTTAAACCCAAGAATTGGAACAATGAATTTTAATCCAAAAAACAAAACTATAAACATTTCCTTAATGGTTGGCGCTTTCTTTATTGTGAGCCTTATTTTATGGAATACAAATAGTTTTTTTGAGCAATTTAAGAAAGAAGAAAGACACAAAATGGAAATATGGGCCACAGCCCAAACCGAGTTTCGTAACTCTTCACAAACGGAAGATTTAGGAGATTTACATTTAAAGATTTTTCAAAACAATACCTCTACACCAATGATTTTGGTGAACAAAAGCGGCACTTTTAACGCAAAAAACATAGAAGGCAACAAAAAGAAAGACACTGCTTTTATAAAACAAAAGATAGAGGATTTTAAAAAAGAAAATACACCTATTTTAATGACCCATAAAGGAGAACTAATTGCTACCCTTTATTATGGTAATTCTGAAGTTTTAAATAATTTAAAATATTACCCTTTAGCGCTATTACTAATTATATTTTTATTTGGTGCTGTAATTTTCTTTTTCTTTAAAACCAATAAAGCATCTGAACAAAGTAAACTTTGGGCTGGTATGGCTAAAGAAACGGCACACCAAATTGGCACTCCGCTTACCTCTCTTTTGGGGTGGAATGAGTTGTTAAAAGATGAAAACATAAATCCAGAAATATCTGTAGAAATTGAAAAAGATATTTGTAGGCTACAAACTATTACAGACAGGTTTTCTAACATTGGGTCTTTACCTAAGCTTGAAGAAAAAGATATTGTTGTCGAAACTAAAAGTGCTTTTGATTATTTAAAACGAAGAAGCTCTAAATTAATTCAGTTTTCTTTTGATAGTAAAGTAGATGAACTGCCAGTTATGCTTAACAAACCCTTGTACAACTGGACCATTGAAAACTTAGTTAAAAATGGTATTGATGCTATGCGAGGTAAAGGACATATTGCCATAGAAATTATCCCTGCAGGAAGCTTTGTAAACATTTTAGTGTCTGATACTGGCCATGGAATACCTAAAGGAAACTATGCTTCTATTTTTAATCCAGGGCACACATCTAAGCGTCGTGGCTGGGGTTTAGGGCTGTCTTTAGTTAAAAGAATTGTAGAAGAATACCATAACGGTAAAGTAAAAGTGTTATCTTCGAGTAAAGATGGCACTGTAATGCAGATTTCGTTAAAAACAAAAATTTAACTATGTCTAAGGAGAAATTAGTAGTACTAAAAGAGGCTAACATAAAAAATAACTGTCCAGAATGTTTTCATAACGAGCTTATGGTTACTTTTTATCAAAAGCAAAAATTTGGCAAATTTATACACAAAACTACCAGTGAGGTAAGTAATGATATAAAATGCCTAAGATGCCACTGCACAATATACCCAGTAAACTGGACAGATGACATAGAGCGCTCTTTTAACTACTACCAAAAGTTAGCTATACCGCACAAAACAAGTGTAAAATTTACATCTTTATTTTATATAATTATGCTTATACTAATTGCCATAGTTGGTATAGCAGTTTACATTTTTACCCAAAAAATTATTGAATTTTAGCTGCTATTTTTACTGCTAAAGCCGTAAACTCTTCTGTAGTAACTTCCTCTTTCTTTTTAAATGAAGCATCTGCCATAGAATTTAGAGGTATTAAATGCACGTGCACGTGTGGCACTTCTAAACCAATAACAGACATACCTACACGGTTGCAAGGAATAACAGCTTCAATAGCTTTGCCCACTTTTCTTGAAAAAGCCATTAACCCCATATAAGTTTCTTCGTCTAAATCTAGAATTTTATCTACCTCTTTTTTGGGCACACAAAGCGTATGCCCTTTTGCGTTAGGGCTAATATCTAAAAAAGCAAAATAGTTAGCATCTTCTGCCACCTTATAACAAGGTATTTCGCCATTAATTATTTTAGTGAAAATAGATGCCATTATGCTCTAGTTATTTCTAAAATTGTAAGTTTAATTTTTCCGTTAGGCACAGCAATTTCTGCTTCGTCACCAACACTTTTACCTAGCAAACCTTTACCTATTGGAGAGTTTACAGATATTTTCCCTGTTTTTAAATCGGCTTCACTTTCTGCAACTAAGGTATATTTCATTTCCATACCGTTAGACTGGTTTTTTAGTTTAACCGTAGATAAAACTAGTACCTTAGATGTATCTAACTGAGACTCATCAATAATTCTGGCTCCAGCAACAATTTCTTCTAACTTAGAAATTTTAAGCTCTAATAAACCTTGTGCTTCTTTGGCTGCATCGTACTCTGCATTCTCAGATAAATCTCCTTTATCCCTAGCCTCTGCAATAGCTTGTGACGCCTTTGGGCGCTCTATGTCTTTAAGCTGATTAAGCTCATCTTTTAACTTTTTTAAACCTTCTGCGGTATAATAAGATACGTTACTCATAACATGATCATTTTATAAATAAGAAAATCCTCTTATTTCTAGAGGATTTTATACAAATATACATAATTTTTGTTCACATTTGCTGTTGTATTAGTACTAAGAAAACATATTATGAAAACACTTTTTACATTTTTAGCCGTTTTTCTATTACTTTCTTGTGATAGCGGCAGAACTAACAGAAATCCTTACCTACAAGAGATTAGTTTTAGAATAGATTTAAACCTAAACTTACCATCATATAGTGCCTTAAAAAACACTGGAAATGCCGTTTACGTTGGCAGTCAAGGTGTTGGCACTAAAGGTATTTTTGTTATAAATACAGGGTTTGATAGTTTTATGGCTTTTGAAGCTAGCTGCCCAAACCACGAGCCTAGCTCTTGCTCTACTATGGTTTTAGATGATGATAAGCAAAATGTTACTTGCCCATGCGAAGACTATAAATACAATTTATTTACGGGTCAATTTTTAAATAGGCCAGATGATGACAATAGATATCATGACATGCTTTTTTACAGCTCATCTATAAACGGTAATATAGTTACTGTTAGAAATTAAAAAAAGGGCAAACCTAAAATAAGGCCCACCCTTTGTAAACATGGTTAGTGTTCAAATCTTAAAAATTAAATGTTGCACCCACTAAAAAGTTTGTTCCTGCTTGTGGGTAATAACCTTGTACTTCAAAAGTAGTGCCAGGAGTGTCCCAACTATTTAAATATGTATATCCGTTAGATACATATTTTTCATTAAAAACATTATTTACTAATCCGGTTAAGACAACTGACTTAAATATTTTATTAAATTTTATCTCGTAAGCCACATTAAAATCGTTTACAAAATAGCTATCTAATTTAGAGTCTTCTGTATCTGTGTTACTTAAGTATTGTTCGCCTACAAATTTAGATAAAAAAGATAATTTTATGTTCTCTTTTGGCGCATAAGTAAAAATATTTCCGGCAACAACGTTTGGCGAATACGCAATATTTGTATCTCCTAAGTCTTGTATATCTCCATCTCTATCCGTGAAAAAATCTTTATTTTTATTACTACTTACGGCAATGTTTGGTCTGGTAGAGAGCTGATCATTAAAAACAATATTTGCATCTACTTCTAAACCAAAACGGTAACTATCTCCAACATTTTCTCTAAGCGGAGCTCCTACATCATTTAACTCACCCGTAACAACCAGTTGATCTTTATAACCCATATAGTATAAGTTTGTGTTTACTTGTACGGCAGAAGTTACATAGCGCCAACCTAACTCATAATCATTTAATTTTTCTGGCTTAGGACTACCGCTTTCATAATCATTTCTGTTAGGCTCTCTGTTTGCCACAGCATAAGAAGCATAAAAATTATTATTTTTATTTAAGTTAAAAGTTACCCCAGCTTTTGGATTTATAAAATTAAACCTATCATTTACCAAACCTGTATCTTCTCCGTTAGCCTTATAACCAACTCTTCTGAATTGTACATCTCCAAAAAGGCTCCATTTCTCATCTACATTATAATTTAATTTAGTGTAGATATTAAAGTCGGTTTTAGTAGAGTTATCATCATAATAACGGTCTTCATAACTACTATTAGCTGTAAATTGCTGTGCCCAAATTACTTCTCCAAAATGGTCTCCTTTATATTTATTATAGCCACCACCTATAATAAAGTTTACTCCGTTTTCTTTATAGTTAGCAGAAAAAGTAGTCCCATAAAAATCATTATCTAACCACCTTCTTCTAATTAAATCTGTAACATCTGTTCCGTTAAAACCAGCTACAATACCATTATAATCTGCAGGATCTTCATCTTCTTTGTATTGCTCAAAAAAACCACGTCCTTTTGTATAGTGTACCGCCAAGTTAGTAGACCAAATATCAGAAATTTGCTCGTTCCACAATAATTGAAAATGATCTTGCTTGTAATCATCATTTTCGTTAGCATAAAACTGAGTAACACCATTTTCATCTTTGTAAGCACCAACCGGGTTGTATGTTCTGTTTTCTTTTAATGTTTCTGCATCAATACCATCCCAAGATTGGTACGTGACCTCATGACCTCCAAAAAGTAATGCCTTTATTAAAGTATTATCATCTACATAAGCAGCTTGCAAAAAGTAAGAATCTAAGTTAGACGAAGCCCTGTCTACATAACCATCTGAAGCAATTCTAGATAACCTACCAGAAATTTCTACATGATTATTTAGTAACCCTGTACTAAATTTAATATTGTTTTTTAACGTATTAAAACTACCAATAGATGTAGATACTTGCCCGTATGCATCTGCAGAAACAGCATCTGTTAAAATGTTTAAACTGGCACCAAAAGCACCGGAACCGTTAGTAGATGTACCAACACCTCGTTGCAATTGCAAATTCTCTGTAGAAGAAGCAAAGTCTGGCATATTAACCCAAAAAGTACCGTGAGACTCAGAGTCGTTATAAGGTATACCGTTTATGGTAACATTTACACGCGTAGCATCTGTACCACGCACTCTAATACCCGTATAACCAACACCAGCACCAGCATCTGATGTTGTTACTACTGCCGGTAAAAAGTTCATTAAAATAGGAATATCCTGACCTAAATTACGAGATTTAAATTGCTCTTTGGTTAAGTTAGAGAATGTTACAGGAGATTGAGTTGTTACACGTACTCCAGAAACTAAAACCTCATCTAAAACTACCTTTTTACCTTCTAAGGTGTCTATTTCTTTTTCTTGTGCCGCGCTTGTAAAAGCTAATCCAAAAACAGCTAAAGTTGTGCCTAAAGTTTTTAAGTATACTTGTCTTTTATTGCTGCTATTTTTGTGAGTAGTAGCACTTAATTTAAAACAGTTTGTTTTCATTCGTAATAGTATTACAAATAAAAGGGGCTGTTATTTTTGTTAAATTGTATAGATTTTTTTTGAGTGGCAAGCTCCATTTATTAATTGCCTTTTAACCTAGCTAACACCTCTGTACTGCGTTGCTATTACTTCCCTTAGCAGCATTACCCGCTCAGGTTCGTTGGGTATAATCTCAGCCTAAACTAATAAGCACCCCTTTGAGATGGCAGCAAATGTAGGGCACACTTTCTAGTATTCATAAAAAAAAGTTAATTTTATTAACTACAACAACTAAATGTACATTATGAAATTAGGAGCATTTTCTATAAGTTTAAGCGTAAAAGACATAAAAACATCTAAAGCTTTTTACGAAAAATTAGGTTTTAGTGTTTTTGCTGGTGAAATTGATAAAAAGTATCTAATACTTAAAAACGAAAACACCATTATTGGTTTGTTTGAAGGAATGTTTGATAAAAATATGCTAACATTTAATCCTGGTTGGGACCAAAGTGCAAATACACTTAAAAATTATGATGATATTAGAGACATACAAAAGCAATTAATTGCCTCTGGACTTGAGCTTAGCTCAAAAGCAGATGAAAACACTACAGGACCTGCAAACTTAGTTATTGTAGACCCTGACGGAAACCCTATTCTGCTAGACCAACACGTGTAATTACAACGGTTGGTGAGCAGATTTAAGCAAATCGTTTACTGTTTTTACTGGGTTAAAAGTAATACTTGGCACCTCTACAAAAATAGTGTTCCAATATGCCATTGCTCCGTTCCAAAGACCAGGCAATTCTAAAGCCTTAACAGGCCTTCCTTCTTTTGTTTTTTCTGTTATAAAACCTTGCTTTTCATTTACAAAGTCTAACAAATTATATTTTTCTCCTTTGTAATTTTTAACACCACAAACTAAATCTACTGGGTTAAAATGAGTTGCATTTTGCAATATTTTAGCCTGATTGTAATTAGACGTATTAATTTGTGCTGACTCTACTATTTGAAGTGAAACATTTTCTTGATAATCTTTAATCCAAAATGGCCCACCACCTGGATCTCCAAGGTTTTTTACCATACCACAAACTCTAATTGGCCTGTTTATATGATTTTTTAAAAGTGCTATTTGATCTTCTTTTCCTAAGTGAATAAATCCATTTTTAAATCTGACATTTAATTCCTCCTTTAAAAACAATCTAATTTCATTTATTAAATCGTCATCAACATCATTATTGTCTAAAATTGAAGCATATTTAAACGCTTTATTCTGAACTTTTAATAAAAACCCTGCTAGCATTTTTTTGCTGTTAGCTATTGTTTCTATATGTTCTTCTACAATAATATTATCTATGTTTTTTATAAAAATAACATCTGCTTTTTTATCGTTTAAATTTTCAATAAGTGCCCCATGACCTCCTGGCCTAAACAATAAGCTTCCGTTTTTTAATCTAAAAGGAATGTTATCTATATCTACAGCAATGGTGTCTGTTTCTACTTTCTGAAATGAATAATCTACCTCAAAACTAACACCTGTTTCTTTTGTAACCACATCTAATACTTGCGCTTCCTTTTCTAAAAACATTTTTTTATGCTGTTCAGAAATTGTAAAATGCAGCTTGGCCTTTTTAGCAGTTGTTGCGTACAATGCAGCCTCTTTTAAATGTTCATAAAACGGAGTTACAATACCGTTTTTGTATGCATGAAAAGGCAATAATCCTTTGGGGTAAAAGCCATAATTTAATTTATTTTCTGCTAATAATTCTTCCACAAAAGCATACACTTCTTCTCCTGTAGACGAAAAATTATTACCTATACGCGATTTTACATCTTTATAAAAAGGGAAGTTTTTTAATCCTTCTGTAAAAGTCTTAATAGCATTATCTTCTGATGTATTTATATACTCTTGTAATGTTTGTTTTTTAGGGTTATATACTTCTAAAAAAGCAAATAAAGCCTTAAACATACGTGTTGCTGCACCAGAGGCAGGAGTAAATTTTAGCAATTCTTTTTCTGAACGTTCTTTTTCAAACAAAGAAATAAGCTCTTCCTGCTCTTTATCTGTAAATTTTAAGATACCATCACCTACAACGGCTGCTTTAGATAAATTTACAAAAGGTATCCCCTCTTTAAAGGTTTCTATTTGAGCTAAAACCTTTTCGTTAGTAATTCCTTTTGCTGCAAATTGCTTTAAATCTATATCTGTAAAATTCATCTATTTTCTAGTATTTTGTCTATTGCTGCTACTGCTGTAGCTAGTCTTTCTGCTTTACCGCCCCTTAAAGTAATAAAATTCCTATTATACTTAAGCAATGTTTGTTTAAAAAAATTAAACATTTCTTGACGTTCTTGTGGCTTATCTCTTAAATCATCTGCCTCCCAAGGAACGTCTACATAGGTTAAAAAGTATAAATCGTATGTATTTCCTAAGGCATATTTTTCTAAAACAGGATCACAAGTTCCAATGTAATAAGCCTCTGAGTACACTTTAGTCTCTAGCAAATCTGTATCACAAATAAGTACATCTGTAGCCTTTTTTGCTAATTTATTCTCTAATTTCATTTGACCTTCAGCAATTGGCAAAAGATCTTTAGGTTCACAGGTTTTACGCTCGTTGTTCCATTTGTCTTGCAAATACTCCCTAGCATATTCTGGCACCCAAACAGAGTGGTAATGCCTTGCTAATTGTTCTGACAGCGTTGTTTTACCAGTAGACTCTGGCCCAAACAAAACTACTTTAACAATGTTTGTGGGCTCTTGCCTATACTTTTCTTCCATGCTAAATATCCTAAAATTGCTACTCCTGTAAATACAAAATATTGTAACGCTGTAAAAACAAGTCCTTTATACAAATATAGCGGAACAGAAATAACATCTCCTATAATCCAATATATCCAATTTTCAATCTTCTTTTTTGCCATTAACCACATACCTACAAAGAAAATTGCTGTGGTAAATGTATCTACATAAGCGGTCCAACTATTAAATTTATCAAAAAACAAGTAAACAAGCGTTACAAATGCGATAGTAATTGTAAATAAAATTGCAGACCACATTTTATCTTTAACCGTTGTTGTTGTTATTGGTATAAAATGATTTGCATCTACTTTTCTGGTCCAAACGTACCAACCATAAATACTCATAGAAAAATAGTAGGCATTTATCATCATATCACCTAAAAGGCCATATACCAATAAAATATATACAAAAATAGCGGTGCTAATAATACCTGTAGGAAAAACCAATATGTTTTCTCTTTTAGAGTAAATAACACTTAGCAACCCAAATAAAACACCAATAGATTCTAAAACTATTAAATGTGTTGGTACGCCATTGTATTGCGCAAAAATCCAATCAAAAATGTGGCTCATAATCGCTTCTGTCAGATTTTACAATTTTCATAAAAAGCAGCCCTTTGTCCATTAACTCAAATGCTTCTTTAATTTCTGAGTTTAAAACACGCATTACCTCATCATAATCTCCATAAACTTGGGTACTTAGCGGGTTCTCTAAAATTGTTAATCCAGATGCTCTTAGTTTTTTAATAAAATTAATTATGTGCTCCTCAAAAGTATCCTGAAGTGGCGAAAATGTAAGTTCTACAGAAATATTCATTGTAAAATTATTAGTAATAAATTAGTAAGTCTATGTTGTTTTTAATGCATAAACACAAGTAAAACCCTCAAACTCTAAAAATGCAACCTTATAAAATGAAGATGCTCCTTGGTATAATATCTCTGCTGTTGTTTGCTCATCTGCAAACGTAAAATCTTTAACATTTATGTGATGCAAAAAACTTAATCCTTTTTGCGCATAAATTTTATATAACGATTCTTTTGCTCCCCAAACTATAGTTAATTTTTGGGTTAATGCAGATACATTTGCTATGGTTTTGTACTCTTCAATTGGAGTAAATTTATGTGCAATTTTTAAAATTTTATCTCGCTGCATTTCTATATCAACTCCAACCTCATCTGTCTTGCTAACAATAATTCCTGTAAAGTGATGTGAGTGTGTTATAGATATAAAATTACCATCTTTTAAGTGTGGTTTCCCCACCTCATCATACCTTAAATCAAAATCTGTATAACCAGCTTGTTTAAGCAAATGCCTTATACTTAAAAACCCTTTTCTGTGCATATCAGATTTCATTCCGTTTAATCTGTTTTGGCAATGATCTGTAAGTGTAATTGGCTTAGCTAATTCTGCCTCTGGCTCTTCTATTTTCCAAATGTAGAGTTTTGTGGTATTGTTTACTGTTATAGTTTTGTAAAGAGGCATAGCATTATTTAAGATATTAGTATCTTTGCACTGCTTAAGGCAAATGAAATAGTATTGGTAAGCGAATTTAACTATTTAAAACGCTACGCCAAAGTGTTTCTTTTTATTAAAAATACGAAAAAAAGAAAAAATGAGCTCAAATACAGTTGCTTACGTACCAAATAAGGTAAAAGATATTTCTCTAGCAGATTGGGGAAGAAAAGAAATTGAATTAGCTGAAGCAGAAATGCCAGGTTTAATGTCTTTAAGAGAGGAGTACAAAGATTCTCAGCCTCTTAAAGGTGCTAGAATTGCTGGTTGTTTGCATATGACTATACAAACTGCTGTTTTAATAGAAACTTTACAAGCTTTAGGCGCAGAGGTTACATGGAGTTCATGTAACATTTTTTCTACACAAGACCAGGCTGCAGCTGCAATTGCTGCAACAGGAACAGCTGTTTACGCTTGGAAAGATATGACAGAAGAAGAGTTTGACTGGTGTATAGAGCAAACCTTATTTTTTGGCGAGGAAAGAAAGCCATTAAATATGATTTTAGATGATGGTGGAGATTTAACCAATATGGTTTTAGATAAATACCCAGAACTTGCAGAAGGTATTAATGGTTTATCTGAAGAAACTACAACTGGTGTTCACAGACTTTACGAGCGTGTAAAAAACGGAACTTTACCAATGCCAGCTATTAACGTAAACGATTCTGTTACCAAATCTAAATTTGACAACAAATACGGTTGTAAAGAGTCTGCAGTAGATGCTATACGTAGAGCTACAGATGTTATGTTAGCCGGTAAACGTGTTGTGGTTTGTGGTTATGGTGATGTTGGTAAAGGTACTGCTGCTTCTTTTAAAGGTGCTGGTTCTATAGTAACTGTTACAGAAATAGATCCTATTTGTGCATTACAAGCTGCAATGGACGGTTTTGAAGTAAAAAGATTAGAAACTGTTGTTGGTAATGCTGATATTATTATTACAACTACCGGTAACAAAGATATTGTACGTGCTGAGCATTTTGAAGCTATGAAAGACAAAACCATAGTTTGTAATATTGGTCACTTTGATAACGAAATCCAAGTAGGATGGTTAAACGAGAAACACGGTAATACTAAAAACACTATTAAGCCACAGGTTGATAAATACACTATTAACGGGAAAGATATTATTCTTTTAGCCGAAGGTCGTTTGGTAAACTTAGGTTGCGCTACAGGACACCCTAGTTTTGTAATGAGCAACTCTTTTACCAACCAAACACTTGCACAAATAGAACTTTGGACAAATGCTGATGCTTATAAAAATGATGTTTATATGCTACCAAAAGCTCTAGACGAAAAAGTAGCTAAATTACACTTAGCTAAAATTGGCGTTGAGCTTACTGAATTAAAAGAAGACCAAGCTAGTTATATTGGGGTAACTGTAGAAGGCCCATACAAGCCAGAGCATTACAGATACTAATTCTTTTAGCATTATAAAATAACTCAGCTCTTTTCCTCATATATAAACCTATTTGGAAAAGAGCTTTTTTTATACACCAACCTCACTTATACAACTTTATAAATGAACATTATCTTAACAGGAGCAACGGGTACATTAGGCTCTAAAGTGCTGCACACTCTTTTTGAAACTAAATACAGCCAAATTAATACAGTGTATCTTTTGGTTCGTAAAAAAGGCTTAACTGCCCCACTTGAAAGAGTTATAAATATGCTAAAAAGCGAATATGCTCCGCAGTTTATAAAAGATAATTTAGATGCAATTACCTCTAAAATAAAGGTTATTAATGCTGATAATATTTTGGAGCCAAAATCTTTTTTAGAAACTAACAAGCAGTATTACTTTATACATTCTGCTGGCTATGTTAACTTATCTGTAGACCCTGCTAATAAAGATGAAATTTTTGAAGAAAATTTTAATTTCACCAAGTCTATTTACAATGCATATTTACCTTATTTAAAAAAGTTTATTTACATAAGCACTGCTTTTTCTATTGGTGATTTAGGCGGCATTATTGGCGATGATTATATAGAGATTGAAGGCGGAACTTACCGTAACTTTTATGAAGCATCTAAACACGCTTCTGAAAAGTTTTTAACTCAAAAGAGTAAGGAAAATAACATACCACTACAAATACTAAGACCTAGTGTACTAGGAGGTAATGCTATAGACAATCCAAGTTTTTTTATTTCTAAATATATGGTGTTTTACCTATTTGCAAAGTTCTTTTACAACACCCCATCAAAGGAGCATATAAGGATTACTGCAAATGCAGATAGTGGGTTAAACATTATACCAACAGATTATGCTGCCAAAGTTATTGTTAAGGTTTTTGATACCGATGTACAACAACTAAATATTGTACACAACAAAGCTACCAACATAACAAAAGGTATTTCTAAAATTTTAGATACGGTAGATTTTACCTCGTACAATATTACACAAGATATTATTACTAAAGCAGCAGGCTTCGAATCTAAATTAGAACAATTTTATTACGAGACTATTGGCGTGCACTTAAACCCGTACTTAACGTCTAAACCATATGAATGGGACACCTCTTTACTAGAAAGCATTTTACCTATACCTAAGTACGATTTAGAACAATATTTAGGCAACACAGTAGAGTTTGCAAAGCTTAAAAATTTTAGAAATCAGAAATGGTAGTATAACCACATTACAATAACAAAAGGGATAACATAAAATGTTATCCCTTTTTTGGTTTATTATAACAACGCATTACTTTTTTATAGCCCCAGTTTAGCTAAATCATAAAAATAAAAGTCCTTAGCATCGTTCATTGCAACAAACAATCCGTTTTTAAATACATTATTTAAAGGCACTGTTACAACCTCACAACCATCAGTTTCTGTTGTAGACAAGTTAACAGCTTTTACAAACTTATTTGTATCTCTAGAAAAAATATTAAACTGCCCCTTTTGCTGATCAGATACTATTATGTAACCCTTTCCTTTAGCTTGCTTTGCAATTGCAATACCTTCTATATCTGATAAAAACAACTCGCCTCCAAAACAGCTAATTTCTTTATCACCTTTTGTTGGCTCTGCATAATACTTGCGTATACCGTGTTGCTCATCAGAGTAATAAACATAACCCAGTTCACTATCTACAGCTATTGCTTCTATTTCCTTTTTCCCGCTAAAAACACCAAACTTACGTACCAAAGTAGACTGCACAACACCAGTTGTGTCTGTACTTAATTTATACTGATGTAAATAGCCATCTTTAGGGCCATTTTTACGGCTTACAATAGCATACAATGTATTATCTACAGAAGAGGTATACAAGCCTACACCCATTGGAAGTGTGTATTCTAAATTTTTTTCATTTTTAAAAACTGAAAATCCACCGTTATCCAAAGGCATCATATCTGGCACAGAAAACATCCTAATTTGTTGTTTTTCTCGTTCTGTAAAAACCAAAACATCTGTAAAGGTAGAATCGTTTATTTTAAAATTATAAGCCACATCTACATTGTTTGGTCTTTTTACTCCGGTAATACTTTTATTCTTAATTATTTTCCCATTTAAGTCAAAAGCATACACTCCGCCATCAGTTTCTTTATCTGTTCCAAAAACAATACTTTTTTCTGCATTTTTAGGGTTCACCCAAATAGCAGGGTCGTCTGTATCATTCTTAGTTTTTTCTGTGATAACATTTGGAGCTATTGCAGGCAAACTATTTTCTTTACACGCAAATGCAAGCACAACAACCATTACCCCTATATAGTTTATGTATTTATTCATTTTTAGGTATTTATTTTTTAAACAAATCATACTTTAAACCAAAAGTTAACCTTTGCCCATAGTACTCTACCTGTTGTGTTCTGTTTTTAACTCCTTGAAAATAACGTAATGGTTGATCTGTAATGTTATTTAAATCTGCATAAATACTTAAATTACTATTTACTTTATATGTTGCATTAAAATCTAGAAAAAATTGTTTGTCATAATACCTATCTTCAAACTCATTACCGCCCAACTCATCAATATAACTATCTGAAAAATTAGAAGACAACCTTGCAGAAAAGCGTTTGGTATTATACGCCAAAGAAGCATTAAAAGTGTTAGGTGTTGTATTAGGCAAATCTACATTTTCTCGTTCATCTCCATCTTCATTTATAATACCATCTGCAGAAGAAGATATGTAAGTATAATTTAAATAAACACTTAAATCTTTAGCAAAGCCAGGTAAAAAATCTAACTGACGCTGAAAAGCAAATTCTGCTCCAAAAATACTTGCCCCTTCACCGTTTAGTGGTTGATAAACATCAAACCCACTTGTATCTGCTCCGTAAGTATCATCTATAGTTTCACCAACAAAAGTGTAAATAAAATTATCTATGTCTTTGTAAAAAACACCTCCAGAAAGCAACCCAACATTAGCAAAGTAATGTTCTGCCATTACATCAAAATTCATAGCTGTAGTTGCATCTAATTTAGGGTTACCAAGTACAATTGCCTCATCACCAGAAATAACATCTACAGACGGTACTAAATCTGCATAATTAGGTCTTGCCAAAGTATTTGTCCAGGCAAAACGCAGTATTGTAGCATTAGATATTGCATATTTAAAATGCACACCAGGCATAACATTTGTATATGAGCTTTCTTCTGTAATTTCTCCTTCTAAATTTTCTTCATCAGCAATTCGGTTTCCTGTTGCCGTAATTTTAGTACTCTCTAAACGAAGACCCACCAAAACATCTAATTTTTTAGATAATTTTTGATTTGTCATTACATAACCAGCAAATACATTTTCATCTACGTTATAATTTTCTCTTAAAAACTCATCTGGGACTGACTCACCATCTACTAAATTTAAATCTCCTAACCAATCTTGACTTGTAAAAGATCCTATTTTGTATTTACTCCCTGCTAAAAAATCTGTATCAGACAAATTATTAGTTCTTGTAGTGCTTAATGTAGGGTATGCATCTTCTAAATCAAACTCAAAAAAATTGTTATCTCTTAACTTTGTTTTTAAACGAGCTCTAGCTCCAAACTTTACAGCGCCATCTCCTTGTCCAAAGATATTTGAAGGCAATTGAAAATTAACAAATGCATTAAAATCTTCTTCTTTTGTAAATTGATTTTCTTCTGTAATTTCATCATATTCAAAATTATCTAGTGCTGCATCATTTACATTTTCTGCAGTCATTATTGGGAATTTAGTATTAGAATTATCATTTAATATTGAATATTCTGTAGCATAAACCAAATACCTCTCATTTAACCTTTCTTCAGATGCTTTTGCAAAAGAAGTTAACCAATCTACTTTTAAATCTCCCCACAAATGCTTGCCACCAAGTGAATAGTTTTGCATGCGCTGATCCTCTAAACGTCTGTTTTTATTTCTACTGTTATTAATACCTCCTTTAGTTTCGCGTGCAACTTCTGCAGGAAAACGAGTAAGCATACCATTAGTTACTGTAAAGTCTTGAAGTTGTATATCTTCTGCATCTAAAATTTCTGAAGACAACCTAAATCTATTTTCTCTATCATCTCTCCAGTTGTAAATAGTTTTAAGAAACACAGTGTTATTAACATCAAACTTATAGTCCATATTAGCCGAAAAACTACGTCTTATACGCTGCACAAGATATTCTCTTTGCTGAAATTCTTTGGTGTAAGGATCTACATCTACTTGGTTTAAAATAGGTTCTCCTTCTACATCATCTACGCCTGTGTAATACTCAAACTCATCTGTCCAATCTGCTTCTACATTGTCCGAACCAAAATCGCTGTTATTATAAGATGCAGATAACATATAACCAAACTTACCATCTTTACTACGGTCACCAACCAAGAAGGAACCATTAATTATTGCTTTATCTGTAATAAAATTTAACCCCGATCCTGCAGTTGCAGATAACCTAAAACCTTGTGGAGATGTTCTAGTAATTAAATTTACAGAACCACCAAGTGCATCTGCATCCATATCTGGTGTAATTGCTTTACTTACTTCAATGGTTTGTATCATATCTGCAGGGATTAAATCCATTTGAACATTTCTATTATCTCCTTCCGCAGATGGAATACGACTACCGTTTAATGTAACAGAGTTTAATTGTGGAGACAAGCCACGAATTATAATATTACGTGCCTCACCTTGGTCTACCTGCATTGTAATACCAGAAATACGCTTTACAGCATCTCCTATATTTGCGTCAGGAAATTTCCCAATCTGATCTGTAGATACTACATTAGTAATGTTTAAATTATTTTTTTGTGTATTTAATGCTTTGGCCTGGCTACCTAAACCATAACCCATAACTTCTACACCATCTAACTCTACACTTTTTGGTTGTAAGTAGATAGAAACTGCTGTTGTATTATTAGCACTTACCGTAACACTTTGCTTGCTGTCTGCATAACCCAAATATGTAATTTTTAGCTCATAGGTGCCAACAGGAATGTCTACCAAAGAAAAGTGTCCGTCAAAATCTGTTACAGCTCCTTTTTTTAAAGACGTAATCATTACAGATGCACCAGGAACATAAATTCCGTTTTCATCAGAAATTGTTCCCGAAACATTTCCATTTTGTGCCATTGTAGCTGCGCTACACAGAGCAACAATTAGAAATAAAATCTTAGTTTTTAAATAGTTTTTCATTTTTATTTTAGTTGTTTATTTGTTCTCCAAAAATATGTTTATCAAACACATAGCACATTTTTTTAATGGAAACAAAAAGGCAACAAGACAAGAATAGTAAGGAAACAACAAGGCAACAATAAGGATTAATTTACATACCCATAACTCAAAAAAAATATTTGCACCTATACACACTAAAAAGTGGTTAAATAAGCACCTAATTCCTCTTTGGCATTAATAGGTAATTTTTTTCTTAATCTGTATCTAGACACTCGTACACTATCTGGTGTTAACCTTAATATTGATGCAATTTCTTTAGAAGATAAATTCAGCTTTAGCAAAATACAGAGCCTTAACTCTGCAGGAGATAATTTACAATGTGCAGCCGCACTAATTTTAGTTATAAAACTTGGGTGAATTTCTTTAAAAAACAACATAAACTCATCCCATTCTTTTTCTTGAGACAAATTAAAATCAATCTCTTTTATAAGTGTTTTTAACTTGCGCTTTAAATCTATATTAGAACGCTGAAGACTATTTTTTAATGTTAGAGATAAGTTAGACAGCATTTTATTTTTTTGAGACAAATGCAAACTATATCTAGATAAAGCAGCTGTTTTTATATACACCTCTTTTTGCAATGTTTTCTCTTCTGCTTGCTTTTTATCTAATTTTGCTTTTAATAATTGCTGTTCATAATCTTGCTCTTTACGAGAGTGTCTTCTTTTTTTCTGAACATACATAAACCAAATTAAACTTAAAGCCAACACTGTTACAACCAGTATAACCAATATTATATTTTGCGCTCTATTAACCTTATTTACTTGCAACAAGTATGCTATTTGCGATTCCTTTTCTTTAGAATTGTAGATATGCTGTAGCGCACTAGCCTGATTTGTATTTTGCTGTTTACTATTTTTAGTATCTAGCGCAACAAACAACTGTAAATAGCTATGGGCTTTTTTATAATCTCCCTGTAAATTATAATTTTTAGACAAGTCTTTATATGCGCTTGCAACATCTGCACTACTATTAGTTTTTATGGCAGACTCTAAGGATTTTTTTGTAAACTCTAATCCCTTAGTTAAATTATCTGTTTTTCTATAAACATCGCCTAAATTATTATATATGTTGGCTAGCCTAGCTTCCTTACTATTTTTTGCATAAGCTAATGCTTTTTCAAAAAAATATTTGGCAAGCTTGTAGTCTTCTAAATCCTCATAAATACTACCAATATTTTCATTTACAATAGCCAAACCGCTACTGTTATTTAGTTGCTTGTACAGTTTAAGACTCTTATTTTGATAATTTAAAGCCTCTGCATACTTATGTTGCTTTTCAAAACAACTACCTAAATTTGAGGTTGAAAAAGCAAGCGCTAAAGAATCTTTTAAAGTAGTTGCCTGTGTAATTGCTTTTGCAAAATAATCCTTAGCGTAATTGTAATTTTTAAGTTCTAAATGTAAAGCTCCTATTTGGTTTAAAACATTTACAACTAATGTATCTTTTTTACTTTGTAGCAATACCAGAGCTTCATTATTTTGATGTAAAGCTTCTGTATAAGCATTATTATTTTTACAAAATATAGCTAATTTGTAGTGTGCTAATGCTATACCATAACTGTTATTTGTTTCCTTGGCTTTTTTTAAACTTTTATTTAGTTCTTTAAAAGCACCTCCTAAACTATCTAACTTTACAAACTCCGCAGAAACAACTTGTGCTTTTACCTGACAAACAAAAAAGAATATAACAACAGAAGAAAAAAGAAGTTTCATAATAATTAAACAAAGCAGAAAGGTATTTTTTCTAAATTTCTTAATTATTAATTGGTTGTTATTTTTATGTAAATAACAAAACACAAAAAGCCCTTCCTTGTAAAAGGAAGAGCTAATTATAGAATTTTAAGCTAGTTTCTTAAGCCTCAAAAGGCTCTACAGAAACAAAAGACTTACCGCCTGCTTTTTTCTGAAACTTTACAATACCATCTACTTTGGCGTGTAAAGTATGGTCTTTACCTGCATAAACATTATCTCCTGGATTATGTTTAGTACCACGCTGTCTTACAAGAATGTTTCCTGCAATAGCCGCTTGACCACCAAAAATTTTAACTCCTAAACGTTTCGATTCTGATTCTCTACCGTTTTTCGAACTACCAACACCTTTCTTATGTGCCATAATTTCTAGGTTTTATTTTGTTATACTTAAATGATAATGCAATTATGCTTTACCACCGTCTAATTCATCTTGCCATTTCTTTAACTCATCCCACTTGCCTTCAGCAGCTAATTTAGCTTGTGCAGGCCATGTATCAGTTACGTGGTTACCACGAACGTCAGCGATGATTTCAGAAATTTTAGCAGCATCAGTTTTTGCTAATTCAGCAAAAGTTGATATTCCTGCCGCAGCTAATGTTTCTGCAATTTTAGGTCCAATTCCTTCAACCTTCTTTAAGTCGTCTGCTTTTGCAGCTTTCTTTGGTGCAGCTTTTTTAGCTTCTGCTTTTTTAGGAGCAGCTTCTTTTTTTGGAGCAGCTTTTTTTGCTCCAGAGGCTAAAATGTTTTCAATAACAATCTCCGTTAAATACTGACGGTGACCATTTTTCACTTTATACCCTTTACGTCTTTTCTTTTTAAAGACGATAACTTTGTCACCTTTAAGGTGCTTTACGACTTTTGCCTCAACAGCGGCTCCGTCTATAGCTGGGGCGCCAATAGTAATGTCCTTTCCATTCTCTAACAAAAGAACGTTATCAAAAGTTACCTTTTGACCTTCTTCTGTTTGTAAACGGTGAACATACACTTTTTGATCTTTTGCAACTTTAAATTGCTGCCCTGCTATCTCTACAATTGCATACATAGCTTGTGTATTAATTAATTATGTTTAATTTAATGAACTTGCCTACCTAAATAAGCGGATGCAAATATACTGCTAATTCCTTAACTTACAAGCTATTTTACAAAAAAAAGACGAGTTGATTTAACCCCTATATATTCACTATGTTTTTTAGCTGTTTTAATTCTTAATTGAAGGCTTTAATATAATGTTTTGAGAGTATTTTCTTAATTATTTTATTTTTTTTAAGTAAAATCTGTAACAAATCAAGTAATTTTAGACTTATGAAATAACTAAATAAAACACTATTAAAAATGAAAAGAAATTTATTCCTATCGGCAAGCCTATTTTGTGCCGCATTAACAATGCAAGCACAACAGGTTGCTTTTGAAGAATATGATCTTGATAACGGCATGCACGTTATTTTGCATCAAGACAACACTGCCCCTATAGTAACAACATCTGTAATGTACCACGTAGGAGCTAAAGATGAAAACCCAGAAAAAACAGGATTTGCTCACTTTTTTGAACATTTACTTTTTGAAGGAACAAAAAACATTGAACGAGGTAAATGGTTTGAAATTGTTTCATCTAACGGAGGAACCAATAACGCCAATACAACACAAGACCGTACATACTACTACGAGGTTTTCCCTTCTAACAAATTAGAGTTAGGCCTATGGCTAGAGTCTGAAAGACTAATGCACCCAGTTATTAACCAAATAGGGGTAGATACACAAAAAGAAGTTGTACAAGAAGAAAAACGTATGCGTGTAGACAATTCTCCATACGGTAAATTCCGAGAGCAAATTGGCATAAACCTATTTAAAAACCACCCTTACAAATGGCAAACTATTGGATCTTTAGAGCACTTAGCCAACGCTACATTAGAAGATTTTAAAGATTTTAATAAAATTTACTACGTCCCTAACAATGCTGTTTTAGTAGTAGCAGGTGATTTTGAAGTTGCTAGCACTAAAAAAATGATTCAAGATTATTTTGGACCTATTCCAAGAGGTAAAGAAATAAAAAGGAATAAGTATACAGAGGAGCCTATTACAAAGACTATTAAGGCTACTTACAACGATCCAAACATACAAATTCCTGCAATCTTTACTGCATACAGAACTCCTGCTAACACAGAAAAAGATGCATATGTATTAGATATGATATCTACATACCTAACTAGCGGAAAAAGCTCTAAACTATACAAGAGCTTGGTAGATGACAAAAAAATGGCGTTACAAGTTTTTGCTTTTAACAATTCTCAAGAAGATTATGGCTCTTACATAATAGGTGCTCTACCTTTAGGAAAAACCTCTTTAAATGATTTAATTGTTGAGTTTGATAAAGAAATTGCAAAATTACAAACCGAATTAATTTCTGAGAAAGATTACCAAAAACTACAAAACAAGTTTGAAAATAACTTTGTTAACTCTAACAGCGGCGTAGAAGGTATTGCTAACTCTTTAGCAAGAAACTATATGTTATACGGCAACACAAATTTAATTAATACTGAAATAGAAATTTACAAAGCTATTACAAGAGAAGACATTAAAACTGTAGCCAACAAATACCTTAAGCCTAACCAACGCGTAGAATTAGAATATTTACCTGTTGCAAAACCTGAAAACTAAGAAAATGAAAAAAATATATTCTTTATTGGTTATAGCATTAATAGCTTTTAACCTACAAGCACAAGTAGACCGTAGTAAAATGCCAGAGGCTGGTCCACTACCAGAAATAAATTTATCTGAACCACAACGTTTTGAACTTAAAAACGGATTAAAAGTTTTAGTAGTTGAAAACCATAAATTACCAAGAGTATCTATACAATTAATTATAGACAACCCACCTGTTGCAGAAGGTAACAAAGCTGGTGTTAGTTCTTTTGTATCTAGCTTATTAGGCAACGGATCTACATCTATCTCTAAAGATGATTTTAATGAGGAGTTAGACTTTATGGGCGCAAGTATGGCTTTTGGATCTGAAAGTGCTTCTGCATTTGCATTATCTAAATATTTCCCTAGAATTGTAGAGTTATTAGCAGATGCTAGTATTAATCCAAACTTTACACAAGAAGAATTTGACAAGGAAAAAGAAAAGATTTTAACCGGCCTAAAAGCAGATGAAAAAAATGTATCTAATATTGCTAGTAAAGTACAAAGTACTTTAGCTTACGGACAAAAACACCCGTATGGAGAGCAAGTAACAGAAGAGACAATTAATAATATTTCTTTGCAAGATGTAAAGCAGTTTTATAACGACTATTTTGTACCCGCCAATGCATATATGGTTATAATTGGTGATGTAGAATACAAAGAGGCTAAAAAATTAGTAAAAGAAAACTTTGTTGCCTGGACAAAAGCAACTCCTCCTTCTTTTTCTTTAGCTACACCTAAAGATGTACAATACACACAAATTAATTTTATAGACGCTCCTAATGCTGTACAGTCTGAGATAGCTGTAGAAAACTTAGTAAATCTTAAAAAGAGTGATCCTGATTACCTTGCTGCCTTGATGGCAAACCGTATATTAGGTGGTGGCGGATCTGCAAGATTATTTTTAAATCTTAGAGAAGATAAAGCTTATACTTACGGATCTTACTCTAGTATTGGAAATGATAAAAATTCTGTATCTAGATTTAGAGCTTACGCAAGTGTACGTAATGCCGTTACTGATAGTGCTGTAGTACAAATTTTATCTGAAATTGATAAAATAGCATCTACTCCAGTTTCTGAAAAAGAGTTAAGCGCAGCTAAAGCAGCTTACATAGGCAACTTTATTATGGCTCTAGAAAAACCTAGCACAATAGCCAACTATGCCCTTAATATAGAAACTGAAGGTTTAGACAAAGACTACTACAAAACTTATTTAGAGAAAGTTAACGCTATAACTATTGCAGATGTAGAGAACGCTGCTAAAAAATACTTTAAATCTTCTAACGCACGTATAGTTGTTACTGGTAAAGGAAGTGACGTTTTAGAAAACCTAGAAAAAGTTACTTTTAAAGGCCAATCTGTACCCGTTAAATATTATGATAGATATGGCAACGCTGTTGAAAAGCCTAAATATGATATTGCTATTCCTGAAGGTGTAGATGCAAACAAAGTATTAGCAGATTATGTAGCTGCAATTGGTGGTAAAGCCAAATTAGAAAGCGTTACATCTAGCTACATACAAGCTAAAGCAACAGTACAAGGACAAGAGTTACTGCTAGAAATGAAAAAAACTACTAGCAACCAATTTATGCAAAATGTTAGCATGATGGGCAACTCCGTAAGCAAACAAGTATTAGATGGCGATAGTGGATTTATGATTGTTCAAGGTCGTAAAATGGATATGCAAGAAGCTCAACTGTCTGCCATTAAAGCAGAATCTACTCCTTTTCCTGAACTTAATTTCTTAAATGGAGGCGCAACATTAACTGGCATAGAAGATTTTGACGGAACTAAAGCCTATGTAATTAAGTTTACCGACACCAAGTCTGCTGCTTACAATACCAAAACGGGATTAAAAATTGCAGATATTACAACAACCCCACAAGGTAGCGCTACTATTAGTTACACAGATTACAAAGAAGTTTCTGGAATACAATTTCCTTTTGTATGGAAACAAGCAATGGGACCACAAAAGTTTGACTTTAACGTAACTGAAATAAAAGTTAACGAAGGTGTTAGTGCTGAAGATTTCAAGTAGTAAACAAAAAACACCAAATTTAAAAAGCTGCCTAAAAATATTTTAGGCAGCTTTTTTTATGATTTTATTTAGATTAACTACTTCAATTTTAAGAACTAAAAAATTAAAAATTAGTACTTTTGCAACCTACTATAACACCTATTAATATGAAACTTATAAAAAATATTAGCCTAGTTCTTATTGGCTCTTTAACACTACTAGCTTCTTGCAAAGAAAACAAGCAAGAGCCAGAAGTGGTTACGGTTAACAATACGGTTGCTAAAGAACAAACAAAAGTATTTGCTGATAATGCTGAGTTTAGTAAAGCCGAATTTACTATTAAAGGAATGACATGCCAAATTGGATGCGCCGCTACAATTGAAAAAAAATTAGCTAAAATGGAAGGTGTAAAATCTGCCACTGTTTCTTTTGATAAAGAGTTGGCTATTGTAGAGTACGACACTAATTCTGTTTCTACAGAAGATTTAACTAAAACCGTAACATCTGCAGCTTCTGGAGATATTTACACTGTTGAAAATATGCACACAGCAGAATAAAAAAAATCCCATATAACAATATTAAAAAAGCCAATATCTATTAATAGATATTGGCTTTTTTAAATTTAGTATTTAACAAAAACAACCTAGTTTTTCCAACGCAATGTTTCCATTATTTTCCTAATATCTTCTTGCAAATAAACAGCCGCAGGTAAAATAGAATCGTAATTAGGTTTCACAGAAAAATAAAGTGACCCCGTTAAAAAATGCTCTGTACTATCTGTTACATAAAACTGAGATTGTGATGCCGCATCTCCTTTTACATCATAAAACATACCGTAAACCTTAGCTTCTGAATTAACAAAAGGCTGCTCTAAAATATTATCTGCTTTAGCTGCATGCTCATAAGATAATTTTTGAGCATCAGACAACAACTGGTTTAAGTTGCCTTCTACAGGCTTATAACTTAAAAAAATTGCTGCGTTCATTTTTGGATACTCTATAGTAACCGCACTTTCATTTGTTTTTTTAACCCGAGCTAGTGCATTGTAATTAAACAAATATTTAGATGTACCAAAGTTTACTGCAGTACTGTCTGGATACTCCAACCTTAACATAGCCTTTGGCTTTGGTAAAACCTCTTCATTACAACTGGCCAGTAAAACACTAAAAACTATTACTAAAAAAATATATTTACGCATCATTAGGCAGCATTACTTTTATTTGTTTCAATCTTTTTTTATCTAAACTCTCTACCACAAATTGGTAATTTTTAAACAATACTTTTTCTCCTCTTTTAGGAAAACTTCCTGCTATTTCTAACACAAAGCCAGCTATTGTTTCAGATTCTCCTTTTTGCTCTTCAAAATCATCTTCATCTTCAGTGATACGTGCAACACGGTAAAACTCCTTTAATGTAGTTTTTCCATCAAACACAAAAGTTAAATCATCTATTTTAGAAAAAACCAAATCTTCATCATCAAACTCATCACTAATATCTCCTACAATTTCTTCAATAATATCTTCTAAAGTAACAATACCAGATGTACCACCATACTCATCTACAACAACTGCCAAATGGTTTTTCTTTTCTTGAAATTCCTTTAGCAAATCATCTAACTTTTTATTTTCTGGAACAAAATAAGGTTCTCTTAAAAGAGTAACCCAATTAAATGCTTTACGGTCTATATAAGGCAATAAATCTTTTACATAAAGTACGCCTTTTACATTGTCTACGTTTTCTTCATAAACAGGAATCCTAGAATATCCTTTTTGCTTTATTTCCTCTACAACCTCTAAAAATTTAAGCTCTGCATCTAAAGCAAAAATATCTATCCTTGGCCTCATTACTTGTTTTGTATCTGTATTACCAAAAGATACTATACCTTCTAATATTTTTTGTTCTTCTTTAGTGGTATCATCTTCAGAAGTCATTTCTAATGCCTGCGACAAATGATCTACACTTAAACTAGATTTTTGTTTCCCTAATTTATTGTGCAAATACAACGTTACAGAACGCATTGGCGAACTTAAAGGGGTAAAAATAACATCTAAAAAACGTAATGGAAATGCCATAAAATGTGCAAACTGCACTCTATTTCTATTAGCATAAACCTTTGGCATAATTTCCCCAAACATTAAAATTAGAAAAGTAGCCAAAACCACTTCTAGTAAAAACCTAACAGATATTAGGTCTAAAATTTTATAGGTAATGCTTGAAAAAATAACATCTCCAATAGCACTAAATAAAAGCACTATTCCAATATTTATAGCATTATTTGCTATGAGTATAGTTGCTAATAATTTTTTAGGCTTGTGCAATAATTTAATTACAGATTCTCCTTTTGTGGTTTTTGCTTCACCTATAGTATTAATATCTGTTGCAGACAAGCCAAAAAACGCCACCTCTGCTCCAGAAATTAAGGCAGACAATAGCAATAGTACAATTAGCACCAACAACTTGGTTATTAAAGCGCCATCAAAAACAATTGCATTTAACAGTAAAATAAGGGGGTCAGGATCCAATAATTAAATTTTAGTTCTATTAAAAAGGTAAATCATCATCTTCTTCTGGCTCACTAGGAGCTGCGTTATTTTGTTGTGCAGCCACATTTTGTTGTTGTGCTGCTTGCTGTTTTTGTTGCTGTTGTGCGGGCTGCGCTGGGTTATTCTGCGCGTTATTCATACTTTCTTGTTTTGTAGACAAAAATGTAAAATCTTGCACGTGTACTTCTGTTGCATAACGTGTAGTACCATCTTCTGCTTGCCACTGTCTATTTTTAAGTCTACCCTCTACATATATTTTATCTCCTTTGCTTAAATATTTTTCGCAAATTTCTGCAGCTTTATTACGCACTACAACATTGTGCCAATCTGTATTTGTAACACGCTCACCTGTTTGTTTATTTGTGTAGGTTTCATTTGTTGCTATAGGAAATCTTCCTATACAATTTCCTCCTTCAAAATAGTGCATTTTTACTGCATCTCCTAAATGCCCAATTAGCATTACTTTGTTTAACGTACCACTCATAATTTTGTTATATTAAAATCAAAAATACAAAAATTTACAATGTTTTTATGTAGTCTGCTATTAAAACAGGTACAGGATATTTTTTAAGTTCAGAAAAAGCGATTCCGTCTTCCAAAATAGCATTTGTATGGAGTATCCAAAAATGAGTATATAAATGTTGATGCGATAATTTATGCACAATTGCATCCTTATTATATAAGGTAAAACTTTTAACCTCTACTTTTGGTAATACTTTAGCATAAAGCTCCTTTATATTGGTTTCATTAACCTCATCTTCCAACAAAGGAAACTCATATAAATTTTGCCAAATACCTTTACCTTTTCGTTGTTGTAACATTGTGTTACCAACAGCATCTACAACAACCAAATAATTAAAATTACGTTTTTTAATCTTTGTTTTTTTTAGCTTGATGGGCAATGTACTAACCAAGTTTTTTTCTAACGCCACACAGCTGCTACTTAAAGGACACGTATTGCAATTTGGCTTTTTAGGCGAACATTGCAATGCTCCAAACTCCATTATACCCTGGTTATAATCTCTAATATTAGAAGTATGCATTACTTCTGTAGCTAATTTTTTAAAGTATTTAATACCCTCTGTACTATTAATAGGTAAGTCTACACCATAATACCTTGCTAAAACCCTATACACATTACCATCTACAACAGCTTGTTGCTCATTAAAAGAAATAGATGCAATAGCACTTGCTGTGTAATCTCCTACTCCTTTAAGTTTTACCAACTCCTTATATGTATTAGGAAACTCTCCGTTTAAATTATTTACGATGTGTTTTGCGGTAAAATGAAGGTTTCTTGCCCTAGAATAATACCCTAAACCTTGCCATAATTTTAAAACTTTTTCTTCCGAAGCGTTTGCTAAATCAAAAATTGTAGGAAAATGTTTTTCAAAACTTAAATAATAAGACGTACCTTGAGCAACTCTTGTTTGTTGGAGCATAATTTCTGAAAGCCATATTTTATAAGGGTTTACAGTGTTTCTCCACGGTAAAGAGCGTTTATTTAGGGTGTACCAATCAAGAATTTTTTGGGAAAAAGTCATCAAATAAATAATAATAAACAAAAGTACAGGTTTATATACTTAAAATTAAGTCTATTAACGTAAAAGAATAAATTTAATTTATATATTTGCAACCCGAAAAAACAAGGACATAATATATACTGACAATGACGAAAGCAGATATCGTATCGAAAATCTCAGATAAACTGGGTATTGAAAAAGGAGATGTACAGGCTACTGTTGAAACTTTTATGGAAGAGGTTAAAACTTCATTAGAAAATGGAGATAATGTTTACCTAAGAGGTTTTGGTAGTTTTATTATTAAAACAAGAGCAGAAAAAACTGGTAGAAATATTTCTAAAAATACTACCATTAAAATACCAGCTCATAACATCCCTGCATTTAAGCCTGCAAAGGTTTTTGTTGAAGGTGTTAAGAGTAACGTACAAGTAAAATAAAATATAATATTAATTAAAAAGTAGATTTTATGCCTAGTGGTAAGAAAAGAAAAAGACATAAGGTAGCTACTCACAAGCGCAAGAAGCGTAGAAGAGCTAACCGACACAAGAAAAAGTAGTTGTTAACAACTACTTTTTCGTTTTAAAAACGTTCATTGACATAGAAATTCTAACGAAAGAATTTCAGCGGGTAATACTGCCCGCACAACTATTGTTTAATCCATTTAACACTCTTAATTTATTAAGTAGAGTTAAATAAAAATTGATTCAGGTGAATAAAGAATTAATCGTAAGATCTGGTTCTAACGCTGTCGATTTTGCCTTAACTAAGGACGGAAAACTAATAGAACTTCACAAAGAAGAAGACAATAATAATTTTTCTGTTGGCGATATATTTCTTGCCAAAATTAGAAAACCTGTTACTGGTCTTAACGCTGCATTTGTAGATGTTGGTTATGAAAAAGATGCATTTTTGCACTATCATGACTTGGGTCCGCAGTTATCTTCTATGCTGAAATTCGTAAAAGGAGCAAGCACAGGAAAATTAAAAGATTTTTCTTTAAAAGATTTTCCTTTTGAAAAAGATATTGATAAAGATGGTAGCATTAATGATGTTATAAAATCTAATCAATCCTTATTAGTACAAATTGTAAAAGAACCTATCTCTACCAAAGGACCAAGAATTAGCTCTGAGCTTTCATTAGCAGGGCGTTATGTGGTTATGGTGCCATTTTCTGATAGAGTTTCTGTTTCTCAAAAAATAGAAAGTAAAGAAGAAAAAGAGAGGTTAAAAAGACTTGTAAGAAGCATTAAACCAAAAGGGTTTGGCGTTATTATAAGAACCGTTGCCGAAGGCAAAAAAGTTGCAGAGCTAGACAAGGATCTAGAAAACTTACTGACCAAATGGACAGTAATGTGTAAAAAATTGTATAAAGCACCTCACCCATCTAAAGTACTAGTGGAGCTAAACAGAGCCTCATCTATACTTAGAGACGTATTTAACGACACCTTTACAGGAATACATGTTGACGATACAACGCTTTACAATGAAATAAAAGATTATGTGCAAGAAATTGCGCCAAAGAAAGAATCTATTGTAAAATTATATGAGTCTTCTGTACCTATTTTTGAAAAATTTGGGATAGAAAGACAAATTAAAACTTCATTTGGTAGAACAGCCTCTATGAGTAAAGGCGCCTATTTAATAATAGAACATACTGAAGCCCTACACGTTATAGATGTTAACAGCGGCAACAGATCTAACAAGGCAAAAAACCAAGAAGACACAGCATTAGAGGTAAATATGATTTCTGCTACAGAAATAGCCAGACAATTACGCTTACGTGATATGGGAGGTATTATTGTTGTAGATTTTATAGATATGGGTAAGCCAGATCACAGAAAAAAACTTTTTGATCATCTACGTGATGAAATGAAAGATGACAGAGCTAAACATAAAATTTTACCGCCAAGTAAATTTGGACTTATTCAAATAACAAGACAAAGAGTAAGACCAGAAAGAAACATTAAAACAATGGAGAAAAATCCTAGCGGCTTAAATGGCGCAGAGGTAGAAGCTCCTATAGTTTTAATAGACAAGATTAAATCCGATTTAGAAAAACTACTAAACGGCCCTGCAAAAGACAACGATGTTATTCTACACATACACCCGTTTATTGCAGCATATCTTACAAAAGGATTACAATCCATTCGTTTCAAGTGGTTTATGGAATACAAAAAATGGGTTAAAGTGCAACCTAGAGACGCATACACGTATCTAGAATATCGCTTTAAAAACAAAAAAGGTAAAACCATATATTAGAATATACCTTTACTTAAAAAACGGTTTATTATATAGATCTTTAAAAAACCAAAAGACCTATATAAAAAAGTAAAAAGCGACCTCAGCAATGGGGTCGCTTTTTTTGTTTACGTACATTTGTAATATGAGTTTACAACCCTCTTACACCATTAAAGAAGCCACCCATAAGCTAGAGCAATATTGTGCTTACCAAGAACGCTGCCATAAGGAAGTCACCAAAAAACTAAAAGATATGGGAATGATTGCAGATGCTAGAGATCTAATAATTACTCATTTGATTAAAGAAAACTATTTAAATGAAGAACGTTTTGCTCAAAGTTTTGCTCGCGGAAAATTTAATATAAAAAAATGGGGTAAAAATAGAATTGTAAACGAACTTAAGTTTAGAGACATATCTATTTACAACATTAAAACAGCCTTAAAAGAAATAGATGAAGACCAATACATACAAACATTAAATGAGCTTGCCAGCAAAAGAGCTAATGAAGTTAAAGAAACTAACATATATAAAAAACGTAAAAAAATAGCAGATTACTTACTCTATAGAGGTTGGGAAAGTCATTTAGTGTATGAAAAAGTGCAAGAACTTACACCAAAAAAATAAATTATTACAACTGTTTATTGGTATTAGATATAGATTTTTTGTTTTTCCAATCTATCCACTTTTGTCCTTTTATTCTACGCATTACATTATCATAATTACGCATAATAAATACATTATATAAGGCTTTACTTAAATTTTTAGGGTTACGCGCTATAGCTCTTAAACTCATAGAAAAACCCGGAGTAAGATACTTCATATAATGCCAATACCCTTCTGGCATATACAACACTTCTCCGTGCTGCAAAGTTGTTTTATACCCTTTAGCTTGCTTTAAAGCAGGCCATTTGCTGTAGTCTGGGTTAGAAAAATCTATGCTTTCATTTGTAATTAAAGAATGTGGTACTTTATATAGATATTTGTTTTGAGATTGGTTAAAAAGAATAATTTGTTTATCCCCTTCAAAATGAAAATGAAAAATATTAGCCAAATCTATATCATAATGCATAAAGGTATGTGAATCTTTACCTCCAAAAAATAACATAGGAAGACTTTTCATTAGTCGCAACCCAAAATCTGGATATGTAAAATCTCTTTGCAACTGTGGTACTTCTTTTAAAATATTCCATAAAAATATTCTAAATTTAGTAGGCTCTTTTTTAAGCAAATCTATATAATCTGCCATTTTCATTTTAGCGTGCGGCTCATTAAAACCATCTTTATAATCTACAGGTCTGTCATCATACAAAGGCACTATTTTATCACCTGCCACAGACTTCATATACTCCAAATTCCATTTAGAATAAGCAGGCCACTCTTCTATAAAACGCTCAATAACAACAGGTTTTTGAGGCTTTAAAAAGTGCTTTAAAAAGTCTTCTTTGGTAATATTTTTTACCCTTGGAATATCTTGTAAGTGCAAATTTGGATAAATTAAACAGTCGGTAAAAATAAAAAATACGATTTAAATAACTCTTAAAATTACTTAAAAAGCTATATTAATTAATAAACCGCTATCTAATTACAAATTAAATAGCGGCTGTATAAAAGAGTTACTTATTGCAACTTATTACTTAGAAAGCTTTGCTTTTTCTTTAGCAGCTTCATTACGTTCTATCTTATGACCTGGTCTAGTCCATTTTGGCTTTTCACCTAAATTTTGATACTCAGAATCCTGAGCCTCTACTGTTTTTGGTTGAGAAACTTTAGTAAATGGTTTTTGTGGGTTTAAGCCTAACATTTTAAACATTTCCATATCCTCGTTTACATCTGGATTAGGAGTAGTTAATAATTTATCTCCAGCAAAAATTGAATTTGCTCCAGCAAAGAAACACATTGCTTGTCCTTCTCTACTCATTTGTGTACGACCTGCAGATAACCTTACTTGAGTATTTGGCATAACAATACGCGTAGTTGCTACCATACGCACCATATCCCAGATAGATACCGGCTCTATATCCTCCATTGGCGTACCCTCTACTGCTACTAATGCGTTAATTGGTACTGATTCTGGTTGTGGACTTAAAGTAGATAGTGCAACTAACATACCTGCTCTATCTTCTAAAGCCTCTCCCATACCTATAATACCTCCACTACACACAGTAACGTTAGTTTTACGTACATTTTCAATAGTATCTAATCTATCTTCAAAAGCACGAGTAGAAATTACATCTTTATAGTAATCTTCTGAGGTATCTAAGTTATGGTTATATGCATACAAACCAGCTTCTGCTAGTCTTTGTGCTTGATTTTCTGTAATCATACCAAGTGTACAACAAACCTCCATATCTAGTTTGTTTATAGTACGCACCATTTCTAGTACTTGGTCAAATTCTGGACCGTCTTTAACATTACGCCAAGCTGCCCCCATACAAACTCTAGAACTTCCAGAAGATTTTGCACGTAAAGCTTGTGCTTTTACTTGTTGTACCGACATTAAATCATTGCCTTCAACATCTGTATGATACCTAGCCGCTTGTGGGCAATATCCACAATCTTCAGGACAACCACCTGTTTTTATAGATAACAAAGTAGATACTTGTACAGTGTTAGGATCATGTTCTTGTCTATGAATTGTAGCTGCTTCGTAAAGCAAATCCATTAACGGTTTATTATATATATCTAAAATTTCTTGCTTGCTCCAGTTGTGTCTTACTTCGCTCATACGATTATTTTAAATCAGTTGTCAAAAATAGCCTATTTACCAATTAAATCCCAATAAAGGTTTTTTAAATAAAAAAATGAACCAAAAGATATACTCTAATGGTTCATTTTTATTCAATTTATTTAAAAATTTAACTATTTACTGTCGTCCTTATCAGAAGATTCTTCCTTAACATCAACAGTCTCTACATCCTTACCTTTTAAATATTCTGGTAACTGCATACCAGCCATATTAAACATTTCTTGTAGTGGTGGTACAGATTTGTACATACCAGAAATAAAGTTAGCAGTAGAACCTTTACCATCTGCTGTTTTTGCTCCAGAATCCCAAACGGTAACCTTATCAATTTTAATATTTTTAATAGCTTCTGCCTGTGTTTTAACTAATTCTGGCAATTTATCTGCTACTAATAGTAATACCGCATCTTTAGGATTGTCTCCGGCAGCTTTTACAATTTCATCTAAACCTTGTGCTTGCTTAGTTAAAACCTCTAAAATACCTTGTGCTTCTGCTTGTGCTTTAAATAAGATTGCATCTGCTTCACCTTTTGCTAAACGTCTTGTACGCTCTGCATCTGCTTCTGCATCTATCTCTACTTTTTTCTTATCTATTTCTGCAGGTACAACTATATCTGCCATTTGCGAGCTACGTACACGTTCTGCTCTTGCAAGTTCAGCATCTTTTTCTGCTGCGTAAGATTCCTCTAATGCTTTTGCAGATTGTACTTTTTCTGATGCAATTGCAGTACGTTCTGCTTCCGCTTCTCTTTGACGACGTAACGAGTCTGAATTTGCAACATTAATTTTTGCAATGTTTTCACCTTCTACAGCTTGTGCATTTGCTGCTGCCACCTGCGTACGCTCATCTTGTAAAGCATTAGCTTCACCAATAGAACCATCTCTTGTTTTTTCTGCAACAGATTTACGTGCTGCGTTAATTGCGTGTGCAGCTGCCTCTTTACCTAAAGCTTCAATATACCCAGACTCATCAACAATATCTGTAATATTTACGTTAATAAGCTTTAGACCTACTTTCTTTAACTCTGTTTCTACACTCTGAGATATGTTAGTTAAAAACTTATCTCTATCATTATTAATTTCTTCTATGTCCATAGAAGCAACTACTAAACGTAATTGACCAAAAATAATTTCCTGAGCTAAATCTTGAATTTGACTTTGACCTAACCCTAATAAACGCTCGGCTGCATTTTGCATAACTCCAGGCTCTGTAGATATACCAATTGTAAATCTAGAAGGTACATTTACACGTATATTTTGCTTACTTAATGCATTTACTAGGTTAACCTCTATAGAAATAGGTGTTAAATCTAAAAATTCATAATCTTGTACAACTGGCCAAATAAAGGCTGCTCCACCGTGTATACATTTGGCTGAATTTCCGCCGCCAACTTTACCGTATACAACTAAAATCCTGTCTGAAGGACATCGTTTGTATCTACGTATAAACGAGATTATAATTATAAAAAAGAATAAAATGGCTACTGCAATACCAATTAAACTGGCATTACCGCCCAACTGTAGGGGTACTAAAATCATATGGTTATTTATTTAATAATTTAACAATTAAAATTCCGTTATCTGTAATGTCCTCTACTTTAACAACATTACCCTGTGTAAGATTCACAGTTTCATCTGTAAGTGCTTCTAGCTCGCGCAAAGATCCTTGCACTGTTATACTTACTTTACCTATAAAGCTTCTGTTTGCCCCTATAGTTAGGTACACTTCACCAACTTGACCTAAAGCATTTTTTAAGCGTAGTGTTCCGCTACTTTGCAATTTACTTAGGTAATAAAATAATGCAGCCATAGACAGCATCATTAACAAACCACAAATAACAGAAATTAGTATAGTTAGTACATTAGAAAAGCCTGCTTCTATACAAGCAATGCCTGTCCATCCAAAAATGGCAAAAAATCCTGATAAGTTTTTAATAGATAAAAATTGAAATCCAATTCCAGAATCACCTTCTACTTCTGCATCTACATCACCGTCTACACCATCTACATCACCACCAATTAAGGTTAGCAACAAAAAAACAATCATTACCACAGAGCCAATTAAGGCAATACTCCAGTACACTTTTGGAAACAACTCTAAGCTTGCATACCATTCTCCCATAAATATAAATTTAGTTTGGTTTGTGAAAGATAGTAAAATGCAACTTAGCTAAAGGCTAGTTTTAAAAAGTTTTTTGCAATAAAATACTTACAGCATTACCACCAAAGCCAACAGCGTTTATTAACACCTTTTTTATACTCTTTGGAATTTCTGTATAATCTACAAAAGGAACTTTTATAAATTCTTGCTTTTGTAGCATTGCTATTGCTAGCTCTATACTTAACATCCCTGAAGCACCAAAAGAATGACCTATCTTCCACTTATTTGTAGTTAATGCTGGTATTTTGTTACAAAAAATTTTCTTTATTGCTTCAATTTCTGATAAATCTCCTTTAATTGTACCTGGTGCATGCATTACAATAACATCTACGTCATCTGGGTCTACTCCTTCTAAAGCCATTTTCATAGAGCGTTGAAAACATACTGCGTCAGAAGAAATAGAAATATTATGTTTTAAAACTTCTGTAGCGTAACCAACACCTATAATTTCTGCCAGGGCATTTTCTTTATTTCCGTTTTCTATACCAATTACCGCGGCACCTTCTCCCAAAACCATAGTGTTTTGATCTTTTGCCAGATCAAAAGCTTTACACGGATACGTATCTGCGCCTCTTGCGTAAATTTTTAAAGCTTTCATTTGCGCAATGGTAAAGGGTGTTAAAGGAGCCTCACTACCACCTACTAAAAATTTATTTGCCATTCCGCTTTTTACCCAAGCAACACCATTTAACAAAGAATGTAATGCCGTAGAACAAGTAATAGAGTGCGATATTTCTGGGCCTTGCGTTTGTAAATCATGGGCTACCCAAGAAGAGATATTACCCAATGTTGTTGTTGGTGATGATAAAGTTGATGCTTTATCTTTTTCTAAAAACTCTGTATGATATTTTTCAAACAGAGCTGTTGCGCCACGAGACGAACCAAAATTTACACCAAAATTATCTTTAGATGTCCAGCCAGCTTGCTCTAACGCTTTACGTGACGCGTACATAGCAAACAAAACAGTATCATCTAAACTTTTATATTTTAAGTCCGAGTTTTTTAAAGTTTCAATTTCTTGTTTAGCTTCATCACTTAAAGCTGCAACCCAACTTTTTTGATTTCCTATATTTTTTTCTTGCAGTAAATGTGCATCGTTTTTATAACTCTCCCAAACCTCATTTAAGGAAGTTCCTAAAGGAGAAATAGATGCTAGTGCCGTAATGTAAATACTCATACTTAAACTATTTCTAGTGCTTCTTTAATTGAGTTGTATATTTTTTGAAGTTGCTCATCTGTAGTTACAAAAGGCGCCAAAATATAAATGGTATTTCCTAACGGACGTAAAAACACTCCAGAATCCATAAAATGCTTAAATAATTTATCTCTTAAATTACCATAGCGCTCCATTTTTATATTAAGATCTAATGCATAAATAACTCCCAATTGCCTTGTAGCACCAACTTTAGGGTGGTTTTTAACCTCCTCATTAAATTGCTTGTGAGAGGCTGTAATTCTGGCAATATTATCTTGCATTTCTGTAGATTGAAGCAACTCTAAACCTGCTAACGCAGCTGCACAAGCCAAAGGATTTGCAGTATATGTATGTCCATGAAATAATCCTTTAGAAATATCGTCATCATAAAAAGCATCATAAACTTGCTGCGTACAGCTAGTAACTGCCATTGGTAGTAAACCTGCTGTTAACGCCTTTGACATACATATAACATCTGGTTTAACATCTATATAATCTGACGCAAAATACTTACCTGTTTTACCAAAACTAGTCATTACTTCATCTGCAACCAAAAGTACATTGTGCTTTTTTAAGGTCTGTAGAATTTTATTTAAACCTTCTGCATTATGCATTTTCATTGCTGCAGCTCCTTGCACTAAAGGCTCATAAACAAAACCCGCAATAGCTTTAGTATTAACCAACTCTTCAATCTGAGATAAAATGGCTTCTATATTATCTTCTGTAGGTACAGGAATACGTTCTACATCAATAAAAAAATCTTCAAAAGGACCATTATAAACAGATAAACTAGACACAGACATTGCGCCAAAAGTATCACCGTGAAATCCGTCTTCAAAAGCCAACATAACATTACGCTTTTCCCCATTATTAAAATGATACTGCAATGCCATTTTAATTCCTATTTCTGTAGAAGTAGAACCGTTGTCTGAGAAAAACAATTTTTCCTGATTATTAGGCAGTATTTTTATCAATTCTTCAGACAGCTCTATAGCTGGCTTATGCGTAAAACCACTAAATACAACCTGGTCTAACTGTTGCATTTGAGCACCAACTTTTTCTAAAATATAGTCATTACAATGCCCGTACACAGAAGTATACCATGAAGATATTCCATCTATATAATCATTTCCTTTATCATCTGTTAACACTGCCCCTTTTGCTTTTACAATAGGCAACATTGTATTGTGTAATTTATGTTGCGTTAACGGGTGCCACAAGTGTTTTTTATCTCTTTCTGTAAGGTTCATAAGCTGTATGCCATCCTAATAGTGTTAGGACTTATGCATTTATTTTATTAGTAGATATCTATACCATGTGCTTTAGTTAACATGCATAGATTTTAATTTTTGACAAATATACAAACCAACCTATATTTTACAGGTTATCTCTAAACAAATCTGCATATTCTTTTATTACATTTTTATCAAAATATGGCTCTTCTTCTATACGGCCTATAAGTTTTGCATTTGTTTTAGATAGTATAATACTTTCTGTTGTTTTATGTTCTTCTCCACTAAAAATTATAGAAACTTTAAAACCACGTTCTTCTAAGTAATTTACCGTTAATAAAGTATGATTTATACTGCCTAAATAGTGTCTAGACACCACTACAACTTGGTGACTAGGGTCTATAATATCTAAAATGGTATCATTATCATTTAAAGGAACCAACAACCCACCAGCACCTTCTATAATTAAATTGTTATCTGTTTTTGGCGCTACTATTTTATCTACCTCTATTACTACACCGTCTATTTCTGCCGCTGCATGCGGACTCATAGGTGTTTGTAAAGCGTAACTATTTTTATGTATTACCGTTTTAGAGTTAGAAATAAAATCTGCTATTTTGTGACTGTCAGACGTATCTAAATCTCCCGCCTGTATTGGTTTCCAATAATCTGCTTCTAACGCCTCTGTTAATATTGCAGAAGCCACTGTTTTACCAACTTCTGTAGATATACCAGTTACAAATATTTGTTTTGTTTTCATTGTATTGTAGTTTATGAAACTATATTGCAGTTAAAACAACGGAATTTTCTTTTTTCAAAAAAAGGGAACAACTTATAAAAAATTCCTTTTCTGGAGTAATAGCCTTCTAGCTTTTCTGCTTTACAGTTTGGGCACGCTAAAGGTTTTCCGTTATCATCTACAGCATAGCTTCTAATTTCATTATAAATTTCTAATGCTTTATTTTTATCTTCATCTAAAACCAAAAGTTTAATTCCGCCAATTGCATTGCTAATTAATGGGTCTGAGTTTACCGTGTTTTCATCCTTTAAAAAAACTTGTATACCCTCTGACTCTAGCTTACCTTTTATGATAACTGTATCTGCTAAATACTCAAATGCAGCTAATTTGTAAAATTTCTGACTCATTCTCTTATATAATTATGCAAAACGGTTATTACTTTTTCTATTTCTTTTGGTGTATTGTAAGCGTGCAAACAAAAACGCAATCGTTCTTCTCCTTTTGGTACTGTTGGCGATAATATTGCTTTTACATTAAATCCGTTTTCTTCAAGTTTTTTAGCTATACTTTTTACCCTATTATTTCCTGAAATTAAACAACATTGTATTGCCGAGTTACTAGTAATAAAATGCTGCTTTAGTTTACTACTTTCAACTTTACTTTTAAAAACCTTAACTGCATTTTGCAAAAGTTGTTGTTGAACTTTACCTTCTTTACTTTCTAAAAAATAGTACGACTGTAAAATTGTAGCTAAACTATGCGGTGCTAAAGCTGTTGTATATATAAAGCTACGCGAAAAGTTAACCAAATAACTCTTTAACTCTTCACTACCTAATATAGCTGCGCCGTGGCAACCTAAAGCTTTACCAAAAGTTATAATGTGCGCAAAAACCAAGTCTGTTAATTGTAGCTGTTGCACCAAGCCCTCTCCTTTACTGCCAAAAACACCAACAGCGTGTGCCTCATCTACCACAAAAAATAGTTTATGTTCTTTACAGAATAATGCCATTTCCTTTAAGTGTGGAGAATCGCCATCCATAGAAAAAACAGATTCTGTTACTACGTAAACAGCACTATTATTATCTTTAACAGCAGCAGTATGCCTTTCTACTAAATTTTCTAAATCTGCAATATTGTTATGCTTAAATTTATATGCCTTGGCATTACTCATTGCAATACCGTCTCTTATACTTGCGTGTATATACTCGTCATAAAAAACTAAATCTCCACGCTGCGGTACACAACTAAAAAAACCAATATTAGCATCATAACCAGAATTGTAAACTATTGCTGCTTTAGATTGGTGAAATAAAGCCAATTTAGACTCTAGCTCATCGTATAAATTATGATTCCCAGAAAGTAATCTAGAGCCAGTTGCCCCGTTTTGCAAAAAACTACTATCTACCAAGTATTTGTGCGTAGCGCTAAAAATTGATGCATTGCCAGAAAACCCTAAATAGTCGTTAGAAGAAAAATCTGCCAACTGCTTATACATAGGTAATACACGCAATGACATATTCTGTTGCCGCTCTTCTAGTTTTTTCTGAAGTTTTTGTGGTAGCATTTGGCAAAGATACAAATAGATGGATTTTAATTGTTATTAAAAGAAGCAATAGAAATTAGTATTTGTTACGCTAATAACAAATTAAAAAAATAACCAACCATCAGATATTTTAGAATATGTAAAAGAAAAAGAATAAATTTAACCCACTAACGTTTTATATAAACACTTAGTTAAATTAAATAAACCCAAAATAATGAAAACCCTATTTTTTACAATCCTACTTGTTGTTTCTACTTATGCAAGTGCTCAAGAAATAAACAGCGACATTAAAAGTGTTTTAGAGACTGACAATGTTACAGAGCTTAAAAAGCAAATAACATCAAAAAATATTAATAGTTGCTTTAAGCTAGAAGAATCTGAATACACGCTACTAACACTTTCTATAAAACTTAACGCAAAATCTTGTTTTGCAGAGCTAATAGCACAAAATGCTAGTGTTGAAAAAACGTGCAACAATAAAACTCCTTTTATGTATGCTGCTAAATACAACAGGTTGGCAATGGCAAAAGACCTTGTTAAAGCAGGTGTACAAATTAGAGTTAGAAACAGTGACAAGCAATCTGCTTTAGATTTTGCTAAAAAATACGAGAGTAAAGAGATTATAGAATACATAAAATCTTTTAATCAATAAAAAAAACACGCTAACCACAAAGCACTAATCAATTAAGAACACTATGCGAAAATTACTTTTTAGCCTTGGCTTTATGCTTGCCATAGGCGCTATAAACGCGCAAGAAGCATACAAATTTACAGATGTTATAGATTTAGAAACAACACCTGTTATTAGCCAAGGTGCTACTGGAACTTGTTGGAGTTTTTCTACTTCTTCATTTTTAGAATCGGAAATTATACGACTTACAGGCAACAAAATAGATTTGTCTGAGATGTATACTGTACGCAATACATACCCTAAAAAGGCAGAAAACTTTGTAATGAGACAAGGCAAAGCTCAATTTAGCGAAGGTGGACTAGCACACGATGTAATTAACTCGGTTAAAAATTATGGTCTTGTGCCACAAGAAGCATACAACGGACTTTTAGAAAATAGCACTTTTCACAATCACGCAGAATTGGTTGCAGTGCTAGAAGCTATGGTAAAAACATATGCAGAAAACCCTGCTGGTGAACTAAGCAAAAACTGGTCTAAAGCTGTAAATGCCGTTTTAGATGTGTATTTAGGAGCAAATAAAACATCTTTTACATACCAAGGAAAGGAATACACACCTGCTTCATTTTTAAAAATGACTAAAATTGTACCAGAAGATTATGTTACAATTACATCATTTACACACGCACCATTTTACAGTTCGTTTATATTAAATATACCAGACAACTGGAGTAACGGTAGTATGTACAACGTTACTTTAGACGAAATGATACACACTATTGACAATGCTCTAGAAAACGGTTTTACAGTTGAGTTAGATTGCGATGTTAGCGAACGTACTTTTTCATCTAAACACGGAGTTGCTGTAGTGCCTGCAGATTACGAAAACAACAAAAAAGCTTTAGAAGGCATTTACCCAGAGCTAAAAATTACACAAACTTACAGACAAAACGAGTTTGAAAACTTTACAACTACAGATGATCATTTAATGCACATAACAGGTACAGTAAAAGATCAAAACGGAACAAAATACTATAAAGTAAAAAACAGTTGGGGTACAGACCCTAACAGAACAACACATAATGGTTATGTGTATTTTAGTGAAACTTATATGCGACTAAAAGCAATAAGCGTTATGGTGCATAAAGATGCATTACCAAATAATGTATCTAAAAAAATAAATCTATAATTAACACATACTACTAGTGCACGCATAAATATAAAGTGCAAATCTTGTACCTTTGTAGCAATGTATGCACTAGTAGATTGTAACAATTTTTACGCCTCCTGTGAGCGGGTTTTTAACCCAAGCTTACAAGGTAAACCTATTGCAATTTTAAGCAATAATGATGGTTGTGTAATCTCTAGAAGTGACGAAGCCAAAGCTCTTGGCTTACCAATGGGAGCTCCTGCTTTCAAATATAAAAGTTTTTTTAAAGCCAATAACATTTACGTTTTTTCATCAAATTACTCCTTATACGGAGATATGAGCAGTAGAGTTATGAGCATACTACAACAATTTTCTCCAGATGTAGAAGTATACAGTATTGATGAAGCTTTTATGCAGTTTAAAGGCTTTAATAATTACAACTTTACTAGTTATGGTACAGAAATAAGAGACCGTATTTTAAAATGGACCGGAATACCTACTTGTGTTGGCATTGCTCCAACAAAGGCGCTTAGCAAAGTAGCAAACAAAATTGCCCGTAAGTTTCCAAAACAAACAAATGGTACTTATGTTATTGATACAGAAGAAAAACGACTTAAAGCTTTAAAATGGATAAAGCTTGAAGATGTTTGGGGCATTGGAAGAAGACTACATAAACGCTTAGCCATTAAAAACTGCAAAACAGCTTTAGACTTTGTTAATTTACCCGATAATTGGGTGCGTAAAAACTTTTCTATAACAGAGTGGAAATTAAAAAAAGATTTAGAAGGTATACCTACCTTAGATTTAGAAATTAAAGAAAATAAAAAATCTATTGCCACTACAAGAAGTTTTGAACATACTTTCTCTGATTTAGAGAATATAAAAGAGCGCATATCTACTTTTGCCACCAGTTGTGCAGAAAAATTACGCAAACAAAATTCTAGCTGTCATATGATTGTTGTTTTATTAAGTAGCGACAAACACAAAAAAGACACAGAGCAGCATAGAGGCACGTTTAATGTTAGTATGTCTTACCCAACAGATTCTAGTTTAGCAATTAGTAATGCCGCTATAAAAGCTGTAGAACGCATATATAAACCTGGTGTTAAGTACAAGCGTGCTGGTGTTATTGTAACCGGCCTAGTCCCTACAAACAATCACCAATTGCATTTGTTTACCTCAGAAAATCCAAAACACAAACCTCTAATGAAAGCTATAGATAAATTAAATTTTAAATATGGCGATCAAAAACTAAAAATAGCCAATCAAGATTTGGAACGTACTTGGAAAATGAAGCAAAAACACTTATCTCCTAAATACACTACAAGTTTTAATGACATTATAAAAGTAAAATAAGCGTGATAAATAAAACACATCTTACTTTTTTCTCTGTTGATGCTTCCTCAAAAAGCACTAGTATTTTTGTGGATACTGGTATTTCTGCGGGCTTTCCGTCTCCGGCTGATGATTTTAAAGAAAACAGAATAAGCCTAGACAAAGAACTAATTAAAAATCCTGAAGCTACTTTTTTTGCAAGAGTAAGCGGAGAATCCATGATTGGCGCTGGACTAGAAGATAACGACCTATTAGTTATAGATAGAAGTTTAGAACCAGCACATAACAAAATTGCTGTTTGCTATTTAGATGGTGAGTTTACTGTAAAAAGATTAAAAGTTGAAAATAATTTAGTTTGGTTACAACCAGAAAATCCCAATTATAAACCTATACAAATTACTGAAGAAAACAACTTCATAATTTGGGGTATTGTTACCAATGTAATTAAAAAAGTATAAAAATAAAAAAGCGCAAAGTGGTTACTTTACGCTTTACTTTTATTACAGATACTAACTCCAATAATAAAATAAATATTATTACGCCGTTATACGCTACTTTTATTTTTATTGATATACGAGCAAAAGCCTATATATGGTTTTTGTAAATGTAAGAAAATTCATTTAAATATATAAAATTTAACATATTTTCTTACAAATAAGATTTTAAACGTATAAAAAATCACAATTTAAAAGTAAGGCATAAAAAAAACGTGAAGCATTTAGCTTCACGTTTATATTTATTTAGTAGAGTTACTTATACTTAATCCGCTAGTACAATAACTTTATTATCTTTCATTTCTATAGTACCACTATTTATTGGCAAAACAGTTTCTCCGTTAGAACCTTTAGAGAATTTACCCTCAAAAGCTTCATCTATAGATACATTTCCTTGAATCTTAACCGTACCTTGCTGTAATAATGATACAATTGGTGCGTGATTAGATAACATTTGAAAATCTCCATTTATACCAGGTACAGTTACAGAAACAACTTCTCCTGCAAATAATGTAGCTTCTGGTGATACAATTTCTAAATACATAATTATAAAAGTATTAAGTAGTTAATATTACGTGCAAGCAATTAACTAACACGTAATATTATGTATTATTTATGCTTCAGCAAGCATTTTTTCTCCTGCTTCTATAGCTTCTTCAATAGTACCTTTAAGGTTAAATGCAGATTCTGGTAAGTGATCTAATTCACCATCCATAATCATATTAAATCCTTTAATAGTATCCTTGATATCTACTAAAACACCTTTAAGACCTGTAAATTGCTCTGCTACGTGGAAAGGCTGAGATAAGAAACGTTGTACACGTCTTGCTCTACCAACTGCCATTTTATCTTCCTCAGATAATTCTTCCATACCAAGGATAGCAATAATATCTTGTAATTCTTTATAACGTTGTAACAACTCTTTTACACGTTGTGCACAAGAGTAGTGATCTTTTCCTAAAATTTCTGGAGCTAAGATTCTAGAAGTAGAATCTAATGGATCTACCGCTGGGTAAATACCTAACTCTGCAATTTTACGAGACAATACCGTTGTTGCATCTAAGTGAGCAAAAGTAGTTGCCGGTGCTGGATCCGTTAAATCATCCGCAGGTACGTAAACCGCCTGTACAGATGTAATAGAACCTCTTTTTGTTGATGTAATACGCTCTTGCATAGCACCCATTTCTGTTGCTAATGTTGGTTGGTAACCTACCGCAGATGGCATACGACCAAGTAATGCAGATACCTCAGAACCAGCTTGTGTAAAACGGAAAATGTTATCCACAAAGAAAAGTACATCTTTACCTTGACCTTCACCTGCTCCATCACGGAAATATTCTGCAATAGTTAAACCTGATAATGCAACACGTGCACGTGCTCCTGGTGGCTCATTCATTTGTCCAAATACAAAGGTTGCTTTAGAATCTTTCATTACAGATTTATCAACTTTAGATAAATCCCAACCACCTTCTTCCATAGAGTGCATAAAGTCATCTCCGTATTTAATAATACCAGACTCTAACATCTCACGTAGTAAATCGTTACCCTCACGAGTACGCTCACCTACACCAGCAAATACAGAAAGTCCACCGTGACCTTTTGCAATGTTGTTAATTAATTCCTGAATTAATACTGTTTTACCTACTCCGGCACCTCCAAATAAACCAATCTTACCACCTTTTGCATAAGGCTCAATAAGGTCAATTACTTTAATACCTGTAAATAATACTTCTGTAGAAGTAGATAAGTCTTCAAATTTTGGTGCCTCTCTGTGTATTGGCAAACCATCTTTACCAGATTTTGGTAAATTCCCAAGACCATCAATAGCGTCTCCAATTACGTTAAATAAACGTCCGTAAACGTCATCTCCAACTGGCATTTGTATAGCGCTTCCTGTTGCATTAACCTCTGCTCCACGACTTAAACCATCAGAAGAATCCATAGATATAGTTCTTACTGTGTTCTCACCAATGTGTGATTGTACTTCCAAAACCAAAATTGATCCATCTGCTTTTTTAATTTCTAATGAATCATAAATTTTTGGAAGATCTACCCCTGCTTGGAACTCCACATCTATAACTGGGCCAATAATTTGGGAAACTTTACCTGTAACTTTAGACATTGCTATCAGTATTTATTTATATATAATTTTTTTTGTTTTTAAAAAACATAAAACCCTGTAATACAGACCCTGTGTTTTTCAGGGTGCAAAGATAAGTTTTTCAAATTTAAATAAAAACTACTTTTTATTGTTTTTTTAACTTATCTAAAACCTTTTAATTCTTATAGAGGTTTTATCAAAAAAGCGCCTTATAAAATAAGGCGCTTTTTAAAATGTATAAAATTTTACGCTTTACTGTAATGCAGGAGAAAACGTTGTTGGGTAATTAGCTGCTTTTGCTAATGTTTTAGACGCTACAAAATTAGATTCGTATGTAGCATCAATAGCTTCTAAAAATTTATTAGCCATTAATGCATAGCCTCTAGATGTTAAATGTATACCATCTAAACTAACTAAACCTCCAAAAACTAAATCAGTATTCATTGTATAATCATCAAAAGTAATTCCTGTTTCTGAAGCCTGAGAAAGAACCGAATTTAAATCTACTAATGCCAAGCCTTTTGCAGATACAACTGAAGCTATAGCAGCATTGTACGCATCTGTTGCTGCATTAATTGATGCTAACTCACTAGCTACTAAAACCCATTTATCTTCTAATGGAACAGATACACCGTTTACCATTGTTGGGTCATCATTAACTCGTGTACCAATAAAAGATGATGCTGGTAATACTAACAAATCATCTGCTGTTGCGTGTCTGTAACTTGGTAATCCAAATGCAGACAAATCTGTTAAATCTTCATCTTCTATAACCACTGCATTAGCTGAAGATGCTACAAATTTTATTGTACGTGCTTCTGCTTCTGCTTCGTCTATTTGCCCTATTGTAACCATTGTTTGCAAACCACCATTGTACTGAGCATAACCATTATTTACTTGTGTAGCCGTTGCCTCATCCATTGGAAGCGGATTATAAGGTACAGTTGTAAAATGAGGTAGACTAGTAATGTAAGGCACATTTGCAACTGCCCCTTTTGCCCCATTAGCCGTAAGTGCATCTACCATACCAGTTAATGCCACTTGAAAAAGACCTGGATCTGTAATATCATTTGGACCATAATTTGCCGCATTAGGATCTCCTGTACGGTCTACACCAGACCCACCAGAAACTGCAAAACCTAAAACATCATTACCCCCTATTTCTGATAACGTAAAAAAAGTAGGGCTTTGTGCAACTGCTAATTCTAACATACTTGCATCTGGCGTACTACCTGTCATTCTAACAAAATACGGATTAGCTGCTCCTGCAGACAAATTAGAAATATTACCATAACCGTTTGCTAGCAAGTGAAAACTTTTAGCTCCAGGAACACCCATATTCTGAAAAGGTCCTGTTGGATTATTTAATAGTACATCTGTTGTAACTGTAACAGGTGCCCCAAGTGCTGCCTCAAGTGGCACTGGTCCTGCACCTCCAAAAACCAATCTTGGATCTGCAATTCTATCTCCATTTAAAGCTAATCCACCAAAATTATCATTAGTTAAAGGCTGATTAAATGTTGTACTTCCTCCTGCACTTGCAAATTTTTGAGAAAGTATATTTGGGAAAGACATTTCCTGCGTTGCCTTAAAAAGTGCTCCATCTGTATAACCAGCAGTAAAAGAGGCTCCTAAAGAAATATAGTTTGAAAAATCTGCAGATCCTGCTGTTAATTCAGGTAATTGCTCCTCAGTCATTGTAGACGAATCATCATCATCACTACAAGAAGAAAATGCTACCATTGCGGCTACTAGCCATATATATTTAGTTTTCATATTTAAATCTTATAAATTATTAATTGTCCAAGAAACATAGTATTGAGATCCTACATAACCTGTACCAAAAGCTGTAAAATACTCATCACCTAATAAGTTAGATGCACCAACTTTAAAATTAGATTTTAAACTTGGAACAGTAAAGTTAACCTGAGCATCTAACACGCTAAAAGAAGGTACTTGCCCGTCTCCAAATGATGCTTCCCAGAAATAAGAATCACTCCACCTGTAAGCTACATTAAAACCAATATTTTCAAATAAATCAGTTTTACCAAAATTAGCTTTAAACTTATGTTCTGGAGTGTTAAAGTTTGTTCTAAAATCAGGGTTTGCCTCTTGATCAAAATCTAACTTAGAATATGTATAATTTGCTCCTAAATCAAATCCTCCTAAAACTTTAGTATCTATACCTAATGTAGCTCCATAAGAATTTACATTTGCTTCAGAATTAGTGTATGTTTGGTATGCTTGATAATCTCCGTTAGCCAATGCCAAAACAGACAAACTATTATCTCCTGCCTCTCCGTAATACGTAGAAACTACTGTTTCATTAGATAGGAAGTCTTTATAAATATTATAATATCCACTTAAATCTATAACTACATCACTTACTTTACCTCTGTAGCCTAACTCAAAAGAAGTTACTTGTTCTGGTTTTGCCAAATTAGAGTTTGCCACTTTTAAATCTGCAGGGTTTCCTGAAGCTCCAAAAGCCTGTAATGAACTTGCTAAATAAGAATTATTGTAAGCACCATCTCCAGATTTCTCTATAGTTGCAGGCTGACCAAGATTATCTTGCGCCTCTTGACTAACACCGTATGTTCTAACATCTCTTTCTAAGTTATCTTTAGCTCCTCCAATTAAAATAGCTCTACCTACATCTAAACCAATATATAAATCTTGCGTAGTTGGATTTCTAAATCCTGTTTGAAAAGAGGCTCTTAAATTATGGTTTTTATTTTCACCTAATGTATAGCCAGCTGCTAATCTAGGAGAGAAGAAACCATCAAACAGCTCTGATTTATCATAACGTAAAGAACCTGTTAACTTTAAACGGTCTTCTAATAATTTTTTCTGTATTTGTGTATATACACCAAATTCAGAATACCTAATAGGCCCATCATTATCCGTATAAATTGTACCAGAAGAATTTAATTCATATGTTCTTGTAGATCCACCCACTTGAATATCTGCAAATTCAATTATTTCAGAAAAATTATAGTTTGCATCTGCGTGATAAATTTTTGAATTATCTTGAAACTTAGAACCAGAACTTAAATCCGGATCATTTATACTTCTTTCATATGCTGCTTGAAACTCTGGTGTACCTGGTAAATATCTTCCAGATTCTGCTTGAGCTCTTGCTGCTGCATGTGCTTGGTCTGACGTTGCTCCGCCAAGTGTACTTAACACATATGTACCAACATACTCACCAAACCATTGTTGATCTGATTTCCAGGCTCTATTAATATTAATTCCTGTAAAAACCATATCATAAGAATCACCAGCTTTATCTTCTGTCAAATACCCTCTTAAGAAGAAATTATCATTCTTAATTTCTAATTTATGTTGTTGCAAAAAGAAATCATCAATTGCATATCTGTTTGCTCCTTGGTAAATTGTAGATCCAGAACCTACTTTACCAACATAAGAAATTTCAAAGTCATTCTCCCAAGGCCTGTAATACAAACCCCAATCTGCTTTTATACTTTCTGCATTATAATCTGTTAAATATTTTTCATTATATCCAGTTCTACTCACATTTACACTAGGCACCAATGCTTCTGCACCAGCTGGCAAAATTGTTTCTCCTGTTTCAGGGTCAATTGTTTTAGTAAGTATTTGTGCAACACTAAACATATTCTGACTTACTTCATCACCATAAACGTTTACACCGTCATAATCCAAGTCATCTCTAGTAAACCCTCTAAATAATTTATCGGTTTCATTATCAGCTCCCCAATCTGTACCATTTAAATAGCCAAAATTCACTTTACCTGCAAATTTATCACTAAACTTATAAGCAGCTCTTATACCAAAATCTGTATATGTATTATCACCTGATACTTCTTGAGATGTTATACCTCTTTTTATGTAAGCACTAATACCCTGAAAATCAAAAGGATTTTTACTTCTCATAAATAAAATACCATTAAAAGCATTGGCTCCATATAAAGCAGAAGCAGCACCTGGCAAAAGCTCCACACTTAAAACGTCAGTTTCTGTCATACCTAATAAATTTCCTAAGGGAAAATTTAATGCAGGCGCAGAATTATCCATTTGATCTACCATTTGCATAAACCTTGTATTTGCAAATGTGGCAAAACCTCTAGTGTTAATAGACTTAAAAGTTAAACTGTTGGTGTTTATATCTACTCCTTTTAAGTTTTCCAAACCATCATAAAAATCTGATGAAGCAGTATTTTTTATATCCTTAAGCCCAAAACGCTCTACAGATACGGGTGATTCAAAAATACGTTCAGGTGTTCTAGAAGCAGATATTACAATTTCTCCCAATTGAGTTGCTTCTTCAGTAAGCTTTATTGTTAAGTTTTGATTATTGGAAGTTACATCTACTGTTGAAGATGAATAACCAATACTTGTAACCTTTAGTTTAAATGGTGGCACTTCTGACGTGGTTAATGTAAAAAGACCATCAAAGTCGGCTACTACACCTTCAGCCTTTCCTACGATTACAACATTGGCAGAGGATACTGGTTGACCGTTTTGATCAACAACCTTTCCTTTTATTGTAGTCTGAGAATACCCCAGAACTCCAAAAATCAGGAAAGAAAAAAGAATTAATTTTCTCATTCTAGTATTGAATTAAGTTAGTTTTGATTGTGAAGTTATATTTTTTTTTGATTTTAACAACTATTAACACTATTAAATTATGCGTGCATAGTAATTTTTTAACATTTTTTAGTGCAAATATTTATTTATACCCTAAAAATAGTTAGCAATTTTTACCAAATTACGACATTAACACTTTTATTACTACTTTACTAAAATAGTACAATGTTAAAATTTAAAATAAGAACTGAACAAAAAATTAATTAGCAACTTCAACCATTAATCTATCTTAATGGTATAAAATTTTGTTACATATATACAAAAAATTAGAGTTATAATTCTACACACCCACATAAAACACCAAAAGCCCTAGAATATATTTTCTAGGGCTTTTTTTGTATGTATTAGTAATTAGTTTTTAAATGGTTTTAAATAGCTTAATT
>NZ_ARZX01000015.1:0-101130 GCF_000568425.1 Cellulophaga geojensis KL-A
GCGGACTTTATAAAAATACACTAAACTTTGGGTTAAGCACCAAAACCCGTATTAATTTTAGCCATTGTTGTGCCTCGTTATTTTATTCGATTATATTTTTTCATTAACTCAATTAATTTGTCGTGTGGTAGAGCATAAACTTTGTTTCCGTTAATTCCTTCCATTGTTTCAGCAGAAACCATAGCATTAATTATAGCTTCTTCAACTGCTTGAATTGTAGCATCAAAAATATCATTCATCCAGTCATTAGATACTGTCTCAACGGTAGTTTTTCCTTCTCTAATATATGCTTCCTGATTTGCTGTTGAAAATGCGATAAAAATATCTCCAGAACCATTTGCTCCAATTCCGCCTAATTTCCCAATTCCTATTGGCACTCGTTTAGAAATTCTTTTTAACTGATAAGGAAGTAACGGGACATCAGTTGCAACAACTACGATTATTGAACCATCTCCATTTTTTCTTCTTGACTTTGGTGGTGCTTTGTATTTAGGATTTAAAGTGTCTTTTAATTCTTTTCCAATAGGAACTCCATCAATTCTAAATCTTCTTTTATCTCCAAAATTTGATTGAACTAAAACTCCAACAGTATATGTTGTATCTGGAAATTTTAAAACTCGAGAAGAAGTTCCAATTCCTCCTTTAAAACCAAAGCTCATCATCCCAGTTCCTCCTCCAACATTTCCTTCTTCTACTTTATTTGTAGTAGTATTGTTAATAGCTTCTAAAACATTTTTTTCTTGTATTTGAAACCCGTAGATGTCGTTTAAAAATCCGTCATAAGTTTCTGCTACAACAGGAAATGCCCACCACCAATCTTCTTTACTCCAAGAAGAATCTACCATCCATTTTAAAGTTGCTTGTCTAACCTTTCCGACACTAAATGTATTGGTTAGCATTATTGGTGTTTCTAAAAATCCTGATTCAGTAATCCAAGTTGTTCCAGTCATTTCTCCGTTTCCATTTAGGCTATACCAGTTTGCATACAAGGGTTTTTTCTTTTTTCCACTAGGGAATATTGCAGTCACTCCAGTTCGGATTGGTCCTTTTCCTAATTCATTCTTTCCGTTTCCTGAAATAATGGTAGAATGTCCAACTGATACACCTTTAACATCAGTTATTGCATTATATTTTCCTGTAATCCCCTCAAATTGAATCCCTAAATCTCTCGCTCTTGGTTTTTGAGCATACATTGAGATTGAAAGAGTTAGGATTATTAAAGTAATAATGTTTTTCACAATCTTATTTTTTAATGAGGTACAACTATATATAAACTCAATTTATTGCGTTTATTCCGCCAATATGGGTGAGTAAACGCACATTTAGCTTACTAGTTTATTTTTTGTTGTTTAATTTTCCTACAATGTAAAACTATTTTTTATACTACAATTACGGAAATGTGTAATTGGTATATTTTTTAGTATGGTTGGTTATTTTTTACATACGTTATGCACAAAATTTTTACTACTACTTTTTTTTGTTAATTTTTTTATGCACCAACTATAAATACTTCCACCAATAAAATCCTATTTTTACGCCTTGTTATGAAAGTTTGTATTGCAGAAAAACCAAGTGTTGCCCGTGAAATTGCTACTGTATTAGGTGCTAATACAAAGCATGATGGGTATTTTATGGGTAATGGCTATGCAGTAACCTATACTTTTGGCCATTTATGCACACTTTGTGAGCCTAACGACTATAAACCACACTGGAAAAGTTGGGACCTTAACAACTTGCCAATGCTGCCCAATAAGTTTAAAACCAAAGTAGTACAAGAGTCTGGCATACAAAAACAGTTTAAAATTGTAAAAAAATTATTTGACCAAGCTACTGTAGTAATTAACTGTGGTGATGCTGGGCAAGAAGGAGAACTTATACAGCGTTGGGTTATAGACCAAGCAGCGTACAAAGGAGAGGTGCAACGCTTATGGATATCGTCTTTAACAACAGAGGCAATAAAGGAAGGGTTTCAAAAACTACAACCTGCTACCAAATATGACAATTTATACTACGCAGGTTTTTCTAGAGCCATAGGAGATTGGCTTTTGGGTATTAACGCTACACGTTTGTACACCGTAAAACACGGTGGTTACAAGCAAATGTTATCTGTAGGGCGTGTGCAAACACCTACTTTAGCTATGATTGTGAATAGGTACCATGAAATAGAAAATTTTAAGCCACAACCGTATTGGGAGCTACAAACATTGTACAGAGACACACTGTTTAATTGCGAAAAAGGAAGGTTTTTAAAGAAAGAAGAAGGAGAGGCTTTTGCTGCAAAAGTAAAAGAAAACGATTTTGAAATTGTGTCTACCACCAAAAAAAAGGGCAAGGAATATGCGCCTAAGTTGTTTGACCTTACTGGCTTGCAGGTGTATTGCAATACAAAATTTGGTTTTTCTGCAGATGAAACTTTAAAAATAGTACAAAAATTATACGAGCAAAAAGTGGTAACCTACCCAAGGGTAGATACTACCTTTTTACCTAATGATATTTACCCAAAAGTAGCCGGAATTTTACAAAAGTTAACCAATTACCAAAATCTTACGCAAGTTGTTTTGGCGGGTAAAATTAGAAAATCTGCCAAGGTTTTTAACGATAAAAAAGTAACAGACCACCACGCTATTATACCTACTGGTGTGCAAATAAATTTACAGCACAACCAACAGTTGGTGTATGATATTATTACCAAACGTTTTATTGCTGTTTTTTATCCAGATTGTGAGGTGGCAAATACAACGGTATTAGGTAAAACAGACACAGTGCCTTTTAAAACAACTGGTAAAGAAATTTTAAAAAAGGGCTGGCGTGTTGTTTTTGAAAATCCGGATGCTAAAAATAAGCCAGAGAAAGGTATTTTACCATCTTTTGAAAAAGGAGAAAAAGGACCGCATGAACCTTCGTTTTTAGAAAAAGAAACCAAACCACCAAAGCAATACACAGAGGCTAGTTTACTACGTGCTATGGAAACCGCAGGCAAGCAGGTAGATGATGATGAAATGCGAGAGTTAATGAAGGAAAACGGTATAGGAAGACCGTCTACCAGAGCAAATATTATAGAAACACTTTTTAGGCGCAAATACATAGAGCGTAAAAAAAAGCAATTGCTACCAACCCAAACAGGCATACAACTTATAGGCATTATAAAAAATAAATTGTTAACCTCTGCCGAGCTTACGGGTATGTGGGAAAAACAATTAAAACAAATTGAAAGCGGGAATTTTCATGCAGGTGTTTTTATCAACAACATGAAAAAAATGATTGACGATTTGGTGTATGAAGTCCGTATTGAACAAAAACACATTAAAATTTCGCATGCAGCCACAGAAAAAGCTGCAAAACCTGTAAAAGAAAAGAAAATTACCTCTGTACAAGGTAAAACGTGCCCTAAATGCAAACAAGGTGTGTTGTTAAAGGGCAAAACTGCTTACGGTTGTAGCGCCTATAAAACAGGGTGTAAAATGGTATTGCCTTTTGTGTATATGGATAAAAAAATATCTGAAAAACAGTATTTACGATTATTAGATAAAGGTTGTACTGTTAACCTAAAAGGTTTTAAAACCGAGCACGGAACCAAAGAAGGTTTGTTGCGTTTTAATGATGATTTTGAGTTGGTGTTAGAAGAAAAAAAAGTAGCACCAAAACAAAAACAAACTACAGTTACAGATCCAATGCCGTGTCCGCAATGCAAAACAGGAACTGTACTAAAAGGTAAAACAGCCTATGGTTGTAGTGCGTACAAAACGGGTTGTAACTTTAAGTATCCTTTTAGTGTTTTAAGAGAAAAAGCAGCAGGCAAAGCCCTAACCAAAGAGTTGGTGTATGCATTATTATCTAAAAAGTAATGCTTTTTTAAGCATTATGAATAGTAGTTGCTGTAAGCTTGTATTTTTTCATTAAAAACAAGCCGTAAATAAAGCAAGGCAAAGCTAATACTGTAATAAGTGCAGCAGTCTCTAAGGACATTAATTCGCTAATTTTTTCTTTAATAGGCATACCTACCACATCTAAATCTGCTACAAAATCTATTATTGCGTGTACTATAATTAAGGGGTATAATCTTTTTGTTATCACAAGTAAAAAACCAAACATTACCCCAATAAAAGTAGCGTAAATAAGCTGTGCTAACTCGCCATAAATTCCGGTATCAAAATTTAATAAATGTATAGCACCAAAAAATAAGGCAGCTAAAAACACAGAAATAATAGTGTTTTTACGGCTGTTGCCTAAGTAATTTATAAGGTGCGACTGTAAAAAGCCTCTAATGCTTAACTCTTCTGCAAACCCTATAGATATAGAGTAAAACAAAAATAAGAAAACGTTAGGCAACAATGTTTGTATGTCTACAACATCTATAATTAATACATTTAATAACACTAAATACAAAAGCGGAAATAACAGCAGATACCATTTGTTTACGTTCCCTTTTTGGAGTCCTGCTAATTTACCGAGCTTATTTTTTTGAATAAAAAAGTACGAAACAACAATTAAAATTAAATTGGCACAAATATTTAAAAGTGTGTGTATGGCATAGGATTCAATGTTTTTTTGAATAAAAAGGTATGATAAGGACTCTCTTGCAATTAAAATTAAAAGTAAAGCCGTAACAAAAAGTAAAAGCTGATTCCAGAACTGTTTTTTGGTCATAATTTTGGTCTTAGTTGGTTTGTTTACTTAATAGACGCTAATTATGCTTGTAACGTTGCTTGAATAGATGGTATTTTATCAATCTTTTTCTTCAAGCTCTAATAATGCTACATACGGATCTCCTTTTAAGCCCAGTAATTTAGCAAAAGCGGGTTCGGTTTTTATGCCGTTAACTTTTAATTCTCTTATTTGTTGCTTAAAGTCAGCTCCTTTTTTTTGTAAAATATGATGTTCTACAACCATATGTCGGTAAGCATTTTGCTTGGTAGTTGGAATATCTTGACCAAATATTTCAACTAAAAAATGCTCCGTTTTAAACTCGGCAATAGTGGCAGCAATGTTGTTTTGTAAAGTAGTGTGTACCTTAAAGTTTTTAAAAGTAGAAAACTCTTGTTGTAGGTATGCCAAAAACTCAGCGTGATTTTTACATTCGCAGATAATATCTAAATCACTTTCTGCAATATCAATCTCAATTGGTATTGTGCCAGTTAAAATAGGATTGTATTTTTTAAGTTTTTCTAGAATTTTATAGTGGTTTAACTCATAAAAAGCCAGTTTTTGCCGTTGGTTTCCGTGGTTAAGATATGCTATGTTTTTAAAGTTTTTTGCCAAACCTTTATGCTTAATGTACTGTTTTTAAATTAGGAATTTTATTATTTTTTAGCTCTTCAGCTATAAATTAGCTGTCCATTTTTGATTTAACATATTTTTTAGCAAATCAAAATAATTCCAACCAATACCTCTAGCGGCTAATGAAGACAAGCTATCTTGGTTTTTTCTTTGTGGTCTAGATGGTCCTGTCATATTAGGCTTCATATTTACATCAAATAAATAGTAATTTCCTTTTTCATCTGCTCTACAATCTATTCGTATGGGGGCTTTAATGTGTAGCAATTCGGCCACTTTTTCACACTGCTTACAAACAGCTATAATTTGGTTAGAATTACGTTCACTGTTATCTAATAGTGCACTATTTTTAATAACAGCAACAGTTCCGTTGTATGGTGCAATTCCGTTTTGGTGGTTAAAGCGTTTAACAGGAGGTAGGCACCAGGCCGTAGTAAATTGTTTTTTATTATTATTTATAATGTAACTACCAGACGGCATTACTGTAATGGTTATTTCTTGTCCGCTTAAAAATTGTTCTAAATAAACAGATGTTCCATACTGTTTGCTTAAAAATAAACTAGACAATTTTGCATTTAATTCTTTTTCGTTTTTAACCAGAGAAACACCTTGGCTACCTCTTCCTCTAATAGGCTTAACAACTATGGGGAAATCACCTTTGTAATTAATGGTATCACCTTCTGTTATTAAGGTTGTTTCTGGAATTAAAATTCCGTTTTCTTTTAACAACTTATTGGTTGTCCATTTATCATCGTAAATATCTACCACGCTAGGTAATTGCCCAACAAAGTAATTATTTAAGTTAAAAAACTTTTCTATAGGGTGCGTTTTGTACAATATGGTGTTTAACCAAAAAACGGTAGCGCCTTTATTTATGGCATTTTGTATACCTTCTTCAGTATCAGGAAAAACCCAATCTAAATTGTTCTCTATAGATGGGTTATCTACAGGAGTACTAATTTTTATACTGTTGTTGTGTAGTTCACAAGCAATATCAGCACCACTGTCTGAGTATCCATCTGGTTTCATTGGTTTTTGTATTCCGTCTCTTATAGGAGGAAGATTTTTTTGATATAAAATAGCAATCATAGTAATCTAAGGTACAATTTTAGAGTTACTTTTTAGCAGATTTAATTGTAATACTCGTTCCCGTTAGCGTCTATATAACCTGTTTTATTGTTGGTGGTTGTAAATTTAGCCAGTCCGTTAACAAAAGGTGCTAAGTCTTTGTATTTAACTTCTGTAATGTTATAGTACCCAACTTTATTGTTTGTCTGTACTTTTAAAATGCCATTAGCAGCGGTTACGGCATCATAATAATTTACGGTATTGTTATATAAAACACCTTTTTTTTTGCCTTTGCTAATTAGTACAGCATTTAAGAATGTTTCTGTGGCGTAAAACATAGATTCGTTAGCATCAAACGTTACTTTTTTTGTTCCATTTGAGAAATTAATTTTGTCAATTCCAGCAGCACTTATACTTCCAATTTCTTTGGCAGCAAGGTTTTCTTCGCCATCATAGCCTACAAGTTCTGTTACAATATATGTATTGTCTCTTTTTATAATTTCATACGTGTAATTTGGTACTGTACCACAAACTTCTATTATTAAGTTAGCTTCTTCTACTTTGGAGCCTTCTTCATTAATGTAAAACATATTATTTTTTTCATCTAAAACTTGTAAAAAGCCATTTAAACGTACAGCTATTTTTAGGTTTTTAAAAATCACTTTTTCATCATTCTTATGTACCTCAAAAGTGTTTGTATTTCTATTTTTATACAGTTTTAAATTAATTCCAAAAGCAGAAATTAGTGAGTCTTTTTTTTGAGCAAAAGACCCCATTGTACTTATGGATAAAATAAAAATTAAAAATGTTTTCATAGGTTAGTTTTGCTAAACTAAGTTAGCAAATTAAAGGGACTAATTATGTCATTACTCTTGTAACTTAATAAGTAAACAGGTTTTTCCTTTTTAGATGGGTTGGCCATTACAAATTTTATGGTATTGTATGTTTACTTAATAGACGCAATTGTAGACCATTTTGTTGCCTGGTTTTTTACTACATTTAAAAATTTTCTTGAGTTAATTCGTTATTTAGCATTGCGCCCGCTAAGTTACCAGTATAAACTGCACTAGATAAAGCACGTAGTCTAGAGCTGTTGTCTCCGCAAGCATACACACCATCTACTGTAGTTTTTTGCATAGGGTTTACCTCAATATGTCCGTTTTCTGTAAGTTTACAGCCTAGTTGTTCTGCAATATTAGTGCTTTGTTTAAAAGGTACATCTGCATAAGCACAATCATAATTTTCAGAGCTACCGTCTTTAAATTCAATTTTTTCTAACTGACCGTTTGCATGCACAATGGTTTCAATCTCTTTTTCGTTAATTTTAATATTATGTTGTTTTAGTTTTTTAAGTTCTTCATCACTAAAATTATTTTTGCCCATAGTAATAATTGTACTGTTATTAGTTAAGTTATTTACTAATGATGCCAAATGAAAAGCCCTATCTCCGTTAGCAATTATAGCTGTTTTTTTATTTTTGTACTCATAACCATGGCAGTATGGGCAATGTATTACAGATATGCCCCAACAAGAAGAAAAGCCTTGTATATTGGGCAATAGGTCTTTAATACCTGTGGCAATAATTATTTTTTTAGCAGTAAATACTTTTTCATTGTCTGTAGTTACACTAAAAATAGCATTGGTTTTTTTAGCGTTAACCACAAATCCGTTGTGGTAAGTAACACTGTTGTAGGCTGCTAGTTGTTCTTTTCCAATTTTTAAAATTTCACCAGGCTTACTACCATCTTGGCTCAAAAAATTGTGAGCGTGTGGCGTTTGTGCATTGCAAGGTTTGCCAGCATCAATAACTAACGTTTTTTTTAACGATCTACCTAAGGCCATAGCAGCAGACAAACCTGCGTAGCTTCCGCCAATAATTACAACATCAAAATCTGTTTTATTCATTTTATACACGTATTTAGAAAAGTTCCATAAAGGATTTTGCACCGTAATGGCAATACCAGAAATTGCAAAAGTCTTAATAACAGCTCTCCTGATCATAATTTTACATTAATGCAACATTGTTGCAATTAATAACAAATATAGATAAATTTTTGTATTATTGCGAATTAATCGCAATAAAATGAATAGAAGAAATACACCAGCTAAAGAAGCGGTTTTAAAATTACTGTCTGGCTCAAAAAAAGCACTTAGCCAAGATGCTATAGAGAAGCAGTTAGATATTGCTATAAACAGGGCTACAATTTACAGGGTATTAAATAGGTTTTGCGAAGATGGTTTGGTGCATAAAATTGTTGCAGAAGATGGCAAACAATATTTTGCTATTTGTAAAAAATGCGAAAACGAGGAGGAGGTAAAGCCTCATTTTCATTTTAGGTGTGTACGTTGTGATACTATAGAATGTTTGCAAATACCTGTAGAATATACCACCCCAAAAGGATATAGTGTTAGCAGTACAAATTGTATTTTAACAGGTACTTGTTGCAATTGTGTGTAATGTGTGGTAGTTTATTTTTTAGTGTACAACCACCAGTTCATATCTCTTGTTAAAGTATATCCTAATTTTTGATATAGCGCTATAGCGGGGTTTCCTTTATTGGTATGTAAAATGGGTGTTTTGTTTTCTTTTAAAATTTCTTTAGTGTTGTGTGCAATTAACTGTTTTGCTAATCCTCTTCTGGTGTAATTAGGATGTGTAACAACAGCGCTAACCTCTATAAAAAGGTTACTTTGTAAACGTTGGCCAGCTATAGAAACCAGTTTACCGTTTTTAAATATACCAAAGTACTTGCCCATTTCAAAGGTTCTTTTTCTGTAGTAACCAGGCATAACCAACCAAACTAAATCATAAATTTCTTCACTAAAAGTTTCGTCTAGTAGTACTATTTCTTCAGTTATATTAACATTGGTTAGGGAGTCTAAAACCATTTGGCATCCATCAATTTTTTTAGTGAATTCTACTTTGGTTTCATCTATCACAGGAGTTAAATTTTCTGAGACATAAAAAAAACTATCAGACGTTTTTATGTACTCATTAGCAGCTTCTGCAGTATTGTTTTCATCAAAAAAAGTCCCAAAAGTGCAAACTTCAGAATTGTAAAATTGTACGTTGTTAAACTCAACCGCAAATTTTTTATGTGTTTCTTGTAAAGAAGACCAAACAGGGTTTTTTAGTTGATGCTCTAGCGTAGACATAAAATAAAAGTTACGTGAAAAATAAAGTTTTTATAAATAGGTAAACTTGTTTGTACTGTAGTAATTTCAAAGAAATTAAAACAAAAACTAAAGGTATAAGTTATTTTTTTTCTTTTCGTAAAATCTTCTCCATTTTACGCCCTTTTGCCAATTCATCAATTAGTTTTTCCATTTGCCTGCATTGTTTGTATAGTTTAAACTCTTCTTCTATTTCTTCTATACGGTAACCACAAACAACACCTTTAATTAAATGTTCATTAGGGTGAATTTTAGCTTTGTCAAAAAAAGCTTTAAACGTTACTTTTTCATCAATAAGGTTTTGTAAGGTAGTAGCGTTAAAACCAGTAAACCATTCTATTACTTGGTCTAACTCTTCTTTTGTTCGCCCGTTTTTTTCTATTCTACTTAAATAGTGAGGATAAATAGAAGCAAAAATCATATTTGCGACTTGTTCATTTTTTTTGGTGGTAACTTTCATAATTTAATTTAGGTTACTATTTGTAATAGGTTATTTGGTAAGTGTACTCTTTAGTAATGGTTGCTAGCGATCCTATCTCGCTAACAGTTTTAGAACTACTATTTTTTAAGTTGTCATAAGCATAACTTATAAATTTGGTTTCTTTTCCTTTTTCAAAAAAACGATGTTCATGTAACAATCCGTTTTGGTAGGCCATAGTCTGCTTGCTTTCTAAAACATTGTTTACATAAACCTCTATTTCTGTACATTTTTTAGAACCGTCATAAGTATAATGTTCAACAAACCCTACGTTATCATTTGCAACCGTGTTTGTATGCTTCATTTTTGTAACTAAACCATCTGCGTAAGTATAAGTAATGGTATTACTGTAATTTTTGCCGTCTTGGTTATAGCAATTTTCTGTTACTGTTGTTAATTGGTTTTTTTGATTATGCTCGTAGTTTTTCTCGCAATAGGTATTAAATAAATGGTTATTATTTTTTGTAAAAATAATATTATTGTTCTTGTCCGTTTTTGTAATAGATGATTCTACCAATTCATCATCTTCATAAGTTTTGGTTTCTACCTCATTTTCTTTATAAAAATATTTTTTTACCGTTGTATAGCCGCTAGATCCAAGTATTTTTTCAGTTTCGGTGTCTAATTTATTATTTAGATAATCGTATGTTGTTATGCTGTATATTTTTTCTCCAGAAAATACGGTTTCCTTTAATAAAAATCCATTTTCATTAAACTCTTTTTCTATGTTCAAAAGAGGAGATTCGCTATTATTTTTATTTTGTGTAAACTCTTTTATGCTTTTTACTTTTCCAGCTAAGTTTAATTTTTCTAAATGGTTCTTATGGTTTTCTTTCATTTTTGTTTGTTGTGCATTACAAATAGTTGTGATTAAAAATATAAGGGGTATAAGTTTTTTCATATATCAAGAAATCTTACTTTTTGTTGGTTGAAGTTGTTTATTTTTTTTGTAGAAAATAATAGGTAAATATAATGATGTTAAAAATTGCCAGCATTGTACTTAATGCCCAAGTCCAATTAAATTTATTAGTATTGTATAAGTGTATAGAAGATAGTATACAAGTATACAAAGCTAGTAAACCTGCAATTGCAAGTATAACTATACCTGCGGATATTAAGTAGTCTAAATCTGACTTCCAAAAAAAATAGCTTAATTTTATAAAAATTACTATACTGCCAATTAAAGAGAACAGAAAAGAAATAATTAATAGCTTTTTTGTATTCATATTAATTTGTTAAAACAATAAAATTAGCGTTTAAAATAAAAATAACATTTATATGTTACACTAAATACCTTTTTTATTATTTTTTTTGGAGTCCTTTTGTTGCTGCTATTATTGCTAAATATCTAAGTAAAAAATTAGGCTTTATAATATGTTACTAAGTACTACTTTGCTTTATTGGTTTAACTATATGCAGCTTTTGCATTTGAGGACTGTTATTTTTTGCAAATAAATTATACAAGTCTAATTTGAGTGTTGATATATATATTAATTTTTAGTATTTTTATTTTGTAAGATAAACTTAACACACCCACCACGTAGAGTTTATACAGTAAATAATAACTAAAATGGGATTTTATGCCAAGTTTAAATGGATTCTAGGAATTTTAATGATTTTTGTCTTAATTATAATGACAAACTTAATTGACAAAAACAATTTTGTGCGGGTTAGAGACTCTGTTGTAACCATTTATGAAGACAGATTAATAGCCAACGATTTAATTTTTGAAAAGTTAAAGTTGGTACAAGAAAAAGAGGTTGCGGTTAAAACATTGGATAGTACTTTTTATGAAAACCGTAATTTAAAAGTAAACGATAATTTACAATCGTTAATTTCTAGATTTGAAGAAACAAAATTAACTTCTAAGGAGGCAACCGTATTTAACGACTTTAAAAGTAACGTTAAGGTGTTGCAAAATGCAGAAACTAAGTTTATAAACTCTAGTTATAACAGTACATCTAAAGTAAATAGCGCTATAAATAGTTTAAAAACTAACCTTAGTGATTTATCTAAAATACAGTTAAATGAGGGTAGCAGGCAAATGTCTATTAGTAAACGTGCAGTAGATTCGGTAGAGCTATTTACACAAATAGAAATTTATATGCTTGTTTTTTTAGCAATTATTATTCAGATTGTTGTAATGTATAACCCCAAAGAAAAGAAGTGAGTTATACCGTAGCTGAAATAGAAGTGTTTATATAGGTTGTTTTGCTAAACTACGTTAGCAAATTAACGGGAGTAGTCATAGTATTACTCTTGTAACTTAATACGTATACAGGTTTTTCTTTTTTAGATGGGTTGGCTATTACAAATTCTATAGTGTTGTTTGTATACTTTTCAAAAATGATATTAGCTTTAGCGTTAGCTTCTTCTTCAGTTATTGTATTGGCTTCTAACTCTTTGTTAAGCGCCTCTATTTTAGGATTTACATCTTTATCGTTTACAATAAACTGCTCAAGCGCAATATTTTTTTTAGCTAAAATTTTAGCAGACTTATTAGCAATTATAACACCGCCAATTTGCCATTCTTTTTGACCTTGACCATTGGTTTCAAAAACAATATAGCCAACAGTACCAGATATAGAATATACAGGCGTATTATGTTCTAATTTAATCTTATATAGTTTTTTTAAAGTGTCTGTCTCTTTTTGTGTGAGGACTCTATCATGGCTTAAGTTTTCTAAAATACTGGCTTGTGTCTTTTTCATATCTCCTTTGCCTTGGTAATAGCTAATGATACTTATAATACCTACAACTAGCATAATAGCAAATAAGATTAATTTAATGTAGCCCATAATTTTTGGTGGTTTTTTGGTTTTTATAAAAGCAGAAATATTCTTTTTTTACAGTTTGGTTTAAGTGCAATGTATATACACTACAGTAGTAACTAACGCCTTTTTAATAGAATAGTTGTATGGGAAATAAGAAATTTAGGAGGTATTGTTTAAGTGATTTTTTAATTTATGATGCCCTATTGTTTTTTAATCGTAATACTCTATTCCTTTTCTGCTTACCCATCCTTTTTTACCATTAGGGTATTTAAACCTAGCGTAATATTCTATGTAATTACTCAAATATTCATATTTTGAAGTTAAACCAATATAAGGGTAGTACGTAACTAAATTATTTTTTTCTAAAAGTAGGTGAGTTCCTTTTTTTGGGGTAATGTTTTTGTAATTAAAAAGAATAGTATTTTCTTCTTTTATGTCCCAAACTCCAAATAATTTTTTCTTTTTTACAATAATATAACTTGGTTTAAGTGGTTTGTAAAAACCGTTATAATACCAATAATCTTCAGCACTAATTTCTGTTGTTTTATTATTAACAAACCTTATTTTTTTAAATTCCTTAGGTAGCTGTATTGTCGTAGTTGTAATATCTGATAGTAGGTAATAGCTTAGTTTTTCTCTGTATTTGTCAGCTTTAAATACTTTTTTTAATAAAAATAAATCTTCAATCCTTTTTTTACGAACAAGATTCTCTATTTCTTTAAGTTTTAAATATTTTTTATCCTGATTTATATTTTTAAAATCGTCTTCTAGCATACTCATTGTCATAATAGATTGAGAAGAGTTATCAAAAATGTCAAGCTTTTTACGGCTTAGTTCTGTGTATTTTGATAGGCTAAAAGATTTATGCTTGACTTTAAGAATTTTATTTTTATAAGCGTAATATGTTGTATTCGTATTTGAATCACTATCATTACCCCAAATAGTCCTTTGCTTAGTAGGTTTATCATATTTTGAACCTAAAGTGTCTATAAAATACATTTCATTTTTTGTATCTATAATTTGATGATATATAGTTGAATAGGGATAAAATGACTTTATATTTTTACACAGTAATTTCCCTTTTAAATTATATAGTGATGTTTGGCCAGAGTTGAAAACGGCAGCTATACCGCCATTAATTTTAAGGGAGTCACATACATTATCAATAATTTTTTTTCCATTTAGAGTAACGCCTATTTTGGCGTTAAGGAGATCAAAACTAATATTTGGGTTGTGATAATTAATGTCGCTAACTATTTCGTTATCAATTAAAATAAGAGAGTCTTTGCGGGCTTTTCTTATTTGGGTATATGTGTAATTCTTATTGTGATTCCAATCAACTTTATATTTATTATTATTCTGTTTTACAACTAAAGCCTTGTAGTTTGTATCCTGAGCACCAGATCTGCCAAAAAGAATAATTACAGGGATTTTGTGAAGTACTTTAAACTTATAAGTACCTAAAGTTTTTTTTCCAGATGAGGTAATGGTGATGTAGTACTTGTTGTTTACAAAATAGATGTCATTTTCAGAATTGTTTATATCCTTTTCTTGGGTTATAGTTGTATTTACAAGTTCGTTGGAGGTAAAACTAGTATCTATGTGATGAAATAGAATATTGCCCTCAGAAATAGATTTTTCTATCTCTTTATAAACAGATTCTTGGTTTTGAGCAACTATGGCAAAATGAAAAAACAATAAAAATAGTAAGAGTAATTTATTCATTTTTAATTCTGTGTGTCATTTTTACTCCTTAAAAAGCACTTCTTTAAACGAGTTTTCTTCATCCGTTATAATTAACGGTGGTTCTAGGTGAGCGTGACCTTCATCAAACATTTTACCAGTCACTTTTTTAATTTTATACCAAGATTCTTGCGTTTCAGACACAACACTAATGTCATAATAGTCTTCTTTTTCTAAAATGCGCATTGTACCATTAAACTCGGCTATATCTGAATAATTAAAGGAGTCTATAGCATTACATACAAACGCTATATTTTTTTTGATAGATTCTGTTTGTACATAATAGGGTATGTTTTTTTGATTATTAAAGTCCAGTGGGTTTGCAACGGTACTTTTAGAACCAGATGCTGTAGTTAAGTTTACGCTAGCATTATCATAAAAAACGGTGTTTATAGGCAAGTACATAACAGGATTGTAAAAAATAACGTAAAGCTCTTTACCATTGCTTTGTACGCTAGTTTTAGAAAAGTTTTCTAATCTTACATTTTTATCCACCAAAGGCAATGCAAGCTTAATAATAGAATCTTTACCTAATTTTACTAATTCCTTTACTTCTTTGGTCATTTTAAACTTCTTTGTTTTTTGGGCATAACTAGATGAAGAAATAAGAGTAATTAGAATTAAAATTGATGTAAATTTTATTTTCATAAATTTCTATTTTAAAGTGTCTATTCCAAACGGACTTTCTGCATCTTCAGCATAATCTCTAAAAAAGTCCCATTTGGTTTTACTGGTAATATTTTTCTTTTCACCTCCGCCTTTAAATCCATCATTACAGTCAACATCATATGAAATGGCTATTAATTCGTTATTCTCATTAAAATCAAACGATTTGTAAGTAAGAGTAATTCCGTTAGAAGCTAATTTTTTCTTTATGCTAATTAAATTATCAGGCTGTAAATTACTGTTAAATATAATTTCAATTTTTAGTCCGTTTGGCTTTGTCTCAGAAATTTTTTCATTAGTGTTAAACGCACTAAAGGTTACAAATAGTAGTAGAATTGGTAATGTTTTAATAGGTTTTTCGTAATAATTATATTTTTTAAATTTAAAAAATATGATAATAAACACTAGCATTAAAGGCGTGTGCAATGGTTTTTTTTAGTTATAGCAATTACTTACCAGCTAGTCCTAATTCTTTTTTTATGTCGGTTCGTGTAGATAATTTAGTAGGGTTTACACTCCATTTTTCGGCAATCTCCATAACTAACATTTCATCTGCATAAGTCAAGTCCTCACGCTCAAAATATGCTTCATTTTTTGCGTCCTCGGATAGTGAGTTGAATAATTTTAGTCCTTCTTCTGCTTTAGTCGGTTCACCAAAAACTTTAATGTTTTCCATACTTTCTCCAAGATACGAATAAATTTGTTCCATTTTTCCATTCTTAGATTTCATCCAACTATGGTACTCCACAACTCGGTTGGTGCCAAAAAAATGAGCTTCTCCAAACTCCGTACTTAAATAATTTAAGAGGGTTTCTACAGCAGCCATATTTTCTTTATCATCTCTTTTATTTACCAATCCGTTTCCGGTAATTAAAGTCCATTCTCCAATTTGTGGAGTAATATAAATTCCATCTTCATAAGCGGTTTCAATTCCGCTTTTCCAATTTGCTTGTTTAGTTTTTTTCAATTTAATAATTTCTGCAAGTCTTTTTTTCTGATTTGTTTTTACAGCAATCCAAACCATTTTATATCCAAAATCTAAGGGTTTATCTAGGATGTTAGAAACAGCTAACGCTTTTTGTTTATTATGAAATTCAGAATTTATTCCAGTTTTTTTGGCATACCAGACAGAAACTAAAACCAGTAAAACTATTCCAATGATGATTACAACTTTCATTTTTTTCTAATTGTGCTTAACGGACTAGTGTACAAAACGTAGCGTGTAAAAAGACACTAATTTTTAGGATTAACACAGAGCCGAATTTTTATATTTGGCGAACTTCGAAAATACGCCCAAGTTTTTAAATATAGCACTTTATGCCCTATTTGATATAGCCAATGTTAGCAAGGGTATTTTTTTTTGGTACTCTTGCGTCATTAATAAATTTACCTAGCTCAACTGCTATTATTCTTCTAACTAGATAATCGTTTAAATCCAATTTGTGCCGATTAACCATATCATCAAATAGACCAATACTAATATGGCTTACTTTATTTTTTGTATCATAAAATTCCTCTAAAAATGGAACTCCATTTTGTATGGACTCAATAGCGCGCCAATATTTACCTTGATTATTAAAATGACAAATTCCAAATTCTATTTTTACAATAGAATCTATGTCCATATTAGGTTTAAAACTACCTCCAACTTCTCCAATTACTCTTTTCCCATTTTCACTTAAATAAACATACTGACTTTTTGTTCTAAGAATTATACTATCAATCAAAACCGAGTCAACGGGCGCGTATATTTCATGCCACAATTGACTTTCAAAGTATTCATCCAAATTGTAGTCAGTAAATAGTTCGTAAAGCTTCATCGATGCGATAGAGTAGGGGTTTTCAGATAATAGTTCTGAATAGGCTTTATTAGTTGTTAGAGTAGGATATTTTTTCTTTAGTATTTGAGTTTCGAAAGCCTGAACATAATCAGAAAGTACTTTTGAGTTGTCCGCTCCGAGAGTTTTCTCAAAGGCCCCAATTTTTTTAGCGCTACTCAAACTCGAGCAGCTACATAAAAAAAGCAATGAGATGACTATTAAAAAAAATGCTTGTTTCATATGTTTGCTAACGTATTTGTGTATGATTTTTTGCGGAAAAGGATGCGAGTCATTTTCCGATATTTCGGAAAGATAATTAATAAGATTGAATTTCCGGTAAGGAAATTCAGACGCAATTAATTATACACCTTGTTGGCTGCTGGTTTAACTATTTTCTTTTCTAAATTTATCAATGTTATCCATAAGATTATTCGCTTTTTCAATGTCATTATTGAGCTTATCCTTACTTCTGTAGTCTAAAGAGTAAATAGTATAAGTGGGCAATTGAGCCAAAGACATTATAAAGTCTTTATTTTCATTAAAATCATAGTTTTTAAACTCAGTTATATTTCGCAGATATTTCTTATTTATTTTGCTGTCGATTGTTAAAACATAACCAAAAGGAGGGTATGCCATTTCTGAGCATAATACAGTTTGTCTGGTATTTAAATCACCTATAGCTGAGTATTTCATATACCTTAGTCTTTCTGCTCGAGTTAGATATGTGTAAATTTGAAACTTTTCAGGTAAAATTTTACTTTCTTTATTAATTACGAATTCAGAGAGTTCTTTGAAATCATTACTAAATGAATTATCATTTATAGCCAAAAACATAGAAATTATTTGTTTCAAAATTGAGAGCGGTTCGATATTTTTAATTTCAAAATAACAAGAAGCGAACTCAGAATCAGCTAACAACTGAACTCCCGCATTAACCCATTTTACATATGCATTTACATAATTAGCTCCAAAAAAATTATTGCATTTTTCACAAAATGAATTATATCCTATTCCGCCTTGTTTCGTCTTCCCTTTAGGGATTTCTTTCATTAAATTTCGAGACTGAATGTAATCTTCGAACTTTATTGAAACATATTTAGTGTTTTTATTAAAAGCAGCTTTAGGAGGCACATGTTCATAGGATAAATTAGTTTTTATCCCGCAGATATTACAAATACCTTTTGTCATTTTATGTCTTCCCATATCATTTTTTAACTTGCAGCCAACTACTCAATAACCTCAATGTATTGCGTTTATTCCTCCAATACGGCTGTATAAATGCACATTTTAGTTTTAAGCGTTAAATTTTCCTACAATTTATAACTATTTTTTATTTTAGAAATGTAAAAACGTATATAAATAATCTTCTTATATAAACTTTATAATCAGTTGGGAAACTGCAATAAGCAGTAACGTAATAGCTAGGCTTACCAACATAGGCACAGGAGTTTCTCTTATAAAATATTCGGTAACCAACGCTCCAGCCATAGTACCAAATAGCAAAATATAGCCCGTTATTGTAGTAATGTTCCCTGCTTTTTCACTTAAAAAAACAGAAGCCAATAACACCAATGCAGTTAGCAATTCTAATGTACCGGTAAAGTGCATAAAGCCTTTGCCACTTATACCTAAAACTTCGCCAAATTGTGTAAATGATTTTACGCTTACCGCTAAGCCACGTAGTTTAGGAAGGGCAAATGTAAGCATAGCATAAGCGCTCAGTAATTTTAATCCTATTGTAATAATATTTAGTGCCATTTTAGTTTCTATTTATAGTTCAACTAAAGTGTTTTTAATACGTCTATGATTTCTGAAATTTCTGCTCTTTTACGGTAATCAGCATCAAGAAAAGCATATTGCACAATACCTTTTGCATCTATAACATAAGTAGCTGTAATAGGTAGTTCGCTACTGTCATCGCCATTGTAATTTTTTAAGCCCAATTTGTTCTGGTATATTTCAGATAGCGCATCGGTTAGTTTATACACCAGTCCGTATTGTTTGGCAATCTTGTTTCCCACATCGCTTAAAACTTCAAATTGTAAATCGTACTTTTCAGATGTGCTAAGAGATTTGTCTGGCAATTCTGGAGTTAAAGCCAAAAGATTTGCACCATATTTTTTAAATTCTGGCAGACTGTTTTGCAAGTACTGTAAGGTAATGTTACAGTACGGACACCAACCACCTCTGTACCACGTTAAAATCACAGGTCCGTTGTCTAAAACCGACTGTAAGTTGGTGCATTCTCCCAAGGCATTTTTTAATGTAAAATTGATTACTTTATCTCCAACGTTTACCGCATTTTCTAAAAATTGGGTAGCTACAATAGCCTCAAGGTTTTCAGTTGTCATTTCTTTTTTGTTCCTTGGAAGCATTGGATTCCCAAGCTGCTTGTTTTGCACTTAAAGCGTCTTGTAAATTTGTATGTTCTGTATTCATTTGTATAATTTTTAAAAAGTGAATGTGTTTATTATCAATTGAAAGCGTATTGCAATTTCAATTGGTTTTTTATTTTGATTTTTTTGAAATATGAAAAAGAAGGGCAATTGCAGCTAAAGCAAATCCAAAAATGGTAAGTCCTGTCCAGCCAAACTTGCTAATTACAGATACACCCAATGCAGAACCTGCAGATGCCCCTATGTAATAAAAAAGCATATAAATGGCATTGGCTCTACTTTGTGCATTTACATCTACCGAAAAAACACGCACCTGGTTTGGTATTTGAGAACCAAACACGCCCAAATCTAGCAGTACAATACCAATACAAAGCACCACCATATTATTTTGCCCTAATGCAAGCACCACAAAACTTACCAACACCAAACTAATGGAAACGGTCATTACCTTTCTAGCTCCAATTTTATCTGCCCATTTGCCCGCTATTTTAGCGCCAAAAATTCCGGCAGCACCAACAAACCCTAACAGACCTACTTGCTGTACCGATAACGAAAAAGGTTCTTCCATAACGTGTATAGCAATAGTTGCCCACATAGCGTTAAAGGCAGCAAACCAAAGTGCACCTACAAAAGCGGCTTCGCGTAAAAGTGGTTTGGTTTTTACCAAGGTGAACATTGATGCCAGTAACTGGTTGTATTTTAGTTTTGCCGTAGGTTTGTTTGATGGTAAGTAAACGTGTAGCACAACACCTATTATAGCGGCAATAACGGCAGCAGTTAAAAACACACTGCGCCAACCAAAATGCTCAGCTATAAATCCGCTTAAAGTTCTAGACAATAATATACCTGTGGTTAAACCCGTCATTAATGTAGCCACTACTTTGCCTTTATTCTCTGGTGTAGCTAAAGACGAACCCAGTGGCAGCAATTGTTGCGTAATATTGGCTCCCAAACCTACCACAAAAGTAGCTGCCACTAAAATGCCAAAATTTGGAGCAAAATACACGCCCAGTAATGCTATAACCAAAGTGATAGATAAGTTTCTTATCACTGTTTTTCTGTTCATTACATCACCCAAAGGGGAAATAAAAAATATAGCCATTGCATACCCAATTTGCGATGCAGAGGGTATAAAACCTAGCACACTTTCGCTAAGTCTTAATGATTCTCCAATAGACGGAATTAAAGGCTGATTGTAATATAAATTAGCTGCCGTTGCCGCAATGGCAGTTGCCATTATAAATAACAACTTATTGCTTAAAGGTTTTGTTTGTATGGTGTTCATTATACTCTTCTAATTTGTTATGGGACAAAATTAGAGCAGAACAAAACCCTGTATAAGGTGAGTATTTTAGAGAAAATGATACTTTTTAAGGTAGTTTTCTAAAAGCGGCAGGTGTAATGCCTTCGTTGTTTTTAAAAAACTTGATAAAATTGGTAGGCTCATCAAAACCCATTTCATACGCAATTTGGGCAACTGAGCTGGTAGTTTGCTGTAACAAAGCCTTAGCGCGTAAGGTCATATAGTTAGATAAGATTTTTTTAGCCGTTACTCCTGTTGCTTTTTTTACACATTCAGACAAGTAAATGGGAGTAATGTTTAATTGATCTGCATATTCTGCAATGGTTTTATATTTTGAAGTTTCTCTAAGGATTAATTCTTCAAAATTGGCTGTAATTTCTTGGTAACGTTTTAATTGCACCAATTCTGTAGCATTACCCACCACACGTTTTATTTGAAGCAAAAGTACCAGCACGTAAGAGCGTACTATTTCTACTTTATGGGAATCGTCCTTTTTAAATTCTTCATAAATGGTATCAAACAGGTTTTTAATTAAAGGTAAATCTAACTGTGATAATTTATAAGCCGGATTAGAGTTCAATTTAAAATAAGGAAACTCGTGCTGAATTTCGTATTGATGTTTTTTAGGTTAAAAGAAATCAGCCCCAAAAAGCAAGGAATAACCTTCTTCACCTGGTATACCATTGGAGGTGTGTACCGAAAATAATTGTAAAGGCGAATTAAAAGCTATTGAATTGGTTAAGTCTTCAACCTTTGTGGTTCCTATTTGCCGTTTAGATAGGTTATCTGCATAAAAATCTATAGTAAAAAATGTTTTTAAATGTGGATTGAGTGCATCAGCGGCAATTTTGCTGGTCTCGTTAAATTTAAAAATATGAAAACCAGGATGTATAGACTCACTTTTTACGTTTAAGTCTTTTAATAAGTCTGCAATGTTTAGATAGGTTTTCATAATTGTAAGTATGCTGTTTACATTGCTGTACAGGTTTGTTTTGTTAGCCGGATTAATTGCCTAATTTAGTGAATACACACCAAATTAAAAACTAACTATAGGAAATTAGTAAAGGTGATAAACTAGACGATAACGTTTAGTATTTAGCGACTTTATAATTAAACACAGACCTTTGGGTTAAACACCTAAGCCCGTATTGTTTATAGGTATTGTTATCTTTAGTTATTATTTCTATGACCTGTTTTTTGAGTCGCGATTTTCTGTCAATTTTAAAAAGGATAAAAACCACTAATATTTGCATTTTTTTTCAATCTCCAAATAAAGTGCTTCATATTTATAGCCTAGAGCTTTCAGAGAACTAACTTCTTTTAAAAAATCAGCTTTTGTTAGTGATTTAGTGCCATTTATAAACCTTTTGTTGTTTTTGGAATAACGTATTTTACCAATACCACTATTTTGATTTGTTAGTAATTTATTCCAATAACAGTTTTTAACTATAGCATAGCTTTTGTTACCTGCATTTTTTGTTGTTACTTGAGCTCCAACGTTGCCTAAACTGTTTTTTAATTCATTTGCTAATGTTTTAAAAAATACTTCATCATTTTCACTAAACTCAAGCATTCCAGAAATTACTCCTGCTATTCCTCCCACATTTTCTTTTCCAGTTATTTTTCCAATAGCACTTGTGTTTGATATTAGCCCATTAAAATTTAATTCACCTACAACACCTCCAACATTTTTTTCTCCAATAACATCACCTGTAGCATACGAATTATTAATATTGCCTTTTATAGAACCAACAATGCCTCCAACAAATTTTTTACCTTTTATATTTCCTGTTGAGTATGTTAGGTCTATAAATGAATCATATTCATGATAAATATCTCTCATTTCACCAACAATTCCACCAGCATATTCTTCAGTACAATTAATTGACCCGCTATTGTAACAATTAAAAACTAAGCTAGAAGTATCATTTCCTATAATGCCTCCAGTAGCATAATTTCCAAAAACACTCCCATTAAAGTAACAATAAAATATAGAACCAATCGAGCTTTGACCTACAATACCTCCTATTTCTCTCTTACCTTTTATAGTTGCTGAAGAAAAGCAATTATTTATAGAACCTGGACCTATTTCATTTTGACTTGATCCATTATCATAGTCGTAATCTCCTGAATTTCTACCCGCAATCCCTCCTATATTTCGCCAACCTATAACTTCACCAATGGAATTAGAATTGGTAATAATTGCTTCTTGCAAATCTCCGACTAGACCACCAACGTAACTCTTATTAGCTTCTAGTTTTCCTTTAAAAGAAGAGTAAGTTATTTTTCCACTTTTTTTTTCACCAATTAATCCCCCCAAAAAGAAATCTTCAGATTTTAGGGTTCCATTAACATGAGAATTACTAATTAAAGATTTATGGTCTTTACCAGCTAAACCCCCAACACTAGTTTTACCAGTAATGGAAATATTAACTAAATTAATACTATCTAAAGTACAATTTTCTAATGCAGAAAATAAGCCTACTTGGTCTTGTTCTGGTCTATTAATATACAAGTTAGAAATACTGTAGCCTTTTCCATTATAAGTTCCGGAAAAAGGAATCCTTTTGGAACCAATAGGCGTAAATCCAAGAGTATTTTCTTCTTTTTTAGTTTTTAAGTCAATGTTATTGGTTTGTAGGTAATTAGCACTCCACTTAAACCTTAATTTATCCTCATCATCAAGTTTGTTTTGTGATGAAGATGTATCAAATTTTAAAAATAAATTAGGGTTAGATAACCATATTAAATCTTCTTTAGAATCTATAATGTAGTAAGTTTTCCCATCAATTATTTTTTTTTCAATATCGTTATTAGAACATCCCGTTATAAAAATAATAGTTGAAAGAATGAGTAATTTTTTTTGAACATTGGTTTGATGATGTTAAAAACAATTAATATTAAAATAGGGGTAATTTCTTGAGTACAGCAGATGTATTTTTTAATTAATGCCAACGTTCAGTATAAGAAACGTAGGGCAGTTGATAAGCGATACGTTTCGGTTTGGTACTAAGCCAAATATAATATTTTGCTTTTATCTTTTTTGTTGAAAATACCAAATTTTATATTTGGCGACTTTATAAATAGACACAGACCTTTTGGTAAGCCTAAACTACCCTATGTTTTTTATACCTTGTTAGCCACTGGCTTTTATTATTCAGTTGGTAAATGCTTGTCTAAAAAATCATATACAAGATTAAAATGTTCCAAAGGTGCTATGTGCCCACCATCTATTGCTATATGTTTATTGTAATGCTTAAATTTTTTGTTTTTCAGTCTTTGGATTAATTGGTCAGACATTTCTGAAGCTGGCCATTGGTCATCGGTTTTACCTGATAATATCAATATAGCTCCGTTAATATTTTCAACTTCAATTTCAGCTTTTTTTAAAGCTTTTTTGTCTTCAAGCATCATTTTATGAGCAGTAAATAAATCTCCTTTTAATGCAGGTGAGATTGTTTTTAAAGGTGCTGGGACATAAGGAACGTCTTTTCCTTTGAAAGTCCAAGAAGAAGTGTTTGCAGACCAAGTAATTGCAGGGAAGCTTACATTCGATGTTGACATTGCAATAACAGCATTGAAATGGTCAAATCTACTAGCTAAATTTAAGACTAATTCTCCACCACGAGAACCTCCAATAAGTGCAATTTTTGATTCATTAATTTTAGAATTTTTTTTGGCAATGTTGATTATCGTATCTGAAATTGCATCAAGTGAAATTCTGTCGAGATTTTTCGGTGTTCCTTCTGAATTGAAATATCCAATAGCTAAAATCGCATAACCTTTTTGAATAAGACTGTCTCTCTTACTTTTCATATGGTTTCTATGCCAATCAATTCCACCTTCTGCACCACCAAAAGCTACAATTAAAGGTTGATTTTCAGAATCTCCTAAATATAATAGAGTTTCAACAACTCCATGTTGTTTTGATAAATTCGGTATATACGTAAATATGTAAACTATTCCTGAGATTAAAGCTAGCGTAAGGATTAATAATATTCTTTTCGTTCTTTTCTTCATTATGAGTTTTAATTTAGAGTTAAAGTTCGTGATTTAAATTATTAGAACTTTTGACCTAAATCAAATAATTACTTTTTAGCCCTAATTCTACTTAATGTTTCTTGCGTTATTCCTAAATAAGAGGCAACCATTCCTAAAGGAATACGATGATAAATCTTAGAGTAAGTTTCTTGAAAGTGATTGTATTTTTCTTTAGCAGAAGTAAATCTCATTGAGGTAATACGCTCCATAAAATGACCAAAAACTGTCCCCATTGATAAACGAGCATAACGTTCCATTTCTGGAAAATTATCAAAAAGATATACAAGGTCGTTTACATTTATAAAATAAGCTTCGGTATTTTCAATTGCATCAATATAGTAGATGTCTTTTTCTCTTTGTGTAAAGCTTCTTGGTGAATTAACCCATTCATCTATTCCTGAAAAATATTCGCTGATTTCTTTTCCATCTTTAATAAAATAAGTTCTTAAAATACCTTTACTAATGAAATAACTTTTTTTAGAAATATTGTTTGCATCTAAAACAAGTTCTCCTTTTTTAAATTCAATCGGTTTTATTCGTTTTGAAAGTTCAGATTTTAACTTTTCTGAAAGTGTAATAAACTTTTCAAAGTGGGTGTATATAATTTCCGTTTTTTCGATGTTATTCAATTTTGAGTTCGGTTGTTTCTTTAGCTTGTGGCTAACTACTCAATAACCTCAATGTATTGCGTTTATTCCTCCAATACGGCTGTATAAACGCACATTTAAGTTTTAAGCGTTTAATTTTCCTACAATTTATAATTATTTTTTTATTTTAAAAATGTAAATAAGTGATAAAGCACTTTTTTAGTATAGCTGATAAAACGTATGCTTTTAAATACAAAAAATCCAGAGAAGCTAGCTCCTCTGGATCTGTAATTAAAATTATTAAGCTGTATTAGGTACAGTGTTGTATTTAAAATGCGTAGCGTTGTGGGCCACCTCTTCTAATTTCTTCATTAGCGTAGGCTTCAAACTTTTTAAAGTTTTCGCGGAACGCGTTAGATAATTTAAAAGCTGTTTTGTAGTACTCTTCATCATTATTCCAAGTTGTTCTTGGGCTAAGTACTTCTGTAGGTACACCAGGACACTCTCTAGGTTGTGCAACACCAAATACAGAGTGTATGTGGTATTTGTCATAAGAGTATAAACCTAAGTCACCATTTAATACTGCATTAATCATAGCACGTGTGTACTTTAATTTCATACGTGTACCAACACCGTAAGGTCCGCCTGTCCAGCCAGTATTAACCAACCATACATTAACCCCAGCTTCTTGCATTTTTGCACTTAGCATTTCTGCATATTTAGTTGGGTGTAATGGCATAAATGGTGCACCAAAACAAGCAGAAAAAGATGGTACCGGCTCTACAACACCAGCTTCTGTACCTGCAACTTTTGCTGTGTAACCAGATATAAAATGGTACGCAGCTTGTGCAGGAGTTAACTTAGATATTGGAGGCAGTACACCAAAAGCATCTGCTGTTAAAAAGAATATGTTTTTAGGGTTAGTACCTATAGATGGTTCTTGTATGTTTTCTATATTATAAATAGGGTAACTAACTCTTGTATTTTGAGTAATAGAGGTGTCTGCAAAATCTACAGCGCCCTTATCATCCATTACAATATTTTCTAGAATAGCACCTTTTTTAATGGCACCAAATATTTCTGGTTCGTTTTCTGCAGATAGGTTAATTACTTTAGCGTAACAACCACCTTCAAAATTAAAAACAGAGTTTTCATTAGTCCAACCGTGCTCATCGTCACCAATTAATTTTCTGTTAGGATCTGCAGACAGGGTAGTTTTACCTGTACCCGATAATCCAAAGAAAATAGCAGTGTCACCATCTTTACCAACGTTTGCAGAACAATGCATAGGCAATGTGTCTTTGTAAACAGGTAAAATAAAGTTTAACGCAGAAAAAATACCTTTTTTAATTTCTCCTGTGTAACCAGTACCACCAATTAAAGCAATTTTTCTTGTAAAGTTTAAAATTGCAAAATTGTGTTGGCGTGTACCATCTACTTCTGGGTCTGCCATAAAACCTGGGGCATTAACAACAGTCCATTCTGGGTCAAAGCCATTTAGCTCTTCTACAGTTGGTCTTAAAAACATGTTGTAAGCAAACATATTAGACCAAGGGTACTCGTTAATAACTCTAATGTTTAACTTGTAATCTTTATCAGCGCATGCATAAGCATCTCTTACATAAAGTTCTTTTTCGTTTAGATAATCAATCACTTTATCATAAAGTGCATCAAATTTATCTGGTGCAAAAGGAATGTTAATATCTCCCCACCAAACTTTGTCAGCAGTTACATCATCCTTTACAATAAATCTATCCATAGGAGATCTACCTGTAAATTCGCCAGTATTAATTGCTAAAGCTCCAGAAGAAGCTTCTTTACCCATACCTTTATCTAAAGTTATTTTGTGCAATTCTGACGGAGATAATTGATAATTAATGTCAGTGCTTGTAATACCATATTCCTCCAACGAAATCGTTTTCGTGTCTGGACTATAAGTGCTCATAGTTTTAGTTTTTTTGTTAATGCAAAGCTAAAAAAATTTTGCAGTTATATAGTTTAATTGTCAAATGTTTAGTTAAAATGTTTAAAAATACGATAACCCAATAAAAACCATCCAATTATTAAAAATAATCCACCAATTGGAGTTGCAAGTGCTATAGATTTTGCATTAAATCCTAAAATTGTATCAATACTTAAAATATATATAGAAAAACTAAACAGAAAAATACCTATTACCAAAACGTAAAAAATTTGCTTTTTATGCTTTTCTGTAAGTTTTGGTAGTACACCTAAAATCAACAATAAAAGTGCGTGGTACATTTGGTATTGTGTTCCTGTTTTGTATGATGCTATTGCTTTAGCATCTACCAAATTCTCTAATCCGTGTGCACCAAAGGCTCCAAAAATTACTGCAGTAAAGCCAAAAAATACTCCAGCACTTAAAATTGTTTTGTTCATAACAAAAAACGTTTGTAAATTTATAAATGTAACAAAACTGATCATTGTATCAGTATCACAACCAAAAGTAATAAAACATATGTTAAGACAAATACTTGTATTAGGTGCCGGAAAATCTACCGCTTATTTATTAGATTATTTACTAGAAAAAGCTGCTGAAGAAAGCTTACATATTACTATTGCAGATTTACAACCACAAAATATAGCGCCACATATAGCAAATCATCAGGCTTGTAGTGTAGTTGGTTTAGATATTTTTAATATAGAAGAAAGACAAAAACTGGTACAAAAGGCAACCTTAGTAATATCTATGTTGCCAGCAAGTTTACACATACAAGTAGCTAAAGATTGTGTTAGTTTTAAAAAACATTTGGTTACAGCATCTTATGTTAGTGATGAGTTACTTGGTTTAAATAAACAGGTAAAAGACAACAAGCTTGTTTTTATGAACGAGATTGGCCTAGATCCTGGTATAGACCATATGAGTGCTATGCAAGTAATAGACAGTATTAGAGAAAAAGGAGGTAAAATGTTGTTGTTTGAGTCTTTTACAGGTGGTTTGGTTGCGCCGGAGAGCGATACTAATTTGTGGAACTATAAATTTACTTGGAACCCAAGAAACGTAGTGGTTGCTGGGCAAGGTGGTGCGGCAAAATTTATACAAGAAGGCACCTATAAATATATACCTTATAATAAACTGTTTAGAAGAACAGAGTTTTTTAATGTAGAAGGTTTTGGTAGGTTTGAGGGGTATGCAAACAGAGATTCTTTAAAATACAGAGAAGCGTATGGTTTGCAAGATGTGCTTACCTTATACAGAGGCACTATGCGCCGCGTTGGTTTTTCTAAGGCGTGGAATATGCTTGTAGAATTAGGAATGACAGATGATAGCTATACTATTGAAAACTCTGAGAATATGAGCTACAGGGCATTTACAAATTTATTTTTACCGTACTCACCAACAGATTCTGTAGAGCTAAAACTACGCCATTACTTAAAAATAGATCAAGATGATGTAATGTGGGGCAAGTTGTTAGAACTACATCTTTTTGACGACACCAAATTTATAACACTTAAAAATGGGACGCCAGCACAAATACTACAGCAAATTTTAGAACAAAGCTGGACACTAGATAAGGATGATAAAGATATGATTGTGATGTACCATAAATTTGGGTACAGCCTTAACGGAGAAAACAAGCAAATAGATTCTAATATGGTTGCTTTGGGTAAAAACCAAACGCATACAGCTATGGCAAAAACTGTTGGTTTACCGGTAGCAATGGCAGCTCTGTTAATTTTAAATAACAAAATAAAAACTTACGGTGTACAAATACCTATTACCAAAGAGGTGTATGACCCTATTTTAAAAGAATTACAGAATTTTGGGATTGTATTTAAAGAGTATAACACAGAATATAAAGGATACAATTCTGCTAAACTACATAGTTAACATTTAACGCTATTTAAGTATATTTACAGTTAATTTATAGCTAAACTTATGAAATTTGATAACGATAGAATAAAAATTGACGGAATAGACAAAAAAATTATAAGGTATCTTATGCAAGATGCTCGTAAGCCTATTTTAGAAATTGCTCGTAAAATAGGAATTTCTGGTGCAGCTATCCATCAACGTTTACGTAAGTTAGAAACATCTGGACTAATGTCTGGTTCTAAGTTTGTTATTAACCCAAAAGTTTTAGGGTATACTACAATGGCATACATTGGTATTTTTTTAGATAAGGCAATGAGCAACCCAAAGGCTGTTAAGGAGCTAGAGAAAATTCCAGAGGTTTTAGAGTGCCACTATACTACAGGCAACTGGTCTATTTTAATAAAAGTGTTGTGTAAAGATAATGAGCATCTTATGCATGTTTTAAATAAAGAAATACAGCAAATACAAGGTGTTTCTAGAACCGAAACTTTTATTTCTTTAAACCAGCAAATAGATAGGCAAATACAAATATAATTGTAGCTATTTATGACAAATGTTCTAGGTTTAATTTTTTTTAATTGTAAATTTGCGGCGTGAAACAGACCTTACTCATAATTGCAATTGTTATTTGCTTAAAGCCAATATTTCCGTTTATGGAGTATGTGGTTAATTATGACTATATTTCTAAAGTACTGTGTATTAACCAAGATAAACCAGAACTAGAATGTAATGGTAAATGTGCGTTAATGAAATCTATAGAAAAATCTACGCAAGAAGAACACAATGAGCAGGCTGTTGTAAAGTCAGAATTTCAGTTGTTATTTCATCAAAATAACCAAGATGTTTTTGTAAGCACACAAATTTCACCTCAAAAAAAATCAAAAATACTTTCTGCAGAGAGTAACTATCATTTTAAATCGGTTTTTAGCCTTTTACGTCCTCCTATTTCTTAAATTTTATTAGTTAAGCTTATTGTTTGTGTTGCTTTTTCAGTTTTTATTGAAAAATCATCATTTGTTGTGCTGTTTTTTAATCAGCCTATAGCTTAACAACGTCTCAGTTTATTTTATTAAAAAAATAATTCAGGTGATTCTTTTCTTAAGTATTCACGCCTTTATTTTAATTCTTTTTTATAAGCTAAACATCTAATAAAATCACATAAAAAATAAGGAAATAGTAAAAATTTAAAATGAAAACAAAATTTTTAAAATCGATAGTAATAAGTTTTAGTTTAATTGCATTGGCATCTTGCTCATCTGATGATGACGGAGAAATGGACAATGTTAACCCAGGACAAGTTACACTAGAATTTGATAATGGTTTTGCAGGAAACAATTTAATAATAGGTAATGCTAATACAGAAAATGCTAATGGTGAGGCCTTAACCGTATCTCGTTTAAATTACATAGTAAGTAATATTGTTTTAATAGATGAGGATGGTATGGAGTACACTTACCCAAAAGAAAGTAGCTACTTTATTATTAGTGAAGATTCTAATGATGAGTTGGCAGACAATACAAAAGTAGTTTTAGAAGATGTGCCAGCAGGTACATACACAGCTGTTAAATTTGGTATTGGTGTAGATAAAGAAAAGTACAACCAGGGATTAAGCGGAGCAGGAGAGTTTTGGGATGCTGCTGGTGAGTATGACATGACGTGGTCTTGGGCAGCAGGTTACAAGTACATTAATTTTGAAGGTACTTACACATCTAACACAACTACAGATGAGCAGTTCTGGGTACACTTAGGTAGAGCTAGTGATGAGGTTACAAACTATACAGAAACTACTATAGAGGTGCCTTCTGGTTCTGCAATTATTGTAAATGAAGTAATGGCTCCAGAAGTACATATTATTACAGATGCAAATCAACTTTTAACAGCTACTGAGGTTGTAAGTTTAGAGGCATATGACAATGCTATAATGGGTGGCGAAGGTGCAGTGAAAGTGGCAACTAATGTGCCGTTAGCATTTAAAATAGATCATGTACACAACAACGAAGCTGGTAACAGCAGTCACTAATTAATAATTGTGTGTTGCAGGCCTGGTTTTAGTTTTGGTTTTAGCTGGGCTTGTGGCACCTATTATTTCTTTTTTTAGTTGTAATGAAAAAAATTAGCTTCTTTTTGGTTGTAATGGCTTTTGTAAGTTGCCAGAGTGATGATGATGGGTATACTAATATTCCGGTAGAGTTAGAGGTGCCTGCTCATTTCCCTGAAGTAACTTATAATTTAGCTCACAATCCGTTAACAAAAAACGGAATAGAACTTGGCCGTAAATTGTTTTATGAAGGTGCAGTGTCTTCTACAGGTACGGTTTCATGTGGTACTTGTCATGAACAAAAATATGCGTTTACTCATCACGGACATACATTTAGTCATGGCGTAAACGATTTAGAAGGGACAAGAAATACACCTCCTGTACAAAATATGGCTTTTTTAGAAAATTTTGCTTGGGATGGTGCAACGGGTCATTTAGATCTTTTTCCTGTAATTCCTATTACTACAGAGGTAGAAATGGATGAGACCTTAGAAAATGTGATAGCAAAGCTGAAAAATAAACCGGACTACAAAGCACTTTTTGCTGCGGCTTTTGAAGATGGTGAGGTAAATTCTGAAAATTTTTTGTTAGCGTTGTCACAGTTTATGGTCACTATGATTTCTGCAGATGCTAAGTATGATAAGTACATAAATAACCAAGTGCAACTAACAGAGATAGAACAGCAAGGTTTGGTACTTTTTGAGCAAAAATGTGCTAGTTGTCACGCTACAGCATTATTTTCTGATGGTAGTTTTAGAAATAATGGTTTGCAACCCAATACCAAATTAAATGATTTAGGTAGGAGTGTAGTAACTGGTTTTGCAGAGGACAATTATAAGTTTAAAGTGCCCAGCCTTAGAAATATTGCGGTTACTGCACCGTATATGCATGATGGTAGATTTGGGTCTTTAGAGGCGGTACTTGCTTTTTATGATAGTGGAGTTGTAGACTCGCAAACCTTAGATCCTTTATTGCGTAGTGGTGAGAGATTGGGTATTGCTACAACAGCAGAGGAAAGGGTGGCAATTATTGCCTTTTTAAACACCCTTACAGATAATACTTTTTTAACGGACGAACGATTTTCAGAAAAATAGAATATGAAAAATTTAACAATAATAACGTGTCTATTGGTTGCGTGTAATGCGTTTGCAATGCATAAAACAGAACCAACAGACAGTTTGCCAGCAACAGCAACAACAAAGCATTACGTTTTTGAAGACTTTTGCGATACTTGTGGCTGTAGTGGTAATGGTGGTAGTATGGGGTTTGGTACTGGTTTAGACACCAATTTTGCAGGTGTGCGTTACATATCTCAAAGTTACAGGTCTAGAGATGGTATATTTAACAATTCACCTTGGATAGATGAAAACTTTAATACATTACAGGCTTGGGGTAGAATACCTTTGGGTAAGCGTTTTTTAGTTAACGCTATAGTTCCTTATCATTTTCATAATAGAGAGTTTGCAAATGAGTCTTCTCAAAATATTGATGGTTTGGGAGATATTACATTGCTGGGGTTTTATAAAATTTTAGCAAAGCAAGATAGTATTATGGTTGTTGGTCCGCAGCACTCTTTACAAGTTGGTGGTGGAGTAAAAATGCCAACCGGTAGTTTTGATAGGGCTAATAATACCGGAAGTGTAAACACTAGTTTTCAATTAGGAACCGGAAGTTGGGATTATGTTACTGCAGTTAATTACGGACTTACACATAACAATTGGGGGATGTCTGCAATGGTAAATTATACGTTTAAAACAAAAAACACTAAAGATTATCAGTTTGGTAATCAGTTAAACTATGGTTTAAATACTTATAAAACATATTACTTGTCTAATGATTTTGCATTAACGCCTGCAGTTGGTGTTAGTGGAGAAAATTATGATGAAGATGAGTCTTACGGATTAACAGTGTTAAACACAGGAGGTAATGTTTTTTTTGGAAAATTTAGTGTAGAGGCTAGTTACAAAACATACTCGTTAGGGGTAACTACAATGTTGCCAATAGATCAAGATTTAAATAATGGTAAGGTTGAGGTAAAAAATAGATTGTCTTTGTACCTAAACATAAACATTTAGCAACGCATAATTGGGCGTAATGTATAACGCTAACTACAGTTAGTTCTAATGGTTTGGGGGAATTTTTTAGAACGTCATTATGTCCAATAAAAAAGGGTGTCTTTAAGTAGACACCCTTTTTGCTTTTTGTATTTTTTATAAAAATTAATCTCGTCCAAATACTTGGTAAGCCCAATACACTAATGATGCTAAAGCACCTAAAGCAGCTACAAGATATGTTCTGGCAGCCCATTTTAATGCGTCTTCTGCGCCAGCATATTCTTCTTGGCTAAGCATATTTTTGTTTTTTAACCAAGCTAATGCACGGTTACTAGCATCGTATTCTACTGGTAAAGTAACAAAACTAAACAATGTGGCAAAGCCCATCATTACCAAACCGGCAACTGCTATCCAAAATCCTACACCGCCAGCAACACCAGATACCGCCATTAGAACAACACCACCATAAACTACCCATTGAGACATACTTGATGTTACACTAACAACTGGCACTAATTTAGAACGCATTGTTAGCCATTGGTAAGCTGTAGCGTGTTGCACAGCGTGTCCGCATTCGTGTGCAGCAACTGCAGCAGCAGCAGCATTACGTTGGTTGTAAACACCTTCACTAAGGTTTACGGTTTTGTTTGCTGGGTTATAATGGTCTGTAAGCATACCAGGGGTAGAGATAACTTTTACGTCTCTAATACCATTATCTGCCAACATTTTTTCTGCTATTTCTGCGCCACTCATACCGTTGCGCAATTGTACTTTAGAGTACTTTTTAAATTTGCTTTTTAGCCTGTTGCTAACAATCCAGCTCACTAAAGCAACTGCACCTATAATAATATAATATGTATACATAGTTTGTGTTTTAAAAAATAAATATAACAATTAAAAAGCAAAAACCTCGCCAAATTTAGCGAGGTTTATTTTACTGACAGTTGTTTGTATTTATGCTAATGCTTCTTCCCAGCCAAAAGCTTCAATAATTTCATTGTAAACTATTTTTCCTGATACAATGTTTAAACCTTTGTGTAAAGAGGCATCTTGTTCACAAGCTGCTTGCCACCCTAAGTTGGCTAGTTTTAAGGTGTATGGCAGTGTTACATTGGTTAATGCCATTGTAGATGTGTATGGTACAGCTCCTGGCATATTAGCTACAGAGTAGTGTACAACATCATCTATAATGTAAATTGGATCTTGGTGGGTAGTTGGTTTGGTAGTTTCTACACAGCCTCCTTGGTCTACAGCAACATCTACTATTACAGTACCTGGTTTCATTTCTTTTAGCATATCTCTGGTGATAAGGTTTGGAGCTTTAGCACCTTTTAAAAGCACACCGCCAATAATAAGATCATGTGTTTTTATGTGTTTTCTAATATTAAACTCGTTAGAAAATTCTGTTGTAACGTGTGGTGGCATTACATCATTAACATAACGTAAGCGTTTCATGTTTACATCTAGTATGGTGACGTGTGCGCCCAAACCAGCTGCCATTTTAGCAGCTTGTACGCCAACAACACCAGCGCCTAAAACCAAAACTTTACCCGGAGCAACACCAGGTACGCCACCTAAAAGTACACCTCTACCTTTAACTGGTTTCTCTAAGTATTTTGCACCTTGTTGTATTGCCATTCTTCCTGCAACTTCAGACATTGGAGTTAGTAGTGGCAAAGTGCCGTCATTGTCTTCAACAGTTTCGTAAGCAATACATATGGCTTTTTGCTTAATCATTGCTTTAGTTAGTGCTTCACTAGATGCAAAATGAAAATATGTAAATAAAATTTGTCCTTCTCTTATAAGGTTGTATTCCTCTTCTATAGGTTCTTTTACCTTTACAATCATATCACTCATTGCGTACACTTGAGCAATAGTGTCTAAAATAGCTGCGCCAGCTTGCTGGTAATCTTCATTGCTAAAACCACTGCCTAAACCAGCTCCAGACTGTACATAAACAGTATGGTTATTTTTTGTCAATTCAAAAACCCCACCTGGTGTCATACCAACTCGGCTTTCGTTATTTTTAATTTCTTGAGGAATACCAACAATCATAATTAACTATTTTAGATTTTGGTGCTAAATTAAATTAATTATTAAAAGTATTTCTAATTAATCGATAAAAATAAGGGGTGTGAGGTTAAAATAATCACTTTTAATAAAAACACCCCTGTAAAAACAGGGGTGTATGTAAAATTAAATTGATTTTTTTGTGTTATTACCCCACGATATTTATAATTTTTCCAGGAACTATAATTATTTTTTTAGGTTCGCGACCTTGTAATTGAGCAATAGTTTTTTCGTGTGCCATTACTGTAGCTTCAATTTCATCTTTAGATAAGTCTAAAGGTAACTCTAGTTTAAATCGCATTTTACCATTAAAAGAAACAGGATATTCTTTACTGCTTTCTACAAGGTGTGATGCATCAAACTTAGGAAAAGGAGCTGTAGCAATAGAAGTGTTGTGTCCTAGTTGCTGCCATAACTCTTCTGCTATATGCGGAGCGTAAGGAGAAACTAAAATAGCTAAGGCTTCTAAAATTTCTTTGCTAGTACATTTTTGACTAGACAACTCGTTTACGCAAATCATAAATGTAGATACAGATGTGTTAAAAGAAAAGTTCTCTATGTCTTCTGCAACCTTTTTAATGGTTTTGTGTAATGTTTTTAAATTGTCTTTTGTTGGTGCAGCATCTGTAAATTTAGCGCCATTATCATCTAAATATAAACGCCATAATTTTTTTAAGAAACCGTGTGTACCTGTAATACCAGCAGTGTTCCAAGGTTTAGATTGCTCTAGTGGGCCTAAAAACATCTCGTACAAACGCAAGCTGTCTGCGCCATATTCTTCACAAATACTATCTGGACTAACCACATTGTATTTGGATTTAGACATTTTTTCTACCTCACGACCAACAATATATTTGTCATTGTCACCATCAATAACTTCACCGTTTTCTCCAATAAAAATAGCGTCTTTATATTCTTCTCTCCAGTTTTTAAAAGCTTCAATATTTAATTCATCAGAAGCATTTACAAAAGAAACATCTGCGTGAATAGGTAAAATTGACTTTAATCCAAATGTTATTTCTTCAGTATTTAAACTTGTTTTCTGAAATAAAGAATCTCTAAATAAATTTAAACCTTTGCTTTCAATTTTTAAATCAATAGTATCATTTAAAAAACCATCTCTTCTCATAGGGATTTCAAAAGCTTGATCTAAATTATTTTCTGAATATATTTGTTGCAACTCGTTAATTAATGCTGATGATAAATATACCTTATCTAAATTTTCTCCGATTTCTGTTTTTCCAAAGTCTTTTCCTCCTGAAAATCCAAGAAGTACTCTATAAACAAAAGCACTCGTACCTGTAATCATTCCTTGGTTAATCAGTTTTTTAGCAAACTCATTTTTAGGAACAACGCCTTTATCAAACAAAAATTTCTGCCAAAAACGTGCATATAATAAGTGACCGGTTGCGTGCTCACTACCACCAATATATAAATCTACATCTTGCCAATAGTTAATAGCATCATCAGAAAATATGGCATCTGTATTATTAGGGTCCATATAGCGGTTAAAGTAAAAACTACTACCTGCCCAACCTGGCATTGTGTTTAACTCTAACGGAAATATAGTTTCATTGTTAATTTTACTATTGTCTACAACTTTATTTTCTTTAGTACACCAAGCCCAAACGTTAGCATTACCTAGTGGTGGTTCGCCAGTTTCTGTTGGTAAGTATTTTTCTACCTCTGGTAAGGTAATAGGTAAATGTTTAGCGTCTATCATTTGTGGCATACCATTTACATAATACACAGGAAAAGGTTCTCCCCAGTAACGTTGTCTGCTAAAAACAGCATCTCGCAAGCGGTAGTTAATTTTACCTTTACCGTGTCCTATTTTTTCTAGCTCGTAAATGGCTAGTTTCATTGCTTTTTTGTACGGTAAACCGTTTAGGAAATCTGAATTGGTAATTATAGTTTTGTCTTTATCTGCGTGTGCTTCTTCAGATATATCTACGCCTTCAAAAACATTAGGAATAGGAATATTAAAATGTTTAGCAAAATCATAATCGCGTTGGTCACCACAAGGTACAGCCATTACTGCTCCGGTACCGTAGCCCGCTAATACGTAATCTCCAATCCAAATAGGAATAGGTTTTTTTGTAAAAGGGTGTTCTGCATAGGCACCCGTAAATGCGCCAGAAATAGTTTTTACATCTGCCATACGCTCGCGCTCACTACGTTTTGCAGTTGCTTGTATGTAAGCATCTACTTCTGCTTTTTGTTCTGGAGTAGTAATGGTTGCTACTAGCTCATGTTCTGGAGCAAGAGTCATAAAACTAACACCAAAAATAGTATCTGGGCGAGTGGTAAAAACATCTATTTGCTCTTTATGATTTTTTACATTAAAAGTAACAGATGCACCTTGACTCCTCCCAATCCAGTTTGTTTGTGAGTCTTTTAAAGGTTGTGGCCAGTCTATGGTATTTAAATCGTCTAACAAACGTTGTGCGTAAGCAGAAATACGCATACTCCACTGTGTCATTTTTTTACGAATAACAGGATGTCCGCCACGTTCTGATACTCCGTTTATAATTTCATCATTAGCCAATACTGTTCCCAAAGCAGGGCACCAGTTAACTTCGGTTTCTGCTAAGTATGTTAGCCTGTACTGTAATAAAATTTCTTGTTGTTTTTTAGTGTCAAATGCGTTCCATTCATCAGCAGTAAAAACACTAATATCATCATCAGAAACAGCATTTACGGTTGCGTTTCCTTCTTTTTCAAACAAAGTAACAAGTGTAGAAATATCTTCAGCCTTATTGGTGTTGTTATTGTACCAAGAGTTAAATAGCTGAATAAAGATCCACTGTGTCCATTTGTAATAATCAGGGTTAGAGGTACGTACTTCACGACTCCAGTCAAAAGAAAAACCAATTTTATCTAGTTGTTCTCTGTACCTGTTTATATTAGTTTTGGTAGTAATTGCAGGGTGTTGCCCTGTTTGTATAGCATACTGTTCTGCTGGTAAGCCAAAAGAATCGTACCCCATTGGGTGTAAAACATTATACCCTTGGTGTCTTTTGTAACGAGCATAAATATCACTGGCAATATACCCAAGTGGGTGGCCAACGTGTAACCCAGCACCAGACGGGTAAGGGAACATATCTAAAACATAAAATTTTTCTTTATCAGAATTATTTTCTGCTTTAAAAGTTTGGTTTTCTGCCCAATATTTTTGCCATTTGGCTTCAATTTCTTTAAAATCGTAGTTCATATGCTTGTCTTCTGCTATTTAGAATGGGGCAAATTTAAGAATTACAAGCCAAACAGCCTACTATTGCTTTTACTAGTATGTAAAAACTTAAACACCCTGCAAAACAAGGTGTTTAATGATATTTTTTAGAAGATATAGCCTAATGAAATTTGTAGCACGCCGTTTTTAATATCTGGGTTTTCTGCAACTGTAGTAATGCCAAAATTATACCTTGCTTCTGTAAAAATACCAGCACCTAAATTAAGTCCAAAACCAGTGTTAAAACCAAAATCTACACTTTTGGCATCTGTATCTAAAGTGCCAATATTGTCGTCATAAAAAACAGCTTTATCAGAAACTAAAAAAGAAACCTGTGGACCGGCTTGTAAAAAGAACTTAGGTAATACGTTGTATTTAAATTGAATAGGAATAGATATGTAGTCTAATTTTGCTTTGTACAGACTGTTTAAATCTGCACCTTGCCTAGAGTACAGTAGCTCTGGTTGAATATTTAGCTTTTCTGAAATTTCGATTTGAGTAAAGAAACCAGCGTGAAAAGTAACAAGGCTATTTTTGTCTTGATTGTTGCCGTACAAATTAGAAACATTTAAACCTGCTTTTGCGCCATAATTTATTTTTTGAGCAATGGCATTACTGCTATAAACAAAAAGAGCTGCTAAAAGTAAAAAGGTAGTTTTTTTCATAATTATATGTTTTTTGTTTTGTAGGATTTTACAACTACTATGCCAAAAAGTGTTAATTTACAATAAGCTTATTCTTGTTTTTTGTAGATTACTAATTACAAATACCTTTAAAATGTATTATTACAAATTACTTTACTATTTTTACGTATTGTTATAAGTTATGAGTAAATCTTTTGAACGTTATCAAAAAAGGAAGTTAATTTCCTCCTATTTTTCTGTAGTGCTTAGTATAGCCTTAGTGTTGTTTTTGCTAGGTGTGCTAGGTTTGTTGGTGCTTAATACCAAAAAAATGGCAGATCATTTTAAAGAGCAAATTACGGTTTCTGTATTTTTGAAGGATGAGGCTAAACAGGTAGAAATAGACCAATTGCAAAAAAGTTTAGCTATGGCAGACTATACAAAGCAAGCAGTATTTGTGTCTAAAGAGGAAGCTGCAGAACAACATACAGAAGCTATTGGTGAAAATTTTATAGAGTTTTTAGGATATAATCCTTTAAAGAACTCTATAGATGTACAACTTAAAGCAGATTTTGTATCTCCTACGCAAATAGAAGAAATAGCAGAAGCCATACAAGAAAAAGACTATGTAGAAGAGGTTAGTTATGATAAGCCTTTGATATCATTATTAAATGATAATGTTAAAAAAATTAGTTTATGGATTTTGGTAGCTAGCGGAATATTTGCATTTATTGCATTTTTGTTAATTAACAGCTCTATACGCCTGTCTGTTTACTCTAAACGTTTTATTATAAAAACAATGCAAATGGTTGGGGCTACAAAGCGTTTTATACGTAGACCATTTTTATGGACAAACATAAAATTGGGTATGTTGGGAGCCTTAATTGCAATGATAGGTTTGGCGGTGACTATATATTACGTAAACGATTTTTTTCCGGAGTTAACACTGCTTAAAGACCCAACAACTTTAGCGTTGCTTTTTGCAGCTATTTTTGTTTTAGGCGTCTTAATTTCGTTTATAAGTACATTTTTAGCTACACAACGTTTCTTAAATCTTAGGACAGACGATTTATATTATTAGATTTGCACTGTTAAAAATTAAACAAGGATTAAATTTTTTACAAAATGAAAAAAAATAATAGCACCACAGAAGAAAGCTCTAAAAAAGAATTTATTTTTCAGAAAAAGAATTACATTTTTATGGCTATTGGCCTAGTTTTTCTTACACTGGGTTTTGTTTTAATGAGTGGTGGTGGTAGTGATGATCCTAATGTTTTTAATCCTGAAATATATAATTTTAGAAGAATTCGCCTAGCACCAACTTTGGTGCTAATAGGTTTAGGCATAGAGGTGTATGCCATTTTGTTAAATCCGCACAAGAAGAAAAACTAAATTTTGGACATATTACAAGCAATTATTTTAGCAATTGTAGAAGGTATAACTGAGTATTTACCAGTATCATCTACAGGGCATATGATTATAGTTTCTTCTTTTTTTGGTATTGCCCAAGAAGAATTTACAAAATTATTTACCATAGTAATACAATTAGGAACCATACTATCTGTAGTTGTACTTTACTTTAAGCGCTTTTTTCAGAGTGTAGATTTTTATTTAAAACTATTGGTAGCATTTATACCTGCAGTAGTTTTAGGGTTGTTGTTGAGTGATGTAATAGACTCATTACTAGAAAACCCGTTAACAGTAGCCATATCCTTAGTAATAGGTGGTGTTATTTTATTACGAGTAGACCATTGGTTTGCGGACTCTGAAGAAAAAGAAATTACGTATTTAACCGCATTAAAAATTGGTTTTTTTCAGTGCTTGGCTATGATACCAGGAGTTAGTAGAAGTGGTGCAAGTATAGTGGGTGGTATGTCTCAAAAACTATCTAGAACTGTAGCGGCAGAGTTTAGTTTTTTTTTAGCAGTACCTACAATGTTAGGCGCAACATTAAAAAAGAGTTACGACTTTTATAAGCTAGGGTACACCTTAACAGGAGAGCAAATTAACTTGTTAATAATTGGTAATGTAGTTGGTTTTTTAGTTGCACTATTAGCCATAAAAACATTTATAGGGTATTTAAGTAAACACGGTTTTAAAATGTTTGGTTATTACCGTATTGTAGTTGGGTTGGCTATATTAGCAATTCATTACTTTGTACACCCGTTAATAATAATCTAATTTTTATAGCGTGACAACTAAAGAAGAATTTTTAGAAGGACAAATATTGCTTATAGATAAGCCGTTAACTTGGTCATCTTTTCAGGCAGTAAACGCTTTAAAATGGGGTATTCGCAGAAAATTTGATTTAAAGAAAATAAAAATTGGTCACGCTGGTACTTTAGATCCACTAGCTACGGGTTTATTAATTATATGCACAGGTAAATTCACCAAAAAAATACCTACACTACAAGGCCAAATAAAAGAGTATACAGGAACCATAACTGTTGGGGCAACCACACCGTCTTATGATATGGAAACCGCAGTGGAAAAGATTTATCCAACAGAACATATAACTACAGAAAAAATACACGCAGCAACAACTAATTTTATTGGAAAAATACAACAAGTGCCACCAGTTTTTTCAGCATTAAAAAAAGATGGTAAACGCTTGTATGAGTACGCTAGAGAAGGGCAGGCTGTAGAGGTAAAATCTAGAGAGGTAGAGATTACTGAATTTGAAATTACAAGAGTTAATTTGCCAGAAATAGAGTTTAGAGTAGTGTGTAGTAAAGGTACCTACATACGCTCTTTAGCAAATGATTTTGGTAAAGCACTGCAAAGTGGTGGGTATTTATCTGCTTTAAGAAGAACCAAAATAGGTGATTTTAACGTAGATAATGCAATAACCCCAGCAGATTTTCATACAACAGTATTGGGGATGCCTAAACCAAAAGAGTAGTAAAAAAACACCTTTTTTGATTAAGAATAAAATATTTTTATAAAAACAAGGTTATAAGTTATATGTTTAAAGATAGTAGATACTTATCATTTTTAATCACATTCTTTTCTATGTCTATTGTTATATTGTCTTTATACAATATACATTTAGGAGCAAAGGAGAAGGAAGAGTATGTGGTAGAATTAGCTATGCTAGAAGAAGATGAGGAGTTAGAGGAGATGCAGAAAGAAGAAGAGCAACAACCTACACAGCAGCAAGAAATTAAAAGCCATATGGCGTATAATGAAAAGGCAAAACCAACTTATGGTAATCCAGAGCCTTTAAAAACGCTTGAAGAGTTAATGGAAGAGGCTAAGTCTGATGCGGAAAGCGATCCTAACTCTAAATTGGTGAGTTCTGAAAATGGTTACGCAGCCAGTTTAAAAGAATTAGCAAAAAAACGAAAAGAAGCCAAACAAAAGTTAGGTGAAAAAGACGCTAAAAAAGATGAGGTTTCTCATAACTTAGCAAAACGTAAAACGTCTATTTCTTTTTCATTAGTAAAAAGAAGCGCTTATGATTTGCCACCACCAACATACACTTGTATAGAAGGAGGTAAAGTGGTTATAAATATAGTAGTAGATAATTTAGGCAATGTAATAGATGCAGAATTTAATAAAAAAAGTTCTGGTACAAGTAATGGTTGTTTGGTAGATAATGCTATTGAATATGCATTAAAGTCTAAATTTAGCAACGCATCTAAGGAGCGCCAAAAAGGAACAATTACTTACCTATTTCAAGGCAAGTAATTGTGTAAGATCTTCAATAATAGTATTTCCTTTATCTTTATTGTACCACACTTGTAGCTCTTGTTTAAACTCCGGAGTTAAACTTCCGTTTTTAGCTTTAAAATTTTCAACAATTTTAGTTAGTTTACTTGGTCTTGGCCCCCAATCACCTATAACTTCTTGTGTATCTTCATTAAAAGCAATAAGTCTAGGTATAGATAATGTGTTGTTGTATAAAAAATGATTCATCAGCTCTAGATTTTCATCTCTAAGAATCACTTTTACATCAATCTTAGAATTCTGTTCTGCAAATTTTTGCATTACAGGCATAGACTGTGCAGCATCTCCGCACCAACTCTCTGTTAAAACCAACCACGTTGTTTTAGCAGTTACTTGTTTTATTTTGCTAATAGTAGCATCGGGTAGCTTTGTTGTTTTATCTAACCGCTTCATGCGTTTGTCATTTAGCATCGTATAGTTTGCTAAAGCATCTGTATGTAACACACCTGTAGACTTGTTGTTAGCTACTAAATTGCGCATTTGTTCTCTGTACTCTGTATATGTGCTTGCAGTAGAAATAGCTTCTGTAATAAGCGATGTTACACTGCTGTTTAATGTATTTGTTGTACTCATAACTAAACTTGTTCTTTTGTTTTTCAAAAATAGGTTGTAAACTATTTATATAAGATGATAATCGTCATATTGGTAGTAGAAAATTATAAAAACTTACAATGTATGTTGTTAGGATAAGTTTAACAGTGTTGTGTTACAATTATTTAACATAGTAGAGTAAACTTAAACTTTAAATAATAGATTTCTAACATAGAAAAAATAGATTTGATTTTTTAAAAAATAAATAAATTTTTATGCAGGTTTTACGTCCGGATTTTAGAAGTCAAAAAAAATTTTTGTTGTATGAATTTTTGAAAAAAAAAATAGGTGATGATACGCTAGGAAATTTTGTTACCGAAATTATTTACAACAAAAATACCTACATATACCAGCCACCAATAGTTGAAAATTATATTTATGAAATTGTTTCAGGAGCTGTTAAGTTAGGGGGGTATTCTGAAAAAGGAGGTGAGTATGCTTATGATATTATACATACGGGAGATTTTTTTGGTAATTTAAAGTACCTAAACGGTCAGTTTTCTGAGTATGCTAAAACCTTAGTGGATGTAAAAGTTAGGTGTTATGATTTAAATTTTTTTAAAAATGAAGTAAAGGGGAATCCAGAAGCAGCTGAATGGTTTTTTGCTTACTTAACTAAGAGGTGGTGCTTAGCAGAAAAAAAATTATGTAAAGTAAATGAGCGTTCTATAATAGGTAAATTAAATTTTTTAAAAACCGTTTATACTATAGATGTTTTGGATGTAAAAGGTAAAGTACACAATATACATTGTTTGCTAACACAAAAAGATAAGGGTGACCTTATTGGAGCCACCCGACAAACTATTGCTAATGCTTTAAAAAATAATCAGTTTACTTTAGATAAAATTCCAGGGTAAAGAATACCGTCTTTTGCGGTAAAATTTAGTTTAAGTAACTGGCTAATTACAGGAGCCACATCTTCTAATCCCATTTTTTCTATGGTTTTACCTTTGTTAATACCTGCTCCAAAAGCAACAAAACCAGTTTCTATTTCTTTAAAATCTGGAAAAAAACCGTGTGTACCTCCTCTTCTAGGAGATAGTATGTTGCCATTAGTTCTAGAAGACATTGCAATGCCAGGTATTGGAGCTAAAGCTAATACAGCATTTGGGTCTGCACCAATTTTATCTAGTTCTTCTCTATTTACCACTCTAAATAATTTTTTAATATTATCAGGTAAATTATTTAGTTTATTGCGGACTTTTTCAATAGTTTTTTTGTCTTTTTTATCCTTTACCATTAAAAAAGCAGAAGCTCCGGATGTATGAAAAGCAGCTTTCCAATTTCCTCTATCTTTTTTATCTTCCATTAAACCTTCCTCAACCAACCAAATGTTAGGGTTTAATGCAGAATGTATATCTACAAAACCGTGATCGCCAGTAATAATAAATGTTGTTTTATCTTCTATACCTGCTCTTTTAGAGGCTTCCATAATTTTACCAATAGCCCTATCTACTGCTGCAATAGAAGTGTATACTTTTTCGCCATCTCTGCCTTGCTCATGCTGAAAATGATCTACAGCAAACAAATGAATAGAAATAAAGTTTGGCTTATATTTTTCAAGCGTATAAGCAGCCATCTCTCCAATTCTATCTTCTCTATTTAAATAATCGCCATTAAATGTATTCTTATTTAATTTTCCCAGTACTTCTTCTTCCATTTCAGCTAAAAAACCTTTAGGAGTTTCAAAATCACGCATAGGTTTAATGCTACCGTAGCCTCCTTTTAAATACCAGTATTCTGGTATGTTATAGTTTACATCTGCGCCTACAGACACAGGCCAAAGAAAGCTAGCGCTTGTTTTGTTAGCTTCTTTAACAGCGGTCCAAAGTGTTTTTGTTTTTATAAGGTTGTTTTCCCAGTACCAACGGCCAGTTTGCCCTTTGTCTTCAAAAGGACTATTGTAGTAAATACCATGTTCTTTTGGGTAAGCACCTGTAATTAATGTAGTGTGTGATGGGTATGTTACAGAAGGAAAAATACCTCTAACTCCTTTAGCAGAAACCCCTTCTTTAGCCATTTTTTTTAAATTAGGAGCAGGCCATTTTTCTTCTAAATAAAAATCTGGTCTAAAACCATCTACAGAAATTAAGATTACATGTTCTGTGATTTGTTTTTCTTGAGCCTCGCAAATTTGAGCGGTAATTATAAGGCTTAGTATGTATATAATTTTTTTCATATCATTTTTTAAAATGAAGGGTTTGCTTAATTTAATCAGCAAACCCTTCCACTATTAAACAAAAATTAAAATTCTTAATTAAAGGTATATCTAGCTCCTAATTGTAATCTCCAAGGAGTTCCGTTTATAGGTTCTGTTCCGCTAGAAGTTTGTACAGAATAATCATAGTTTTGGTTTGTTTGATCAAAACCAGTTATTCTCATTAAATTTCTATTTCCAAAGTTGTGAGACTGTCCCCAATCTTTATTTAGCATATTAGCAAAGTTGAAAATATCCATAGATAGTTCTAAACCTTGTTTTTTGTTTTTAGTTTCAAAACGTTTTTGCAATCTTAAATCTACTACAGCAGAAAAAGGATTTTTTCCACCGTTACGCTCAGCAAAACCACCATAACTATCTTTAAGGTATTCTTTAAAACCATCTGGAGTTTCTGGGTCATTTAATATTTGGTTATAGCTATCTATAATAGATTGAGGAGTGCTTGGGTCATTTGGATCAAAAATGTAAGCAACATCATTACTTAAGTTAAAGTCACCGTTAGCACTAGTATTGCTGTTTACTTTAAAAGTGTATCTAGTACCTCCTTGGCCAATTACTTTTGCGCCTAATGTAAAACCTTTCCAGGTAGGTGTAGCACCGTTTACAACCAGTTTAGTATCAAAATGGTTATCTGCAAAACCATAATTTAAATCTCTAGGATCTCCAGATACTGGTAAAAAAGTAGAGGTGTTGGCAACACAGCAGTTGTAAGATGAGTTGTCTTTAGATCTATTAAAAGTAACACTTGCGTTTAGGTAACCATCTTTACCAATTTGCGCAGAACCCTCTAATACAAAAGCAAGATTGTCTAACACACCATCAGAAGTCATTACCAAAGTTCTACCAACTTGGTCAGATATTCTAGAGTTTTTCCAGTCTGTAGATCCGTTTTCTGTAATTGTATTTGCAGGTACAAAAACCTCTCTTCCTTGTTCTGTAACAAAATAAGGTTCTTTAACTAAATTGGCTTCTTGGTATGTGTAGTTGTTTTTAGTATGACTAAACAAAGCATTAAAACCAAGGCTGTATTTGCTGCCAAAAAAGTGAGTATAACTTAAGTTAGCTTTGTATGTTGTTGGAACTTCAAAATCTTTACCCACAGCATTTATTGTAGAAAAAGGAGTAACACCAGCAGGTACACCGGGTACAGTGTTAGGGTTGTTTCTGTACGATGGAAAATCTGGCGTAGGAACATTGCTACCAGTAACATCTATAGCGCCTAAAAGTGTACCACTATTTTGAATGTTGTTTACTTGTGCGTAGTAGTGAGGTTGAGCAGAAAAAACGCCTCCTCCTAATTTAAACACATCTTTATTTTCTCCTTTTAAGTTGTATGTAAGCTGAAACCTAGGCTGTATGTTATTGTAATCGTCTAATTTTTCATTTGTACGTATACCTAGCTCTTGGTCTACTACCGGATTGTATTCTGCAGCATCTAAAAATTTAGTGGCATCCCAACGTACACCGGCTACCAAGTTTAAATCTGGAGTAATATCAAAATCTACTTGTGCAAATAAAGATAAATCTAAAACGGTTTGTTTAACAATTGGTAAACCTTGTAAAGGTACTTCTCTAGCATATCTAGAAGGAGTTAAATTCTCAAAATCATCTAAAGAATCAAAATAAAAACGACCATTTTGCTCGTTAGAAAGTAATGTCTCTAATGAGGTAATCATGTTATCTGTACCAAAAGTAAAGTTTGCATTATCTGTATTAATGTAGGTAGTATTTGTAAACTGTATTTGGTTTTCTACATTAGTTTCAGGAGAATAACGTTGCCCACCTAACTGTACACTTTTAGTGCTGTTGTTACCGTTTGGTAAAACAGAAGTTACTTGTACTATTGCTCTTGGTATATTAGATGACGGCAGTTGTGAGCTAGGTGTATAAGCTCTTTCTGCGTGCTGGTACTGAAACTTAAACTCATTAGTTACAGTAGGGCTAAACATAGAACGTAAAGAAAGCATAGTACTATTTTCTTTAGATGCAAAATCTGAATATGTTTCTGCTAATTCTATACTAGAGTTATCACTAACACTAAAAGGATTGTCCCATTTGTTGTATAAGTTACGTAGTGTAAGTCTATGCTTATCATTTATTTGCCAATCTAAACGAATAAAAAGGTTATTTGCTTCTGTTTCACGGTCAAACTGACCTATTTGTTGTTGGTCACCTAAGCCATAAGAGTTTCTACCAATACTTAAATAGCGGTCTAAATTGTCTTGTGTTATGCCTAATCTGTTTTCATCATCTGTACTTTGTATATCAGCAATATATCTTGGTTCCCCAGCATCTTACCTTTCATAAACAGCAAAAAAATGAAGCTTGTCTTTAATTATTGGTCCGCCTAAGCTAACACCATACTGAGAATTGTAAAAATCTGCAGTACGCTCTTGACCTTGAATGTTGTATTTACTTTGTAGACCATCTGCTCTGTGGTAAAAGAAAGTACTACCTTTAAATTCATTAGTGCCAGATTTGGTTACAGCAGAAATAGATCCTCCGGCTTGCCTACCTTGTGTAACATTATAATCATTAGTAGAAACTTCAAATTCTCTAATAGCTTCTTGTGATATTGTGTACGGTCCGCTACCAATGTCGCCAGCAGTTAGTTGGTTTCTTGCATTTGTACCATCAATAGTTACATTGGTAGAAGTTCCTCTTTGTCCGCTTAAATTATAGCTTCCGCCACCTTGTAGTGGAGATAAACTAGTTAAACCAGTAAAGTTTCTTCCTTCTGTAGCAAGTTTTTTAATTTGCGTTGCGCCAATTTTAGTAGAAGCACCAATTTGTTCAATTCTTTTAGATAAACTGTTAGATGATACTACAACTTCATTTAATGTTGTAGAAGACTCTTGTAGTTCAAAATTAATAGTAACTGCATCACTTAAATTAAGCATAATGCCTTCTCTAACAGATTCTGAAAAACCTAGGTATTTTGCCGTAACCTTATATGGTCCGCCTAATGGGAGTTGTTGAAATTTAAAATCGCCATTTTCATTTGTTAATGTACCAGAGATAAAGCCTGTAGAAATATCTTTTATCACAATTTCTGCGCCCATAAGAGGTGCTCCAATATTATCTTTTACAGAGCCCTTAATAGTTGCATTTGTAGCTTGTGCATAGGAGTTAAGTGAGGTTCCTAGTAAAATAAATAAAGCTATTACCCGTAAGTAATTCTTGTATTTTGTTTCCATTTTTTATAGTTTGTTATTTAATTGGCTGCAAAAGTAGTGGCAGCAACAAACTGAAAAATGTTAGTTTTTAACATTAAAGGTAGACTTAACTTTAACTTTAAATTTTGGTAATATAGGAAGGTTTTTAGCTAACTTATAATAGATGATTTAGAGGTTTTTTCTAAAAACTCAAAAAAACTAGATTTGTATTTTTGCCCTATGGGTATTTTGTGGTTATTTGTAATAATTTGGTTGCCAGATATACTTTTAATTACGTCTAAATTAATGGCAAATGATTTATGTGTTCTTATAAATAAGTTAGTTGGTAGTGACTCTATAAAATTTGTGAAAGTCATATTTGTAACAATGCATTCTTTTTCTAAATGTACTTTAACATAGTCTCCAGATGCTTCAATAAAAATAATATTGTTAGGGAGTACTTTATGTAATACTTTGTTAGATTTAATTATGATAAAATCATTAATTGCTATTTTGTTTTTTTTAATATCTAGCTTGTTAACGGCGGTTAAAAATCTATCAAAAGAAAAAGGTTTTAGCAAGTAGTCTGTGGCATTAAGCTCAAAACCATCTATGGCATAATCAGAATAAGCTGTTGTAAAAATAACTTTAGGTGGGTTTTGTAATGATTTATAAAAAGTTAATCCAGATATTATTGGCATATTAATATCTAAAAATAGTAAGTCTATGTTAGAGTTAATTTTTAGCTCTTTTATTGCCTGGTTTGCATTATTACACACGCTAATAAGTTCTAAAAAATTTATATTACTTATATACTTTTTTAAAACTTGTTGTGAGGATGGTTCGTCATCAATAATTAAACATTTAATATTCATTAGGTTTTTGGTTTAGACGTGGTTAGTGATAAGCTTACTTTAAAAGTTTTTTCATTTTCAGTTATAATAAACTTATGTTCCTCTGGATAAATTAACTTTAAGCTGTCTTTAATGTTTTTTAAGCCAATACCAGAATATTTGTTAGGTATAGACTCTTCTTTTGTTGATTTATTATTTTCAATACAAAATTCAAAAACTTCTTTTTCCTGTTTAAGTTGTATGTTAATAAATGAGTTATTGGTGTTCTTTGTAATGCTGTGTTTAAAGCTATTTTCTACTAGTGGTAGTAGCAACATTGGATATAACATAAAATTATTATCTTCTACACTTATATTCAATTCTACATTTTTAATGTTTTGGGTTCTTAATTTATTAAAGTTTATATAGTTTTTAAGTAATGTAATTTCATCTTGTAGAGAGTTTTTTTTTGAACTAGAGTCATAAATAACATATCTTAAAATATCAGATAATTGTATTATAGCATCTTGCGTTTCATCTTTTTTATCTAGAGCTAATGCGTATATAACATTTAAAGAATTAAATAGAAAATGTGGATTAATTTGAGATCTTAATGAAGTAAGTTGCATTTGTATATGATTGTTTTTCATTAACAAACGTTTATTTAGTTGTTTATTAAAATAAAACCAATCTTCAGATAATTTTAATAATGTTGTGGTTGTTAGTAAGATAAAGAAAATACTAGTAACGCCTATTTTTGTGTCATAGGAAATAAAAAAATAAGAGGAAAAAAGGTAATCTAATATAGATTCTAAAAAAAGAGTGTTAAGTCTTGCAAACAAAAATATAGTAAGTATAAAAAGTAAAAAGAAATAGAGATACTTTTCTTTTTTTAAAAAAAAAGGAATTAACAGATATAAGTTTATTAAGCTAGGAATAGCTACTGATACTAGAAATCCAAAGGTGTAAATAAAATCTATTTTTATAGGTGAATTTCCTTTACTGAAAATAAAAATCAATACACTATAGCACAAAGCCCAAACCACTATATTAAATAACAATGGGTTGTGATTCTTTATACGTGTAAAATTGGTGCTATAAATACTCATTATTCTTTTTTAAGAACACATTCATTACTAGTTTTCCATTTGTCTTTGATATCTGATTCCGAATATTTTTTTAAAAATTTGAACAACTGGTCAGATGATCCTGTTAAAATAAGATTTTCTTGAATACCTATTTTTTCATACTTAAGGTGTAATTGTTCTTTTTCTAAAAGATCTGTTATTACATCTTCATCTAGCCATTTTAAATTAACAGTTCCATTTTTCTGTATGTCAACTTTTGCTAAAGTGTGGGTTTCAATTACAGAAAGTTTGGCGAGACTATTTAATTTTTCACTGTTATATTCAAATAGATTAAAGTCAATAAAAAGCTCCTTATTAATTTTAAAAGTTATTCCAATAAATGATGCTTCTTTATTATTTTCAGTATACTTAATAAAATATCCATTTTTGTATTGGTTATATATTTTTAAGTCTTCCTGTGATTTAGGTTCTTTATCTTTTTTAAATTCCGACTTTAGTGATGTAATTTCCCATTTCCCATTCTTAGTGTCGTTCCATACTCCAATAAAAGATTTTTCAAAAGTAATTGCTTGAGAAATATAAAAAGGATGTATTGATTTTATAATGCAAGAGTTGAATAAAACCAATAATAAAATAATTAAAAACTTTTTACTTTGCATAATAGTTGTTTTAGATTTTATGCTAAATAAAAAGAAAATACAATTAATAACAACTCGTTTCGATAAACAAGACTTAACTAATGCCAAACAAATTAAATAACAGAACTTTTGCTAAACTTACATACCTTTAGAGTATATAACTAATTAAAATTATGGAAAAACACAGATGTGGTTGGTGTGTAGGAGATGATTTGTATGAGGCATATCATGACAAAGAGTGGGGAACTCCTGTAAAGGATGATAAATTGTTATTTGAGTTTTTAATTTTAGAAACTTTTCAGGCTGGGTTAAGTTGGATAACAATTTTACGTAAGCGAGAAAATTTTAGAAAAGCCTTTGATAATTTCGATTATAAAAAAATTGTAAATTACAAACAAGATAAAATAGATGCTTTGTTACAAGATGCAGGTATTATTAGAAATAAGCTAAAAGTGAACTCTGCTATAACCAATGCAGCTGCTTATATTAAAATACAAAAAGAGTTTGGTAGTTTTAGTGCTTACATATGGAGCTTTGTAAACAACAAGCCAATAAAAAATGCGTTAACTAATTATAAAGAAGGGCCTGCAAACACGCCTTTGTCTGACGCTATAAGTAAAGACTTAAAAAAAAGAGGATTTAAATTTGTAGGTAGTACGGTTGTTTATGCGTTTATGCAGGCAACAGGTATGGTTAATGATCATGAAATTAGTTGTTTTAGATATAATGAAGTGTAGTATGTTTAGATTAAAAAAGATTGGTTTCTCTGTTGTTCTACTTTTTTTCTGTGTGATAACAATTGTAGCGCAAAATAAAATAGAAAGAGAACACAGAATTTTAAAATCTCAGTTCCCAGAGGTTTTATATACTAAGGAAAAACTAGGTGATGATGTTAAAAAAATAAAATACTACAAGGAAGTTGGTCCGCAAGAAGTTGTGTATACTACCAAGTTTAAAAAGGTTAAGCTCCACTACCAAATGCAGTATTCTAACAATGGAGATTTACAAAATATTGGGTTTAGAATAAAGCAAGTAGATTTTCCGTTTGAAGCTTTTACGGCTATAAATAACCAATTGGTGTATTCTTATGATAAATTTAAAATTATAAGAATGTATCAGCAATATCCAGTACAATCTAAGGAAGATGAAGCTTCTGTACTTAAAAGTGCATTTATGAATTTAATGGAGCCTAATATGCAATACAGACTTATTGTTAAGGGGAGAAAAGATGGTAAAAAAGTTCTAAAAGAATTCTGGTTTACGGCATCAGGATCTTTTGTAAAAGAAAGAAATATGCTGCCAGCAAATTATGATAGGGTTTTATATTAATTTACAAAACCAGTAAATTACAACCTCTAATATCAGAATTGTCAAACCTACCAATAATTTCAAAGCTTTGGTTTGTGTGTACTTTACCTAAATCTTGAGTAGCAATAAAAGCGCAAGAGTTTACATTTGCTAAGTCAATTACATTTATCCCTCCTGTTTTTCCATTCTTTTGGAGTGTTAATGGGTCTTCTGGATCTCTAGTTAAAATTTTCATCCAAGGTGGTGTATTAAAAATACCGTTTCCTTTAGAATAAGCTTGAGAAAGTAACTCGGTCATTCCGTACTCAGAATGTATTTCTGTAACACCAAACCCATTTTTTAACTCTTGGTGTAGTTCTTCTCTAATTAGTTCTTTTCTTCTACCTTTCATACCACCAGTTTCCATTATAATGGTATTTTTAAGATGTAAATTGTATTGCTCTGCCATATCTAACAAGGCAAAAGAAACACCAATTAAAAGTACTTGTGTGCCGTTTTCTTCTAGTAATTTTAATTTAGAAACAAGAGCGTTAATATTATGTAAGTAAAAGCCACTATCTGGGTGTTCACTTTTTTTAATAAGGTCATCTGCCATATAAATTAAAGAAGAACCTTTGCGCTCTAAATATGATGGTAATAGCGCTAAAACGCAATATTTTTTAATGTCTCCGTAAAAATATTTAAAACCTTTTAAGTAACTATCTATATACACTTGTACGTTAGAAACATAATGTTTGCTTGTTACAGTGCCAGTTGTGCCACTACTGCTAAATGTAACTTCTGGCGTAGTGTTTTTTACAAGTACTTTTTTGGTTTTAAAAAACTGAATAGGTAAAAACGGAATATCTGTAAAATGGTTTACGTTGTGACTATTTTTATTTAAATGGTTGCAAAACTCACTGTAAACTAAATTGTTTTTATACTGAAAATTAAATACAGCTAGCGCAGCAGTATTAAAATCCTCTTTAGTTTTTATGTTAAAAATAGTTTCTGTATTCATTGTTGCAAATAATACTGCAAAAGTAAGCAACTACTTAGTTGTAAAAAACAAAAAGCCCTAACATATTGTTAGGGCCTTTATGTGGTTGTTTGGGCTTAATTTTTATTTCACGACTAATTTGCGTGTCACTGTTTTTTTATTTTCTGTTACTTGCATTAAATACATCCCAGGAATTAACTTAGAGATATTTAATTGTTTAGCAATTAACCGTTGTTTTAAAACTACTTCACCAAAAATATTATAAACAACAATATCTTTAGCTTTGTTTTCTTTAGTTGTAATGTAAACGGTTCTGTCTGCTACCGGGTTTGGATATAGTTTAAAATCTGCAATTTGGGGAATATTGCTATTTTGCATAGGCAAGTTAACCACCTTTTCTTGGGCAGAAACTAGCAAGCAAAATGTCATTAAAAACAAAATGTAGATTTTCTTCATTTTTTGCTGATTTGGGATTAGCTCTGTAAATGTATGTTAAGTAAATACTTAAAAATATTTATTGTTGTGAAAAAGGATTATTTGTAGGTTAAATCACCTTTTTTTGTTTGTTAAGAAATAAATTTTGAAAAAGTACGTTGCTCGGATAAACTGCAAGTACTTATTTTATAATTAGTTTGCGAGTTGCAACTTTGTCTTTTTCAAAAACGCGAATTACGTATACACCTGCATCTAAATTAGATAAATTTAACTCTTTGCCAATTAATTTAGTTTCTAGTGCTTTATTTCCTAAAACATCAAAAATTAATATTTTTTTAGGGGCATTTTTCTTAGTACTAATGTATATTTTTCCACTAGTTACAGGGTTTGGGTAAAGCTTTAAACCTTCTATATCAGAGCTATTCTTGGCATCTTGCCCAAAAGCAACCACCGTAGAAAATACAAAGAATAAGACAAGGTATAAGTGTTTCATATATAGCTGTATGCAATAAATATACTACAAATATACTAAACTGAAACTTTTTACGTTACAATAAATTTAACATTTTCGATAAAAAGAAAAAACTTTAACAAATGAAAGAAAAAACATCATAATTTGTTGCAACTGTTTAATGTATAAAAAAAACCGCCTAAACTTAGTTTAGGCGGTTCATTTTAATGTATGTTTTTATGGCTTATAAACCAACTGTCCAACCAGTAGCCCAGTCAGGAGTAGCAGCGCCATTACCAGCACCAGTTGCAGTACCTTCTGTGTAGAAGTCTTGCTTAGCACCTGTGTAATCAGTTTCAACAAATCCAGTTGCTTTAGCGTCAAATTGGATGTTAGTAATAACTAAATCACCAGCTTCAATTCTTGTTGCTGCAGGAGCATCTGTACTTTTAACTTTAATTCCTAAATCAATTCCGGAAGTGTATAAGTTATCAATTGTGAATTTTCCACCACCTTCTTTGTAGTAAAGTGCACCTTCTGTAACAGGACCAACAACAGTAATGTTGCTTAATGTAGTTGTAGTTACAGGATCTACACCAACTGGCTCTTCTGCAAGGTTAGAACCTTCTATGCCAGCAAAAGCAGCTCCAGAGATATACCAAAATTCTCCGTTACCATTCCATCCGTCAGCAAAGTCAATACCGTCATCACCAGAACCAGCAAAAGCAGCTCCAGAGATATACCAGAAATCTCCATTACCATTCCAGCCGTCAGCAAAGTCAATACCGTCATCACCAGAGTTAGTAGACACTAAGTATTTACCTGTTACAGTACCACCAAAGAATTCAATACCGTCATCACCAGAGTTTGTAGACACTAAGTATTTACCTGTTACAGTACCACCAAAGAATTCAATACCGTCATCACCACCGTTGTAAGACTGTACATACTCTACAGTAGTACCAGAACCAACACCAAATAAAGATAAGCCGTTAAACTCTTTAGAGTTTGTAAAAGTTGCGCCAGTGTACTCTAAACGTAAGTAAGTAATAGAACCAGAATTATCATCTGCAACAGTACCACCATAAGTTAAATCTGCAACTTCAGAAGTAACAGCAGTACCTTTGTTTGTTGGAGCTTTACCACAAACAACTAAACCACCCCAGTTACCAGGAGCAGGAGAAGCCTCACCAGAAGTCATAACTACTGGCTCTGTAGCAGTACCATTTACAAATATTTTACCACCTTGAGCAACTGCAATGTAAGAGCTAGTTTGTCCTGTAGCTTCAATAACAGTACCAGCAGGTATAGTTAACTCACCACCATCTAATATTTCTAATTTACTAGTAAGTAAGTATTTTACGTCTGCTTGTAAAGAAACAGCAGAAGTAATTGTACCTTCTAAGTTAGATTCTGTAACACCGCTGTTATCTAAACCTCTTGTCCAACCAGCAGCCCAGTCAGGAGCAGCAGCACCATTACCAGCACCAGTTGCAATACCTTCAGATATAAAAGATTGGTTAGCACCAGTGTAATCTGTTTTTTCAAAACCATCTGCTACACTTGCAAACTGCATGTTAGTAATTTTTAAAGCTTCAGCTTCAATTCTTGTTGCTGCAGGAGTATCTGTACTTTTAACTTTAACACCTAAGTCTGTACCAGCAGTGTAAAAGTTATCTATTGTGAAGTTTCCGCCACCTTCTTTGTAGTAAAGAGCACCTTCTGTAACAGGACCAACAACAGTAATGTTGCTTAATGTAGTTGTAGTTACAGGATCTACACCAACTGGCTCTTCTGCAAGGTTAGAACCTTCTATACCAGCAAAAGCAGCTCCAGAGATATACCAAAATTCTCCGTTACCATTCCATCCGTCAGCAAAGTCAATACCGTCATCACCAGAGTTAGTAGACACTAAGTATTTACCAGTAACAGTACCACCAAAGAACTCAATACCATCATCGTTACCGTTGTAAGACTGTACATACTCTACAGTAGTCTCAGAACCAACACCAAATAAAGATAAACCGTTAAATTCTTTATCATTAGTAAAAGTTGCACCTGTGTATTCTATACGTAGGTATTTTATAACACCAGAATTATCATCAGTAACAGTACCACCATAAGTTAAATCTGCAACTTCAGAAGTAACAGCAGTACCTTTGTTTGTTGGCGCTTTACCACAAACAACTAAACCACCCCAGTTACCAGGAGCAGGAGAAGCTTCACCAGAAGTCATAACTACTGGATCACTAGCTGTACCATTTATAAATATTTGACCTCCTTGAGCAACAGCTATATATGATGCTGTACCACCAGTAGCTTTAATTACAGTACCAGCAGGTATTGTTAATTTACCACCATCTAATATTTCTAATTTACCTTTTAATTCGTATTCTAATGAAGCATCTAAGGTTAATTCATCGCTAATTTCTCCTTCTAATGCTGTAGAAGCACATGGTTGACAAGAAGATCCTCCACAGTCAACTCCTGTTTCATCTCCATTTTGTATGCCGTCAGAGCAAGTATTTTTGTCGCCAGAGTCGTCATCACTACTACATGATACCATTACAGTTCCAAGAACTGAAGCGATCATCATAAATTTTAAGAAAGTTTTTTTCATTTTTCCGTTTGTTTAATAATTTAATGCGAATTAAGACTTTGGTTGTTAACCAGTTGTTAACTCAGTTTTATATAAGTGTAACTATACTATTAATTAAAAGTTATATGACAAAGAAAGTTTTACGTTAGCACCTCTTTTGTAAGATAGTACTGTAACATCTTGTTCGTCTTGGAATCTTTCTACAGAAGGGTTTAATATATTTTTAGCAGAAAGTCCAATTCTAATGTTTTCATTTAGTTGTGCTTTTGCTATAAAATCTAAAGAACCAAAACCTTTATCAACCAAGTTGCCTTTTCCTTGTACTCCTAAAGCGTATATTCTGTCTGAAAAATAGTTGTAAGCAATTGTAGTTGTAATGTTTTTGTTTTTACTGTAGTCTTTAGAAAAGCTAATGTCTCCGTTTAGTAACAAATCAGACGCTCCAGTTAAGCCGTCTTCCTCATTAGAAAAGTTTACGCTTAATGGAAAGCCAGCAGCGGTAGTTTCTTCAATTATCTTATCAGGGTTTAGCTCTTGATTTGTATTCATGTAAGATGCATTAAAGCCTGCAGATAATACAGTTTTTAATACGCTGTCTTCAGTATCTTTTTCTGTAGCAAAAAGATCTTTTCTTACTTCTAGTTCTACACCGTATGCTTTTGCCCAGTCACCAGAGTTTACGTAGCTAATTACGTTAGATGCAGAGTTAATTGTAATTTCATTAATAGGGTTTTCAATATATTTACCAAAAACACCTAATGAAATAATTTCACTAGAGTTAGGGAACATTTCCCATTTTAAGTCAAAGTTGTAATCTGTAGAAGCGTATAAACTTGGGTTACCAGTGTAAGTTGTTGTAACATCTTCAAATAAGAATAATGCTCTTTCTTTAAATTGTGGTAAGGTATATGTTTTACTAGCTGCAAACTTTAAGTTTTGCTTATCGTTTAGTTCATATTTTAAAGATAAAGCAGGTAAAAATTCTGTTTTTTCAAATTCATTAGAATCTCCCGCTGGGTCTATAGATGTACTCCAATCTATACTTTGGTTAATTTGCTCTACGCGTAAACCTGCAATTAATGTAAATTTAGGATTAAAAGCATACTCTAAATTAGTATAAGCGGCGTGTATATCTTGGTTACCATTATAAGTTTGTGGTTGTAGTGCAATTGGGTTATTGGCATTACCTCTAAAGGTACTTAAGCTAAATAAGCCTGCATTTAAGTTCTCTTGAGTAAAATAAGCATCTAAATTGTAAGGGTCAGTAATAATAGGTTGTGGTATTGTAGACCCATCATTATTTCTTGTATTTATATTAAAGTTAAATTGAGTAGCTTCAAAATCAACTTCTTTAAATCTTCCGCTATAACCAACAGTTAATTTACCGTCATATAAATCATCCTCATTTTTCTTAAACTTATAAGTTGCAGATAAATTAGCAGCTAATTCATCTTCAGTTAAGTCTTGATAAAACCTGTGGTTATCAGAGTTACTAATAGATCTACGGAAAGATTTTGGTCCGTTTGGCTCATCCCAATCATCAGGAGATAGTGTAGTTTGTTTTCTGTTAGGAATACTACTTTCTACAGTGTTGTATGATGCTCCCCAATTAACCTCTAATTGTTCTCCAATTTTATGATCTCCTAATAATTGATTTACAAAAAGAGAAGTTCTTTCAAAAGTTCCTCTTTGTATTAAACCACCGCCTTCTGGCGCGTAATCAAAAACATTAATAACACCATTGTATTCTTGTTGTTTTTGAGTAGATGTGTTTACGTATAAAGAGTTGTATTTAATTGATGATCTACCTATTGTATAACCAATATTAGCCATTAATGTAGAGTTTGTGCTATACTCGTAACTAGTATAGTCAAAATCTTTAGCAATTAAGCCACTAGGAGAAGTGCTACCTCTTGCAACACCTTCTTTATATTTGTAGTCGTTATCAAAAGTACCAACAGCAAAAAAGCTTAATTTACTTTGCTCACCTAAGGTATAAGAATCGCCACCAGATAAAGATAGGCTAGTAACTATAGGTGTAGGAGCAGATTCTCTGTCCCAGCTGGTTGTGTAGTTGTAATTGTTTAATGGAAAATCTGGATAGTCATTAGTATAAAAACCATATACATCTGGGCCATCGTTTAAGTAAAAATCACTTTCGCCAATAGCTTCAGTGTTAATACCAGTACCAACTCCTAGTTGTAAAAATCCAGATCCTTTATAGTTTTTTGAAGAAATATCAATATTTGCACCTGCAAAGTCACCGTAGTTTTTGGCGTTATATGTTTTATCAATACCAATATACTCAACAATATCAGTAGAAAAAATATCTAAATCAATGTTTTTTCTAGAAGGATTATTGGTTGGTAAAGGCAATCCATTCATTGTAGTAACGTTGTAACGATCTCCTAAACCACGTACAAAAACACTACCAGAACCTTCTTGTTTAGAAATACCGGTTGTTTTGGTAACAGCAGTAGCAACATCACTAACACCTTTACGTGCTAATTCTTGTGCGCCAATTGCAGTTTTCATTTCTACAGCTTTCTTTTGATCTAGTAATAAAGCTGTTTCAGAATCTTTTCTTGTAACTGTTGTAATAACAATTTCATCTAACATCATTCCTTCGTTAGCTGCCATTGGTACATTTATTGTAGTAACCTTGCCAGCAACAATAGCTACATTAGGTATTTCTACAGTTTCATATCCAACATAACTAAATACTACGGTGTATGTACCCGGCTCTAAATTTGCAATCTCATATAAGCCATCAAAATCTGATGTTGTTCCTTTAGTCGTTCCTTTAATTAGTACGTTAGCAAATGGTAACGGGTCATTATTCATTTCTTTGTCGGTTAATTTCCCAACAACGCTTCCTGTTTCTTGTGCCTTTGATACTAAGCACGTTAGTAGGCAAAATGTCAATAATAAAAGTCTCATTAATTTCGTTTAATAGTTGGCGCAAAGAACGTGTCAACCTGTGAACGCGATGTTACCTATGTGTTAACAATTTAATTCTTAATTGTTATTTAAATGTTATGATATTAAATGAATGTTAAGCAGCTTTGAAGTATAAGTATTATCTTTACTTTTGGCGAACCAATCAATAAAATATAAAAATGAAAAAGAAGGATATTAAAATACTTTTAGTAGACGACGAACCAGACATTTTAGAAATTGTTAGTTACAACCTTTCGTCAGAAGGATATGAGGTTTTTACAGCAAAGAATGGGGTTGAAGCTGTTGCTAAAGCAAAGAAAAAACATCCTCACTTAATTATTTTAGATGTAATGATGCCAGAAATGGATGGCATTGAAGCTTGCGAAATTATACGCAACACACCTGGTTTGCAAAACACTATAATTACCTTTTTAACGGCTAGAGGAGAAGATTATTCTCAGGTTGCCGGGTTTGATGCTGGTGCAGATGATTACATTACAAAGCCTATTAAGCCAAAAGTTTTGGTGAGTAAAGTAAAAGCTTTGTTAAGAAGGTTAAAAGAAGACAATGCTGCAGAGCAAGAAGATATAGTTAAAGTTGGTAACATTGTAATTAATAGAGAAGAGTACAAGGTTATTAATGATGGCCAAGAAATAGTATTGCCAAGAAAAGAGTTTGAGCTTTTAGCTTTGTTAACCTCTAAGCCTAATAAAGTGTACAAAAGAGAAGTTATTTTAGACAAGGTTTGGGGTAACGAAGTTGTTGTTGGTGGTAGAACTATTGATGTGCACATTAGAAAATTAAGAGAAAAAATAGGAGACGACCATTTTAAAACTGTAAAAGGTGTTGGTTATAAGTTTGTTTTATAATGGCAAAAAGACTAAAAAAGTCATATAAATTCGCATTCCGTTCGTCATTTTTTATTGTAATAACACTAACACTGTTGTTAGGATTATATATGTATTATGCAGCTACTGTAGAGTGGCTGTTTTTGTTATGTTTTGCACTTGTTAGCTTTAGTATATCGTTTTTAATTATACAGCATAGAGTAGAGCGTTTTATATACAGAAGAATAAAAAAAATATATGATGATGTTTCTTTACTAGAGTCTACTTCTTTTTCATCTGCCCCTATTACTACAGATATAAAAACCTTGACAGAGGAGATTGAAAAATTTGCCAAAGGAAAAAAAATAGAAATTGACACGCTTAAAATTAGAGAAGAATACAGAAAAGATTTTTTAGGTAACGTATCTCATGAGTTAAAAACACCATTGTTTACGGTACAAGGTTATATTTTAACGTTGTTAGATGGTGCTATGGACGATAAAAAAGTGCGCGAAAAATATTTAGAGCGTGCTAATAAAGGTGTAGAGCGTTTAATATACATTGTTAAAGATTTAGATATGATTACCAAGCTAGAGGCAGGTGGTTTAACAATGGAATTTGAAGATTTTGATATTGTAGAGCTCATACAAAATGTTTTTGATTTGCTAGAAATGCGTGCTGCTAAAAAGCAAATTACATTAACTTTTGATATGGAGTATAAAGAGCCAATACTAGTTAGGGCAGATAAGGAGCGTATGCAACAGGTGGTGTCTAACTTGTTGGTAAACTCAATAAAATACGGCCACACTAACGGTACTACAGAGGTTAGTGTAGAGAACCTTATAAAAAATAAAGTAATTGTACGTGTTACAGACAATGGCGAAGGTATATCTAAAGAACACCTATCTAGGCTTTTTGAGCGTTTTTACCGTGTAGAAAAAAGTAGAAACAGAGAGGTTGGTGGCTCTGGACTAGGTTTATCTATAGTAAAACACATTATAGAAGCACATAATGAAAAAATTTATGTAGAAAGTGTAGTAGATGTTGGATCTGAGTTTTCTTTTACTTTAGAAAAAATAGAGAATAAAGAAGAGTAGTCTACAGTACTTTTAAATTTGGTTAAACCTTTATAATCTTTCACTTTTTTTAATAATTCTAGTGTAAAGTCATCTTGTTGGCAAGTTGGTGCTATTTCTTTTTTATTTAATCTTTTGGCTAAATACTCCTGCTCAAACTGTCCAGGTGTTGGTATAAAAAACGCCTTTTTTTCTAGTTTGGCTAAATCCATTAAAGTAGTGTAGCCAGATCTGCAAAGTATTAGTTTGCTTTCGTTTATAGCGCGTTCTAAAGCTTTAGAACTCATAAAGTTGTATACAACAATGTTGCCTCTTAATGAAGATATTTTTTGCTCTTCCTCTATAATACCTTTTACAAAAAGTACATCATTAGGATAGCCAATAAGTTCATCAAATATTTTTTCTTCAAGCATAGAACGTTGTGGTTCTGGACCAGATAACAGCACCATTAAATCGTACTTTTTAGGTGTGTCAGTTTTACTAAACCTACTTAGTGGTCCCAAGTATTTAATTTTAAGGCTAGATTTTTTTAAATGGCCAAGTTTGCCAGATAGGTTAGGCTGTTTTTTAGTGTCTGGCACCCAACATTCATCAAATTTTTTAATAATATTTTGGTGCAATTTAGTGGTCATCCAAGTGGTGTTACCGGTCAGCACATTTAATTGGTGCGTAATAAAAACACTAGGTACTTTTTTGTAGCAAACACCTAAACGGTTGTCAGATATAATACCATCAATATTAAACTCTTTTACCAGTTTTTTAGTTTGTTTTTTCTCTTTTTGTATTGCTTTAAGCATTTTAGGAGAATCCCAAAGTAATTTTATTTTAAAGTTTTTTCCGTTTTTGGCATATTTTATTTTGTACGATGGCAATTCGTGAAACTCCAAGCCCGGAAATTCTTTTTTTAAAAGGTTAAGTGCGTCGCCATCAGAGGCAATAACAGGAGTAAAACCTTGGGTTAATAAAGCATTAATTATAGGAATACATCTTGTAGCGTGCCCTAAACCCCAGTTTAATGGGGCAACCAATATGCGTTTGCTTTTATTCATACCTATAAAGAAACTACTATAAAAACATAAATAGATTTCCTTAGCTTTGCCAAATCATTAAATTTATGTTGTGGGAAGTAAAAACAAGCTAAAGAGGTTTAAAGAAAATGAAACGTTTGATAACGTAATTCAGCCAACCAGAGAAGAAATAGTAGATGAAACATTTGCTTTAAAAGGCAAGTGGAATACTTTTTTTAAGAACGATAACCCAATTATACTAGAGTTGGGTTGTGGTAAAGGAGAGTATACCGTTGGTTTGGCAAAGCAAAGTCCTAACAAAAATTTTATTGGTGTAGACATAAAAGGAGCTCGTTTTTGGAGAGGAGCTAAAACAGCAACCGAAGAAAATATGGATAATGTTGGTTTTATTAGAACTCAGATAGAGTTAATAGATCAACTTTTTGCAGAAGGTGAAGTTTCTGAAATTTGGATTACTTTTCCAGATCCTCAAATAAAATACAAACGTACCAAGCACAGGTTAACTAACGAGGCTTTTTTAGCTAAGTATAGGCAAATATTAAAAGCAGATGGTGTTGTTAACCTAAAAACCGATAGCGAGTTTATGCACGGTTACACTTTAGGTCTTTTGCATGGTAAAGGTTTAGAGGTGCTTTACGCAAATCATGATGTGTATAAAAATGAAGGAAGTCCAAAAGAAGTATTAGAAATTCAGACTTTCTATGAAAATCAGTATCTTGAGAAAGGAAAACCAATCACCTATATAAAATTTAGAGTCAATTAACCAATGACACACTTACTCATACTCTTTTTTGCAACATTTTCTGGGGCCTTTATGGCAACTGTGCCTCCTGGGTTGTTAAATATGAATGCTGCTAAAATTAGTGTAGAAAAAGGAAAGTTAAATGGTATAATATTTAGTATTGGCGTAGCTATAACGGTAATTTTACAAGCATACATAGCGGTAATAATATCTAAATTTTTACACAATAATCCAGATTTTGTTGGAGTACTGCTAAAAGTAGCTTTAGGAGTATTTGCCTTATTAGGCATTTATTTTTTTGCTATGGCAAAAGAGTGGATTAAACCTAAAAAGAAGGCCAAGCCTAAAATTAGTAAGCGTAATAGTTTTTTTAAAGGTGTTTTTTTAGCAGCAATAAACCTTCTTACAATTCCGTATTACAGTGGTATGAATGCAATGTGGAAGGCATCAGGCTGGATTAAATTTCAGGTTTGGGATATTTTAGTGTTTATACTTGCTGCAGGCTGTGGTACTTTTGCAGTGTTGTACTTATACACTGTTTATTTTAATAAACTAGAGAAAAAATCTAACGGGTTTTCTAAAAACTCTAATTACATTATAAGTGCCTTAATGCTGTTACTTTTTATTATAACTTTAATAAGAGTATATAATCATTAAAAATGGCAACAGATAATCAGAATTTTTTTGAAAGAGTATATGCGGTAGCAAAACAAATACCCTATGGCAGAGTAACCTCTTATGGGGCAATAGCTAAATATTTAGGAGCTGCACGTAGTGCGCGTATGGTAGGTTGGGCTATGAATGCATCTCATTTAAAAGAAGAAATACCAGCCCACAGAGTAGTAAACCGTAAAGGGTTGCTAACAGGTAAGCATCATTTTGACGGAACCAACCTTATGCAACAGCTTTTAGAGAATGAAGGTGTTGTGGTTATAAACAATCAAATACAAAACTTAGAAACCTATTTTTGGGATCCTATAGAAGAACTAGGGTAGCCTTAGCTTTAAAATCTATATGCTGTCTAAATAATATATTTTAAACTTATAAAAGTATGTTATATTTCAATTCTGCTGCTTCTTAATCTCAGCCCTATACACTATCTTTGTAGTTTAGAATCAGTTTAAGTAAAAAGCTGAAAAAGAAAGTACTATAGATGAAGCTAAATAAACAAGATGTCTTAAAGGCATTAGAAAAGATAACAGTTCCTGGAGAAGGTAAAAATATGGTTGAAAGCGGAGCTGTAACCAATGTTATGGTTTTTGGTGATGAGGTAGTTGTAGATGTAACTATAAACAATCCTAGTTTACAAGCACGTAAAAAAACTGAGGTAGAAATTTTAAAAGCTATACATGCAGAAGTGTATGAAAAAGCTAAAATTAAAGTTAATATTAAGGTTGATGCAGAAGCTGCAAAGCCAAAAACTAACGAAATTAAAGGGAAGCCACTTCCTGGAATTAAAAATATTATAGCTGTTGCCTCTGGTAAAGGAGGTGTAGGTAAATCTACAGTAACAGCTAACCTAGCTGTAAGCTTAGCTAAAATGGGCTTTAAAGTTGGTTTGTTAGATGCAGATATTTACGGGCCATCTATGCCAATTATGTTTGATGTGGCTCAAGAAAAACCTTTAGCAGTAAATATAGACGGTAAGTCTAAAATGAAACCAGTAGAAAGTTACGGAGTTAAATTGCTATCTATTGGCTTTTTTACACAACCAAACCAAGCTGTAATTTGGAGAGGGCCAATGGCATCTAAAGCATTAAACCAAATGATTTTTGATGCGCATTGGGGAGAAATAGACTTTATGCTTATAGATTTGCCTCCAGGAACAGGAGATATACATTTAAGTATTATGCAGGCAATGCCTGTAACTGGTGCTGTAGTAGTAAGTACACCACAAGAAATAGCTTTAGCAGATGCACGTAAAGGTGTAGCAATGTTTCAGCAAGATTCTATTAACGTACCTGTTTTAGGAGTTGTAGAAAATATGGCGTATTTTACTCCAGAAGAGTTGCCAAACAACAAATATTATATTTTTGGTAAAGAAGGAGCAAAACACTTATCAGAAGACTTAAAAGTGCCTTTTTTAGGAGAAGTTCCTTTGGTACAAAGCATAAGAGAAGCTGGTGATGTTGGTAGACCTGCAGCAATGCAAGAAGGTACACCTATAGAAACTGCTTTTAACGAGCTTACAAAAAATGTAGTGCAACAAGTGGTAAGTAGAAATACAGATTTGCCACCAACAGAGGCTATTAAAATAACAACTATGGCGGGTTGCTCGCCTGTTAATAAGCAATAAGAAAATGACAACAGAAGAGGTAAGAACTAACGTAGAGAAAGCATTAGAGGAAATCCGCCCATTTTTACAGAGTGATGGTGGTGATATTTCTCTAATTTCAATAGATAATGATACTTCTGTAAAAGTAAAGTTAGAAGGTGCGTGTGTTGGTTGTAGTGTAAACCAAATGACACTTAAAAGTGGTGTAGAAATGACCATTAAAAAGTATGTGCCACAGATTGAAGAAGTAATTAACGTTGGTTAATTTGTGCTGATAATTGTCATATTATAAGCATAATTACTTCTGTAATTTTACATTTATTTTTAAGACTACTTTTACATGATTAAGACAGATATATTAATTATAGGTGCTGGTCCAACAGGATTATTTGCTGTTTTTGAAGCCGGATTGTTAAAACTAAAGTGCCATTTAATAGATGCCTTGCCACAAGCAGGCGGACAATGTTCTGAGATTTATCCTAAAAAACCAATTTATGATATTCCTGGTTTTCCAGAAGTACTGGCAGGTGATTTGGTAGATAACTTAATGGAGCAAATAAAAGCGTTTCAGCCAGGTTTTACTTTGGGTGAACGTGCAGAAACTATAGATAAACAAGAAGATGGTTCCTTTATAGTTACAACAAATAAAGGTACAAAACACCACGCACCAATTGTTGCAATTGCAGGTGGTTTAGGTAGTTTTGAACCTCGTAAACCCTTGTTAGAAAACTTATCTAAGTTTGAGGACAATGGCGTTGCTTATATGATAAAAGATCCAGAAGTTTATCGTAATAAAAAAGTGGTTATAGCTGGTGGTGGAGATTCTGCTTTGGATTGGAGTATTTTTTTAGCTGATGTAGCTGCTGAGGTTACTTTGGTGCATAGAAGAAATGAGTTTAGAGGAGCTTTAGACTCGGTTGAAAAAGTGCAACAACTTAAAAATGCAGGTAAAATTAACCTTATTACTCCGGCAGAAATTGTTGGTTTAAAAGGTGATGATACACTTACTGCTGTAGAAATTAAAAAAACAGGAGAAGAAGAAAACCTTGTTTTAGAGGTAGATAATTTTATTGCTTTATTTGGTTTATCTCCAAAATTAGGTCCAATAGGAGATTGGGGATTAGAGATAGAGAAAAATGCAATAAAAGTTGATAATGCTTTAGATTACCAAACAAACATACCTGGTATTTATGCTATTGGAGATGTAAATACATATCCAGGAAAACTAAAGCTCATATTGTGTGGTTTTCATGAAGCTACATTAATGTGTCAGAGTGCCTACCAAAAAATATATCCAGATAAAAAATATGTTATGAAATATACTACCGTTGGTGGTGTGTCTGGTTTTGATGGTACTAAAAAAGAAGCACCTAAAGCAGTTGTAAAAGCAATAGAATAATGAGTGATATTAAATTAAAAATAACAGACAGAGAAGGTGTTTTACACGAGGTAGATGCACCTACTGATATGAATATGAATTTAATGGAAGTTGTACGTTCTTACGAGCTTGCTCCAGAGGGTACAATTGGTATTTGTGGTGGTATGGCAATGTGTGCCTCTTGTCAGTGTTATGTTACGTCGGATCATGAGCTACCAGAAATGTCTGATGATGAAGATGCTATGTTGGCAGAAGCTTTTAATGTAGAAGATAACAGCAGATTAGGTTGTCAAATACATATGACGCCAGATTTAGATGGTTTAGAAGTTGAGTTGGCTCCAGAGAGTTAAAATCAATTTAATTAAAAATATAAAAAGCTCAAATTCTAAAATTAAGAATTTGAGCTTTTTACTTGTAATATTCTTCGTTATTATATTCTTGCTTGGTAGGTAAACAAGTTAAAGTAACGTCCTTCTTTAGCAATAAGTTCATCGTGAGTGCCGCTTTCTGCAATTTCACCATTTTCTATCACTAAAATCTGGTCTGCCTTGCGTATAGTACTTAGTCTGTGTGCAATAACAAAAGTAGTTCTGCCTTGCGTTAATGTGGCCAAACTTTTTTGTATTAAAGCTTCACTCTCTGTATCTAAATTAGAGGTGGCTTCGTCTAAAATTAATATTTTAGGATTGGCCAAAATAGCTCTAGCAATAGCAATACGTTGGCGTTGTCCGCCAGATAATTTAACTCCACGTTCTCCAATTAAAGTTTCTAAGCCATCATCAAATCTATCTGTAAATTCATTTACGTAGGCAGCTTCAACGGCGTTTAAAAGTTCTTCTTCTGTAGCATTTGGTCTAGGAAAAAGGATGTTATTACGTATGGTGCCTTCAAACAAAAAGTCGTCTTGCAAAACCACACCTAAATGTTGTCTAAAACTGTTTAAGTCTATTTTAGATAAGTCGTTACCATCAATAGTAATTGTGCCGCCATCCGGATTTAAAAAACTTGCAGCTAAACCAGCAATGGTAGATTTTCCAGAACCAGAACTGCCAACCAAAGCAACCACTTTACCAGAGTTTACTGCAAAACTTACGTTGGTAATTACTTCTTTATCTTCTTCATAAGCAAAAGAGACGTTCTTAAAAGCTACATCACCTTTAATATCGTCTAATACAATTGTACGGTCTTTTTCATCTGCTTCTGCGGTCATATTCATAAGCTCCTCTGTACGGTCTAAACCTGCAAGGGCTTCTGTAAGCTGACTACCAACGTTACTCATCTGTACAATTGGGGCAACCATAAGTGCAAGTAAAAATGTAAACTGAAAATACTCACCCGTTGTTAAGTCACCTGTAATTAATAAATAACCACCATAACCCATCATAATCCCTGTTGTGGCAAGTCCTAATAAAAAAGTAGATGAGCTTGTCATTACAGCGGTTGCCGTTAAACTCTTTTTTACATTTTTATATAATTTAGCAACACCTTTTTCAAAAATTTTATTTTCTTGTTCTTCGGCGTTAAAACCTTTAATAACTCTAACTCCGCTTAAAGTTTCTGTTAACCTGCCTTTTACTTCAGCGTTTATTTTACCACGTTCTCTAAAAACAGGGCGTATAATTTTAAATGCTTTTATAGAAATAAAGGCAAATAAAATTAAGGGTGCAAACGCCATTAGCGTCATTGTTAAACTAATTTGCACCAACAAAACAACAGATACTACAGCGGTAATAGTACCACCCACTAATTGTACCAAACCAGTGCCTATTAAATTCCGTACGCCTTCTACATCACTCATAATTCTAGATACTAATCCGCCAGACTTGTTATTATCAAAAAAACTAATAGGTAAAGACAATACTTTTTTCTGTACTTGCGCACGTAGCTCAGATATTAAATACTGTGCCTGTATACTTAATACTTTGGTAAGTAAAAATGATGTTATTGCTTGCACCAAAAAAGCAGCAATTACCAGTGCTACTAAAGTTTTTAAAAAGGGAATATCTTTATTTGGTACAATATCATCCATTAAATATTTAAGAGATATTGGAGCAACAAAACTTGCGGCCTTACTTATTACAATTAATAAAAGACCAATAAAAACAAGTTTGCGTCTTGGCCAAATAATAGTTTTAAATGCGGTTAAAATGCTTACTTTCTTCTCTGCCATCGTTCTATTTTCAATTTGTATGCAAGGTAATTTAAATCTATGTTAATTTTAGTTATCTGCTTTTTTAATGAGGTTATCAACCTAAAAAAACCTTTAAAATTAGTTTTTAAAACAGAAGTCTAGTATTTTCACACAAACCATTTTAATAGTTCTTTTAGATGAAAATTAGCATATATACCCTTGTGTTTTTAAGCTTGTTAGTTGGTTGTAAACAAGCAACCAAACAAAATAAAAATGTAGATCGTTGGCAAGCACACGCAGATAACACCATTATAATTAGAGATACATTTGGTGTGCCACATATTTATGGTAAAACAGATGCTGATGCTGTTTTTGGCTTGTTGTATGCACAATGTGAGGACGATTTTAACCGAGTAGAGCAAAATTACATATGGGCAACTGGTAGGTTGGCAGAGGTAGATGGTGAAGAAGCTTTGTATAGTGATCTGCGAGCTAAATTATTTATGACAGAAGAAGAGGCAATTGCTAACTACAATAAGAGTCCAGAATGGTTAAAAGAGTTGTGCAATGCATTTGCAGATGGTATAAATTATTATTTACACACGCACCCAGAGGTTACACCTAGGTTGTTGACAAAGTTTGAGCCTTGGATGCCAATGTATTTTAGTGAAGGCTCTATTGGTGGTGATATAGAACGAATTTCTACACGTAAAATAAAAGCATTTTATGAGGGTGATATGGAAATTCCTGAAGGAACAGAATTAAAAATTGAAGAAGAAAAAGCAGAGTTAGAACCGCAAGGATCTAACGGTATTGCAATATCTGGTAACTTAACACAGTCTGGCAATGCAATGCTTTTAATTAATCCGCATACCTCATTTTTCTTTAGAGGAGAAGTGCACGTAGTTAGTGAAGAGGGTTTAAATGCATACGGAGCAGTTACTTGGGGACAGTTTTTTGTGTACCAAGGGTTTAATGAAAAAACCGGTTGGATGCACACATCTACATACACAGATGTTATGGATGAGTTTAAAGAAACTATTGTAAATCTTAAAGGCGATTTAAAATACCAGTACGGAGAAGAACTTAGAGATGTTGTTGAAGATTCGGTTACCTTAAAGTACAAATCTGGTGAGTCTATAAAACAAAAAACGTTTAAAACGTACAGAACACATCACGGACCAATTACGCATAAAAGTGACGGAAAATGGACAGCCTCTGCTATGATGTGGGAACCTGTAAAAGCATTAGAACAATCTTACATTAGAACAAAACAAAACGGATACAAGGGTTTTAGAGAAATGATGAATATACGTACCAACTCATCTAACAATACGGTGTATGCAGATGCTGGTGGTAATATAGCTTATTTTCACGGTAATTTTGTGCCAGTACGCGATACTGTTTTTGATTTTACAAAGCCAGTAGATGGTAGTAATCCGCAAACAGATTGGAAAGGATTGCACACTGTAGATGAAAATATATTGCTTTTAAATCCTAAAAACGGATGGTTGCAAAACTGTAATTCTACACCTTATACTGCAGCGTTAGAAAACAGTCCAAAAAGAAAAAACTATCCTAAATATATGTCTAAAGATCAAGAAAACTTTAGGGGTGTACACGCAATACGTTTATTAACAGATAAAAAAGAGTACACATTAGATAGTCTTATAAAATTAGCACACGATCCCTATTTGCCAGCGTTTGAAAAACTAATTCCTGGATTAGTAGAGGCATATGATACAACAGACAAAACAAAACTTTTAAGTTTGCCAATAGAGGAGCTACGCAACTGGGATTTTAAAACTTCAAAAGAATCTGTGGCAATGACACTGGCACACTATTACGGCACTATGTATGGTAGAAACGGGAAACGACCGCGAAAAATGAGTGATATGGAGGCAATGACTTATTTTGGATCTGCGTCACCAATGGCTGAGCGTTTGTCCGTTTTTAGAGCTGTAATAAAAAAGTTAGAGTCCGACTTTGGAACTTGGAATATTCCGTGGGGAGAGGTAAATAGGTACCAACGTTTAAATGGCGACATAAAACAAGCTTTTAATGATGATGAGCCAAGTGTTGCAGTTGGTTTTGCTTCTGGTCGTTGGGGAGCTTTAGCAGCCTATGGTGTTAGCTATACCAATAATACCAAAAAAATATATGGTACGCGTGGCAATAGTTTTGTTGCTGCGGTAGAGTTTGGAGAAAAAGTAAAAGCGAAGACTATTTTAGCAGGCGGGCAAAGTGGAGATCCAACTTCTCCACATTTTAACGACCAAACTGATGCATACATAAATATGCAATTTAAGACCGTAGCTTTTTATAAGGATGATGTTTTAAAACAAGCAGAAAAAACATACCATCCTGGAGAAGTAAAGTAATTGAGTATGATTAAGAAAATAGTTTTTTTACTTTTTGTATGTTTTACAGTTGTTGGTTCAGCACAAGATTATCAGTATCCTGTAATTAAAGATATCGTAACTGATAATGCAGGTATATTTGAGACAGAAGCAGCACAAGCTTTGCGTAATAAATTGACAAATTTTGAAGCAGAAACAACTACGCAACTGGTGGTGCTAACTATAAACTCTCTTAATGGGCAAATCATAGAAGATTTTGCAAACAAAACATTTAACCAAAACAAGTTAGGGCAAGCAAAGGAAGATAATGGTATTTTAATTCTCTTTTCTAGTATAGATAGAGAAGTTAGAATTGAAGTTGGTTACGGTTTAGAACCATATATTACAGACATAGTGGCAAAACGAATTATAGAGGACACTATGATTCCTGAGTTTAAAGAAGGTGCTTATTTTACAGGAATAGACAAAGCTACAGACCAATTAATAAACTTTATTAAAAATCCCGAAGCACTAAAGAAGTTTAAAGAACTCATAAAAGAGAGAGATCGTAAGCAAGAAAGAATTGGAAATATAGTATTATATATTTTTTGTTGTATATTTTTACTTGCAGGTAGTTTTATTGTTTATCAGTCAGTAAAAACAGCTCTTAAAATTTTCAAGGCTTTTTTTACAGCTAAAATAGGGTTGCTTTTTTTTATCATAAATTTGCTGGTTTTTATACTTTACTATTGTATTGGTGTTATACTAATAGCATTTGTTGTTTTGGCCGGTTTTAAAAAATATGGTTATCAGGTTGAACCATTCGTAGAAACTAATTTTACCTTAATTTTTTGTGTAACAATAGTATTGTTCATTGCTATGTTAACTGTAATCTCATTTGTAAATCTTGTTGTAAAAAATAAAACTAAATTATCTTTTTCGTTATTTAAAAGTGACTATGATACTGTTGTAAAAGCTATAAAAAGTTTTGGTTCGTCAAGTGGAAGTGGTGGTTCTTCAAGTGGTTCATACAGTAGTTATAGCAGTAGTGGCTCTAGTAGTAGTTCTAGCAGTTTTTCTGGCGGAGGAGGAAGTTCTGGCGGCGGCGGCGCAAGTGGAAGTTGGTAGTGTAATTTGATTAAGATTGGTACGGGATTAAAACTACAGGAATTAGCACTCTAATTTTTATATCTTAAAATTTATAATGATATTGTGAATTGGAATAATAGTAAGGTTATTCTAAATAACACACAAACCATTGCAACAACAAAAAGCTTTAGCATTATTAAAATCTGGTAAAAATGTATTTTTAACAGGTTCTGCAGGTACAGGTAAAACGTATGTTTTAAACCAGTACATTACCTATTTAAAAAAACGAAGAATACCTGTTGCTATAACAGCATCTACAGGTATTGCAGCTACGCATATGAATGGGATGACCATACACTCTTGGGCTGGTTTTGGTATAAAAGAACAACTTACCAGAGCTAATCTAAATGCTATGAAGGAGAAAAAGTACCTTAAAGAACATTTAGAAAATGCAAAAATTTTAATTATTGATGAAATATCAATGCTGCATAAAAAACAGTTAGATATGGTAGATACTGTTTTGCAATTTTTTAAAGAGAATGATGAGCCCTTTGGAGGCATACAAGTTGTTGTCAGTGGCGATTTTTTTCAGTTACCACCAATAGGTAATCAAAATGAAAAAAGTAAAGATAAATTTGCTTTTATGTCTGCTGCTTGGGTTGCTGCTAAATTTAATGTGTGTTATTTAACGGAGCAATATAGGCAAGCAAATGAAGATGTTTTAAATACTATTTTAAATGAAATTAGAATAGGAAAAATATCTAAAAAAAGTATAGAAGAACTTAAAAAAGCAGAGCAGAATACGTTTAGTAAAGATGATGAGCCTACCAAATTGTTTACGCACAATTATGATGTAGATCAGATTAATAACGAGCATTTACAACAATTAAAAGGTAAGATAAAAAGATTTAAGGCTACCACTAAAGGAAACAAAAAACTGGTAGAAACTTTAAAAAAATCAGTCTTAGCTAAAGAAGAGTTAGAGTTAAAAATGCATACCAAAGTTATGTTTGTACGTAACAACCAAGAACAAGGGTATGTAAATGGTACATTAGGTACTATTGTTAGTTTTAATGATGATGGATTTCCGGTAGTAAAAACAGCCCAAGGAAAACGAATTTCTGTAAAGCAAGAGAATTGGGGTGTGCAGGACGATACCGGAAAAGTTTTGGCTAGTTTAGACCAAATACCATTGCGTTTAGCTTGGGCAATAACTGTACATAAATGTCAGGGTATGACGCTAGAAGGTGCGCTCATAGACCTATCTAAAACTTTTGAAAAAGGCCAGGGTTATGTAGCTTTATCTCGTTTAAAAAATATTGAAAACCTAAAGTTATTAGGTTTTAACGAAATGGCTTTGCAGGTAGATGGACTAGCTTCTAAAGCAGACAAAAGATTTTTAGAACTATCTGATGAAGCAGATAAAAAATATGCCTTAGATAATTTAGAGGAAGAAGCAATTAAATTTGTAGTAGAGTGTGGTGGCTTAACCAATATAAAAGCTATAGAAAAGCACGCTAAAAAAATAATAGATAAGAAAATTAAAAAAGATTCTACCTATGATGTAACCCTAGATTATTTTAGAAAGAAATTAAGTATTGAAGAAATTGCAGATCAAAGAGGGTTATCTAGTGGAACTATAGCGGGACATTTAATTAAATTATGTAAAGATTACCCTGAAGAGGATTTTAGTTTTTATCAGCCTAAAGAACAAATAATTAAAGATGTAGAAAAGGCTAAAAGCAAGCAGAAAAAAGGAGAGCCTGTAAGTTTAAAAGCTATTTTTGAAGCCTTAAATAAAAAAGTAGATTATAACGATATTAAGCTGGCACTAGCTTTTATTGGTAGAGAGTAACTTACTCTTGTATTACAATAATAGTAGCTTTAGATCCTGTGGAAAGCAACCATTTTTTAGAAGATATCACTTTCCCGTTTTCATCATAAATGTTTACTTGTGCGGTATTTGGACCAGATGTACCTTGGTTTAATGCTTCAAAATCTATACGGTTAAAACCTTTTTTTAGTGTATGGTTTACTCCTTTAAAAGCGCCGCCAAGCATTAAATTGTGCTCTATTACTTTTCCGTCTGCATAAATTTTTACGCGGTCACCATCTACATATTCGTGATCTCTACAAACAATACCAACAAATTTTCCTGTAGTTTTTACATCACCTAAATATTGATCTCCATGAAACGATTTAGAGTCTTTTTTTTCTTCAAAACCTAAACGAGGATTCAATTTAACATCACGCCCAGGTTTAACAAGTCTGTTGTCTGGAGTCATATCTATTCTAGGCTTCATCATAGAATCTAAAAAGTTTGTATTGTTAGGTTGCTTTTTAGGTTCTGGTATTATAATAGTTACAGGTGGTGCAGTTTTTACCTCTTTCTTTGCTTCAATTTTTAAAGGTATAACAGTCGTTTCCTGTGCTACAACTGGTGTAGCAAAAAACAGAATGGTTAATAATGTGAGTAATGAAAATCGCATTAAGTTACTTTAAAAATTTTAAGATAAAGATAGCAAATACCTTGCCATATGGTAAATTTTTGTTGTTAAATTAACAGTTAAGAGTCATTTATTAGATAAACTACAAGTTTTTTTATAGGGTTAATTTTTAACGCTAACTTTTTATAAAAAGTATTTTTTTATATCCTTTTTATTTTAAATTAGCCAGCTAATTTATGGCGTATGAAAAAGGCAAAAGTTGCTCTAGCTTTAGGTGTTTTATGCATCTCTATATTTCCTATTTTGGTTAAGTTAAACTTAACACCAGGTGTTATATCTGCTTTTTATAGGATGGCAGTAGCCACAGTATGTATTTTGCCATATGTTTTACTAACCAAACAGTTTAAAATTACAGCTAAAAAACCGTTTTACTTAGCAATGTTATGCGGAGTTATTTTTGGTTTAGATGTTGCTGTTTGGAACATAGCTATACAAGAGTCTACAGCTACACAAGCTACACTTTTAACCAATTTATCTCCGGTTTGGGTTGGTGTAGGAGCTTTTTTCTTTTTAAAAGATAAGCCTACTAATAATTTTTGGTTTGGTACCGTAATTGCAATTATAGGTATGGTGATGTTGGTTGGTTTTAAAACATTTGTTGCGTTAGATTTTAATTTAGCTTTTTGCTTTGCAGTGCTATCTGGTATGTTGTACGCAGTATATATGTTGCTAAGTAAAGATATTTTAAACCAAATAAATGTACTTACGTTTATGACAACAAGCTTGGTTGCATCTACTATATTTTTAGGGGTATTAAGTTACGCAATTAATGAGCCTTTTACGGGTTTTTCTAATGCAGGATGGTTAGTGCTATTGCTACAAGGTTTGGTGTGCCAGCTTTTAGCTTGGTTGCTAATTAGCTATGCAACTAAGCATATGCGCGCAACCAGAGTGTCGGTTAGTTTATTAGGACAAGCCATTTTAGCCTCTTTTTTAGCGTGGTTATTTTTAGATGAGGCTATTTCTACTCAGATGGTAGTGGGTGGTTTGGTATTGCTTTTTGGTATACGTATTACCTTTTACCAAAAAAGTATATTTGCTAAAAAAAGAGTTTTAAAAAGAAAATTGTCTTAGAAGTTATACTACTGCTACTGCATTTTTGTTAATTAGGTTGCTAATAGCATCCCATAAATTAATGCGCTGTTGTAGTGCTTCTTTGGCTACCGTTAAGGTTTCTTGCCACTTGGTGTCATCATTACCACATAATTCAGAAATCATTTGTAAAGATAGTGGTCCGTGCTCATCACCATCTAACTCTATATGTCTCTCTAAATAATACGTAAGTTTATTATAGTGTTTATTTTCAGCATCAGCATTTTTAAGAATCTCAATAAACATATCAGGTATAAGATCTTCCCTGCCAAAAGTAAAAGCAGCGGCAATTAAATGTGGCTTATTGGTGTCAATTATTTTAAAAGTATAGTTTACAAAATCTGCTACAGTAGTGTCTAAGTTTACTTTTTTTAAGGCAGATGAAACAGGTTCTTTTTGAAGTATAAGATTGATAAAATTTTCAATAGAATTGGTGTTTGCTCCTATTTGATGCATTGCATCTAAGTACATTGTAAAATGACTTTTAGGTTCGCCAAGTTCATTAATGTCACTTTCTTCGCCGTGAACAATTTCATTAATAAAACGTGCTAATGTTGGATTACTAGCAGGTACCCAAGGAGTATCTGTACAGGTCAGATTTTTTTGTAACGCTTTTAAAAGAGACATAAAATCCCAAACCGCATAAACGTGGTTTTCCATAAAAACTTTAATGTCGTTTACGTCTTTTAAACTTGCATAAAGCTTGTGGTTTTGAAGCGCTTGTCTTAATTCAGAAATTTCATCTTCTATGTGCTCAATTCTGTTCATTCTTTCTAAAATTATATCTAACAATTGGTACTGTACTTTGCATACGCAAAAACAATAGTATTGGTTTTGCGCTGCAAAATTAATACATAGGTGTTATTTTAGATGAATTTTTATACAAAAAAACGCTATTCTTCATCTAGAATAGAGTTTCCTGTAGATTTGTCTCCAGAGGTCCATTGCCATTTTTCATGCAATCTAATTTTTCCATTTGGCAAAATTTCTGGTGTAGACGTACATTTTCCGGTCATTAATTGGTTGTTGGTATTTACCTGGTGGTATCTCATTTCTATAACGCCAGTAGCATCAACCAAGCCAATTAAGTGTCCTTTTTTTATGTTACCACCTGCATAGTCAGCAGTTAAAATAGCACCGTTTTGTTTATATGTAAAAACGGTGTCATTAGAGGTTTCAGAATTTTTAGAACTATTAGCCGGTCTAAATATTTTACCGTTATAGTTTATCATTACTTCTAATTTCTACTAAGTTTTTTCATTACCACCCATTGTTTTAGCATATCTCTAGAATCTTGAGCAGGATAACCTAAAACAGTTTTGCCTGGGGCAATGTTACCCATAACACCAGATCCTGCGCCAACAATAGCACCATCACCAATAGTAGTATGGTCTTTTATAGATGCACTACCACCAATAATAACGCCGTCTCCTAAAGTAACAGAGCCAGCTAAACCACTATGACCTGCCATAATACAAGACCTTCCCATAACACAATTGTGAGCAATTTGCACTAAGTTATCTATTTTACAACCATCACCAACAACTGTAGAACTAAATTTACCACGGTCTACACAAGAGTTGGCTCCAATTTCAACATCGTTACCAATAACAACATTACCAATTTGTGGTATTTTAACCAAACCTCTGCCATCATCACTTGGTCTGTAGCCAAAACCATCTGCACCAATACTTACGTTGATATGAAAAGTACAACGGGCACCAATTTCGCTACGTTCTCTAACAACAGTTCCAGACCACATTACCGTTTGGTTGCCTACGGTAGAATCATCTAAAACAGTAACATTTGGGTATAAAACAACACCTTCCCCTAAAACAACATTTTTACCTATATAGCAGCCGGCTCCAATTTTACTTCCTACACCAATTGTAGCAGTACTATCTATAACTGCTGTTGGGTGTATGTCTACATCAAAAACAGGTTTTCCAGGATCAAAAGCTTCTAAAAGTTTAGCTAAAGAAATGTCTGCATTTTTTACTTTTATTAGAGCAGTATTTTCTCTTGGCTCTATTTTTAAATTGTCATTTACAATAGCTACACTTGCGTTAGAATTTTTCCAAAGACGAACATATTTTACGCCACCAATAAATGTAATTTGATTTTCGGTAGCCTTTTCTATTTGTTCTGCGCCTTCTATTTTGTGTGTAGTGTTACCTACTAATTCTCCTCCTAAAAGTTCGCTGATTTCTTGTACTGTAAATGATTTCATTCTTAATTTATAAGGTATTATTGGTTAAGGTTATTTATTATGGAAAGCTTTAAAAGTACTTATAAAAAGTAATTAAAGTTTATATTTTGACTGTTTTTGTTATAAAAACTACAGTTTTTTTGATTTTATTGCATCGTAGATTACAATACTTACTGCATTTGCCAAATTTAGACTTCTTATATGTTCGCTAAAAAGGGGTATTTTGTAAAGGCTATTTTTGTGTTTTTCTACAACAGATGCGGGTAAGCCTACAGATTCTTTACCAAACACAAAAAACATATTATCTTCATAATCAATTTCATAATAGTTTTTTTCTGCTTTAGCAGATAAAAATGCGAACTTTTTATCAGAATGAACTTCAAAAAAATGAGTTATACTATCGTAGATTTTTAGGTCTAAATGCTGCCAATAGTCCAAACCAGCACGTTTAACCCTTTTATCATTTAACTCAAAACCAAATGGTTTAACCAAATGCAATGTAGAGCCAGAAGCCAGACTTAATCTTCCAATATTACCTGTATTGTTTGGTATTTCTGGTTCAAATAGTACAATGTTAAAGCTCATAAATAATTTTGCGTTTAAGCAAAGAAACGGATTGAATTTTTAAAATAAAAAGATTTGGTTTTATTGGCTAAATTTTTTCTTTAGAATAGCATTCATATAATCTACCTTGTCTAATGCTTTTTTAGAGAATTCAAAAAGACTAACACACCTATCTAAATTCTGATTAGGATAAGCAACCTTGTAGTAAGCATCATTCTGTAAATAATCTGTAAGTGCACGTAAGCCATGTATAAATGGCATAAACACGGTTCCCTGTGGTAAAGATGCTATTTCTTCTTTGGTTAATATACTGTTATGAGTGATTAAACCGTCTACAAAGCTGGTAAAAAGGTCTTCACTAAAAGTTATTTTAGATAGGTCTTTCTCGTCCTCAGGAGCTGTATTTACAATAGTGCGTACGGCATCCCCAAAATCATAATAAAAATAACCTTTCATTAGCGTATCTAAATCTATTAAACACAGAGCCTTATCTGTAGTTTTAGAAAATAAAATATTATTTAATTTGGTGTCGTTATGGCAAACTCTAATTGGTAATTCTGTAAAACAAAAATCTAGTAAATCTGGCAACAACTCTTCAGCAAATTCTATTGCGTCTTTTGCGGCAGCTGTACGTTCCTTTTTAGCCTTTTCTAAAGCATCAAAAAACTGATTATTTCTGTGTATTAAATTATGAAAATCCGGAATTGTATCTTGGTAATTTACAACATCTTCAGAACTTAAAAGCGAATGAAATTCGCCCACAATTCTACCAGCCTCAAAAGCAATATTATTACTTTTGGTGGTGTTGTAAGTTGTGCTATTGTCAATATAAGAAAGTACTCTCCAAAAGCCATTTTCTTTATGGTAACTTGTGTCTTTTTTAGTCTTAACTACAGCTACACTACTATAATTTTTACTTTTAAGTACATGTAGTGCTGTTTCTATATTTTGCATTACGCCAGCTACATTTTTAAACACATTGTTGTTTATACGTTGTAAAATGTATGCAGGTTTGTTGGTTGTTAAAACTAAGTAAGTATCATTTATAAGTCCATTATTAATTGGCTCAAAAACGTACTCTTTTTTAGGAACAGAAAAATGACTTAATATTTTGGCAGGTTCTATTGGCATAGTTATTAGTTTATATTCCATAAATTATAAGGGTACTCCCCGTTATTAGTCATTTCTGCTAGTTTAGACACAGCCATTGCTCTGTCTTCTGCATAGGTAACGCCAAACCAATTGCTTTTAGAATTTACTACAGGTACATTTAATTTTTGATTACTAATCATTTCCTGAATAATAAAAGGCAAGAAAACTTCACTAGACTTAATTTTTTCTTCGTCTTGCAAGAATAATTTAAAAGCTTGCTCTATAGTTGAAAAAATAGATGTGTCACAAACCCAAAAATTCATACTAACTTCTTCGTTTCCTGTAAACTCAATTCCTGTATTGGTATCTACTATTTTTTCGCCTTGTTTTTCTAATTTCAAACGTTCTTCAACCTTAGTTAAAATACCATTGTTAATTTTACAAACACCTCTAGAAACAGAGCCGTGAGTAGACAATGTATCCTTTAGTGTGTAAGATATTAGTGCGTATGTATTAGCAGTACTAGCCTGCATAATTTTGGCGGCATTTTTAAAAGCTAAGCTACCATAAAAATCATCGGCATTTAATACTGCAAACGGACCGGTTATTACATTTCTAGCAGTCCAAACCGCGTGTGCAGTTCCCCAAGGTTTTAAACGTTCTGTAGTGTAACTTGTACCTTTTGGAACATCAGAAATTTCCTGAGCCAAAACATCTAATTTTACATTACTTGGTAGGCGTTTGGCTAAATGTTCTTGTAAAAAGGCAACCTTATCTTTTTTAGTAATAGCAACTATATGGGTAAAGCCATATTTAATAGCGTCAAAAATGCTAAACTCCATTAAAAATTCGTGGTGGGGACCAAGATCATCAAATTGTTTAAGTTTTCCGTATCTGCTACCATTACCTGCAGCCATTAAAAGTAGTGTCATTTTTTATATTTTGTCTAACAAAAATAAGGTTTTGCAATGTGGCAATGGGTGGTATTTTAGTTAAATAGTATGGTCTTTTTTGTTTTTTTGATTTAAAAATACAACCATAATTAGCTTTTAAAACGCTATTTTACGGTTAAAGTATTAAATATTAAAATGCTTTACTATCTTTGCGGCGTTGTGTTGTGTCTCAATTTTTTTTGAGGCAATGTTGAAAACCATTTTAGATGGTATCAACCAATGAAAGGCTTTCCTATTGGAAGGCTTTTTTTATATCCAAAACTCTTCAATTTATTAATTACATAATTTTAGGCTTATTTTTTAGATAAAGTTCAAATTATTGTACTTTTATTGTCTATTTACAAAGAACAATAGAAATATGCCGTTATATCATAAATTAGGTAAAATACCGCCTAAAAGACATACCATCTTTAAAAAAGAAGATGGCACTTTGCATTACGAGCAACTGTTTGGAACTATAGGTTTTGACGGAATGTCGTCCTTAATGTATCATAAACACAGACCAACTATGGTAAAAGAAGTTGGTGAAAGTATAGATGTGTCTCCAAAAGCTGCTGTGACTCATAATATTAAATCTAGATTGTTAAAAGGTTTTGATATTAGACCAGAAGATGATTATTTAGAGAGTAGAAAAACTGTATTATTTAATAGTGATGTACACGTTGGTTTAGCTGCACCAAAAAAGTCGTTAACAACGTATTTTTATAAAAATGCAGATGCAGATGAGCTTTTGTTTATTCATGAAGGAACCGGAACATTAAAAACTATGTTGGGTGAAATCCCTTTTGAATACGGAGATTATATTGTTATTCCAAGAGGAATGATTTACCAAATAGAGTTTGATACAGAAGACAACCGTTTATTGGTAACAGAGTCTTACCACCCAATATATACACCAAAAAGGTACAGAAATTGGTTTGGTCAGCATTTAGAGCATTCTCCTTTTTGTGAGCGCGATTTTAAATTGCCGCAAAACTTACAAACGTATGATGAAAAGGGTGATTTTTTAATAAAGGTAAAAAAGCAAGGACAATTACACCACTTAACATATGCATCTCACCCGTTTGATGTTGTTGGTTGGGATGGTTACAATTTTCCGTATGCATTTTCTATACATAATTTTGAGCCAATTACTGGGCGTGTGCACCAACCGCCACCAGTGCACCAAACTTTTGAAACAAGCGCTTTTGTTGTTTGTTCTTTTGTGCCAAGGTTGTACGACTATCACCCAGAGTCTATACCAGCACCATACAACCACTCTAATATAGATTCTGATGAGGTTTTGTATTACGTAGATGGCGATTTTATGAGCAGAAAAAGCATAGATAAAGGCTATATTTCTTTACACCCAGCTGGTATACCTCATGGTCCTCACCCAGGTACTTACGAGGCTAGTATTGGCAAATCTAAAACTGAAGAATTAGCAGTTATGATAGATACTTTTAAGCCTTTGCAATTAACGCAATTGGCGTTAGATATAGATAATGGTACGTATTACCAATCTTGGATGGAGTAATGTGTTTTAAATTATAACATAAAAAAGGAGGTTTATTAGCCTCCTTTTTTTATAAGGTATGTATAAGAGTATGTACCAAAGAGGCGGCTAATTTTGCAGTTTGGTTGTCAAGGTCATATTTTGGGTTCATTTCTGCAATGTCTAAACTAATGAGCTTGCCAGATTTTATAATGGTTTGTAAACATTGCAATGCAATATCAGGAGAAAAGCCCATTGGAGATGCAGCACTAACTCCGGCTGCATAAGCAGATGAAAAACCGTCTAAATCTACTGTTGTGTATACCACATCTACATTGGCTATAAAAGCAGAAATTTGTTCTTGTATTTTTATAGATTGATGTAGGTTAAAATCTTCATTTTTAATAACCGTTACCTTAAGTTCTTTTGCTGTTTTAAAAAGAGAAGCGTCATTGGCATCATCTCTAATTCCTAAACACAAATAATTAAACGGAATATTGTTGGTTTTACAATCTTCTGCTATTTGATAAAATGGTGTTCCAGAATTATTTCCATTTGTATTAGCTCTTAAATCAAAATGAGCATCAAAATTAATAATACCAATAGTTTTGTGTTTTTCAACCGCATTTAAAATGCCATTATAATGTCCGTAAGCAATATCGTGGCCACCACCTAAAACAATAGGAAAAGTATTGTTTTTTAGTAAAATAGTAACCGTATTAGCTAAAGTTTGTTGTGCTTGCTCCATATCATTATCAGTACAAAAAACAGTGCCAACATCTAAAAGCTGAGTATCTTTTTTTAAATGATTTGGCATTTTAGCCAATTGCCTTACAATAGCTTCTGGACCAGTAACAGCGCCAACTCTGCCTTGGTTGCGTTTAACACCTTCATCACAAGCGTAGCTTAATATAGCAAAAGTTTTAGTGGTTTCTTGTTTTAAAGTATCTACGCAAATTACTTTTTCATGAAGATATAGATTGGCATTAGATTTTCGGCCTTGCCATAAAGAAGAATCTGGTTTTTTAAAGTTGTCCATTTTGCAAATTTATAACTCAAAAGTAAGGTGTTATTTTAGTTTTTAAACTTCAAATTAAATAAAAAATAGATTAGACCAGGAAATGCAATTGTTTTAGTGTAAAACTTTTAATTTAGTAGTTTAATTTATGCTAATGAAGTTTACTGGTACAACAAGAGTAATAGTGCTTGTATGTTTATTTTTTTTAATGATAGGCTGTAAAAACAAGCAGAATCAAAAAACACTATTAGTGTATTGTGCTGCTGTAGTAAAGCCTGTTTTAGAAGAAGTTGCAAAAGAATATTATAAAGAAACAGGTATACAAATAGATTTGCAATATGGAGGTTCTGGTACGTTATTGGCTAATATTAGAGTTGCCAAGCAAGGAGATTTGTACCTGTCTGCAGATGCAAGTTACATGCAGCAAGCAATTGCATACAATATAATACAGCAAAGTAAGCCATTAGTTGCTATAACTCCAGTATTGGCAGTTAGTGCAAATAACCCCAAAAATATAACAACTATTAAAGATGTGTGTAAAAAAGGTATTAGGTTTGGTATTGCTAACCCAGATGCGGCATCTGTAGGAACTGTAACTAAAAAAATACTGCAAGAATCTGGTAATTGGGATGCAGTTAAAAAATGCGTATATGTACAAATGCCAACAGTGTCTGACGTTGCTAATGCTATTAAACTAAATACTATAGATGCGGGTGTTATTTGGGATGTTACAGCTAACCAGTACAAAGAAATAGATGCTATAGAGTTAGCTAATTTTAAACAGCATAAAGAGCACGCAGTAATTGGAGTTTTAAAATGGTCTAAGCAACAAACTGAGGCATTAAAGTTTACAGAATTTTTATTACAGAATGCAAAAAGTAAAAGTGTGTTTAAAAAATTAGGGTATAAAATGTACTAATATAATACGTAGTTATCAAAAAAGAAGAGCAACATATAAAACAGCATAAGGTTAGGTCTAACGTACCATTTTATTTGGTAATGGGCATTGTGGCGTCTACATATATAGTTTTAATATTAGCAATGGTGTTGGCCGATTTTTTTTATACCACACCAGATCATATTTTTAAGGCTTTAGCTAGTAAGGAAATACAGTATGCTATAAAATTAAGTTTGGTGAGCAGCACAATTACAATGTTGTTAAGCGTTATAGTGGCTATACCAATTGGCTATTTTATGGCGCGTTATAACTTTAAATTTAAAAAAATTATTGATGCTATTTTAGATATACCTATAGTGTTGCCACCACTAGTAGTTGGTTTAAGTTTGCTATTACTTTTTCAGACAACGTTGGGGCAGTTTATAGAGAGTCATTTAAGAATTACCTATACAGTGTACAGTGTTGTAATAGCACAGTTTATGGTTGCTTGTGCCTTTGCTGTACGTACAATGTATGTTACGTTTTCGCAAATTAATAATAGACAAGAACAGGTTGCATTAACTTTGGGCTGTAACCAGAGACAGTCTTTTTTTTATATTTTACTACCACAAGCTAAAAGCGGAATTTTAACTGCAGCTTCTTTAGCGTGGGCAAGAGCTTTGGGAGAATTTGGCCCTATTTTAATTTTTGCAGGTGCTACAAGAATGCGAACAGAGGTGTTGCCAACCACAGTGTTTTTAGAAATGTCTGTAGGGAATATAGAAGCAGCTGTAGCTGTGTCTTTAATAATGATAGCATCTGGTTTTTTGGTGTTGCTGTTAGTTAGAATATATGGAACTAAAAAACATACTTTTTAGCCTATGTTACAATGTGTAGATTTAGAAATAGAACAAGGTGCTTTTAGCTTGTCTAATATTAATTTTAAAGTTGATAAAGGTGAGTATTTGGTGCTAATGGGTAAAACAGGTAGTGGTAAAACAACACTTATAGAGGCTATTTGTGGATTGCGAAAAGTAAAAAAAGGACAAGTATTACTGCACTCTAATAATATAACAAACCTAGTTCCTGGTCAAAGGCAAATAGGATACGTGCCGCAAGACGGAGCTTTATTTTCTACAATGACAGTAGCAGAAAATATAGGCTTTGCACTAAAAATAAGAAAATGGCCTAAATTAAAAATTGAAGAAAGAGTGCAAGAGTTAGCTGTTTTATTAGGAGTAGAACAACTACTAAACAGAAGCGTAGATAACTTAAGTGGAGGAGAAAAACAACGTGTGGCACTTGGTAGGGCTTTAAGTTTTTATCCTCAAATTTTGTGTTTAGACGAGCCTTTAAGTGCATTAGACCAAGCTACAAAGTCAGAAATTATACTATTACTCCAAAATTTAGCGCAAAAGTTACAACTTGTAATTGTTCATATATCACACTCAGAAAGTGAAGCTAAAAAACTAGCAACTAGTATTTTAAGTTTAAAAGACGGTATTTTAGAGAAGGTTAGTTTGTAGACTGTTTTTATTTTGTTAAATAAAACCCTAGCTGTAATACTAATACTATAAATAAATAATTCTTATTTTTGAGGTACATAAACTGTAGATAGTCATACTATTACACTAACCAATTATTTATGGATGACATTTTGATAAACATTGGCAGACAGCTAAAGCTGGCTCGCCAAAAGAGAAACTTAACCCTACAGCAAGTCGCCAAAAGAACGGGCGTAAGCGCAGGGTTAATTTCAAAGATTGAGAACCTTAGAACAACTCCCTCTTTACCGGTTTTGCTTAAAATTATGCAAACCTTGCAGATAGAGTTGTCTGAATTAGAACTTTCTTCTAGTATTGATGGAGATTATATTCTTATTAAAAAGGGTACAGGAACCAGAGAAGACCGAGAAGACTCTGAACAATTAGAGTATACACATTTATTATCTAATACTTCTAAAGGAGAAAGTATACGTGTATATTTAATAACTGTACTACCATTAGCGGTTAGAAAACCTATTTCTACCAATGCAAATGAACTTGTTTATGTGTTAAGTGGTTCGCCAACTTATACACTAAAAGGCAACGAGGTAACATTAGACCAAGGAGATTTATTATTTTTTGATGGTACCGTTGCACATGGTATATCTAACAAGTTTAATGAGCCTGCAGTATTGTTAAAAGTTTACTTACTGCATTAAATAGCTACAAGCTTAAAAAACAAAAACCTTCAGTTAACTGAAGGTTTTTTGTTTTGTATAAATATTATGTTTAATGTTTATCTTTCTTTTTGCCAAAAAGCTTTTTAAACAAGCCAATAATAGGTAAAGTTAAGAGTCCAATTACTAGTCCTAATAAAAATTCTTTTAGCATAGCTGGTAACGGAACATCTTCAATTAAGTGGTGTAAAAAGTCTATGTTGTGTGCAAATACGCCACCAGCAACAGAAAGTAGTGCTAGTGTGCCTACAACGGCTAAAAATTTAATTACCCAAGGTAAAGCGTTTACTAGCAGTCTGCCTACTTTGTCAGAAAAGCTATTGTCTTGTTCGTTTAGGTTAATTAGTTTTAAACCAAATTCATCCATTCTAACAATTAGTGCAACTATACCATAAACACCAACAGTGGCAATAATGGCAATTACTGTTACCACCATTATTTGTGTAGAAATTGGCTGATCTGTAACTGTACCTAATGCAATAATTACAATTTCTACAGAAAGGATGAAATCTGTAAATATGGCCGATTTAATACGTCCTTTTTCAAGTTTTTGTAGTTCTTCAATAGTAATGTCTTCATCTAAAAGCTCATTACTCTCGTGTTTATGACCGGCTAAAAACTCATAAATTTTTTCTGCACCTTCATAAGCCAAATACAATCCGCCTAAAACAAGTATAATGGTTACCGCAATTGGTATAAAAGCACTTAATAAAAACGCAAAGGGAAGTATTATAAGTTTATTTAAAAACGATCCTTTTGTAATTGCCCAAAGTACAGGTAATTCTCTGTCTGATATAAACCCTGAAGCCTTTTCTGCATTCACCGCTAAATCGTCTCCAAGTATACCTGCTGTCTTTTTAGCAGCAACTTTACTCATTACAGCAACGTCATCCATAAGCGCTGCTATATCATCTAATAATGCAAAAAAACCTGATGCCATATATGTCTATCTTTTTTTAAAGTCTAAAATTAGAGTTTTTCTTTAAACTGATGAAGTCACAAATATAAATGATTAAAATAAAGTTTAATTTAGGAGAGATGTTTTGGCGAGTGATTTTGATAAAAAACAGAATTAGAGCTAAAAACTTTTATAAGATGATCTGATTTTTTTCACCTTAAAAAAGGTATAAAACCAAAAAAACCTTCAACAAATGTTGAAGGTTTTTGCGGTCTGGACGGGACTCGAACCCGCGACCCCCTGCGTGACAGGCAGGTATTCTAACCAACTGAACTACCAGACCGTGGCGTTTAGCGGTTGCAAATATACAGAGGTTATTTAATTCAGCAAAACTTTTTTGAAGAAATTTTCAAAAAAAATTAAAATTTTTGTCGCTCCACCATATACGTGTTAAAAACCGAAGCAAAATTTTTAGCAATATCTACGCCAACATATTTTATCTTGTATTGTGCGCATTTTAATTTAATGTCTGATAAGTAATTAGTTAGCTCTTTTTGGTAAGCTTCTTTTACGTTTTCAGCATACAAATCTATCTCTTGTTTGGTCTCTACATCTACAAAACGCTTTGGTGCATCATCAAAATTAAAAAAATGTTCTTTTTCTTTATCAAGGAGATGAAAAAGTACAACTTCATGTTTATTATATTTTAAATGTTGTAATGCTTCAAACAATTTTATGTCCTCTTCTTCGGTCTGAAACATATCAGTAAAAAGAAAAACCAAACTACGCCTGTGCATTTTTTCGGCTATCTGGTGTAAATAGGTATATGTTTTTGTTTTTTGAGCCGGATTTTTATCTGTTACCACTTCTGTAAGCTTTGCCAACAACATTTGGTGGTGGCGTTCACTACTTTTTTCTGATACATAATAGTTGTAAGCATCAGAATAAATACTTAAACCAACAGCATCTCTCTGTTTTTTTAAAATATTCATTAAACCGGCAATGGCTAAAACGCCAAACCCTATTTTATTTAGGTTATTTACATCTAGTTTTTTTGTTTCAGGATAATACATAGAGGCAGAGTTGTCTAAGATCATATGACACCTTAAATTGGTTTCTTCCTCATATCTTTTAGTGTATAACTTATCTGTTTTTGCAAAAAGTTTCCAGTCTATATGCTTGGTACTTTCTCCTTTGTTGTAAATTTTGTGCTCTGCAAACTCGGCAGAAAACCCATGAAACGGACTTTTATGTATTCCGCTAATAAAACCCTCTACGACCTGTTTTGCTAGTAACTCTAGGTTTAGCAGTGGTTGCGCATTTAAATTGTCCTTTAGGTTCATAATTTACTTTTTTATGGTTTGCGCTCTTTCTAAATCATCTGTAGTTTGCAATAGTTTTTTTAGTAGAATAGGGTTAAAGTTAGGATTTTTGCTTAAAAAATCTTCACGTATTTGGTAAGCATCTTTAGAGCTGTATTTACCAATACAACTTGCCAACCAGTTTTTTGGAAAAAATATATCTCCTGTAAGTTGCACCTCTTCTAACTTTTGTAAACATTTTGTCAAATGCTTTTTACTTTCATTTTGGCGTAGCGGATGGTGAATGTAGCTTAGTGCTGTTGTAACCCAAGATTCTTTTTCTCTGTTTTTGGCATCAAATAAAGAAACCATAAAAGCATCTCTTTGCTTTACATTGTTACTTATAGATGGTTGTAGCCATATAAATTTGGCAAGTTTATCTGGGTTGCTAATACGCTTTTCTTGTTCTTTTATAATTTCTGTAGCCTTTGGGTGCTTTTTTAAAGATAATTCGCTTGCAAGACTAGTGTAATCATCCTCATTTAAAAATAATTGTGGTATACTCAATTCTTTTGTCCAAATAGCGTGTAAATTTTCTAATGCTTTAGAAGATATGGCAAGCGATTTATACAGATTAAATATATCTTTTTTGAAAGCCTTTGGTTTAGAGCTGTTTAATAATGCAAACAACTTATTTTCTGTTGTAGTCTGAATTTTTTCTTTATGTTTTTCTGATAAAAATTTCCAGTAAATATCTCTGGTTCTTCCTGTAATATAATTTGAAACAAGCTCATTTTTTTCTGATGCTACTCCGTTTAAAAATATATTAAAAGCATCTAAAGCTGGTACCTTATTATTTAAAAACACTTCATATAAATTTATATAGCTGTAACCACGAGCGGTAGCATCTTTAATTTCTTTTATTTTAGAAATATGAGCAACATTAACCGGAAAAACTCCATATCCAAAACCGTTAGCGTTGTATATAATTTGCTCGGGCTTTGCAAGTCCTATAGTTTCTTTTAGTTGAAGGTTTTTACTATTTATTGCTGCATTTATAGTTTTTACACTGTCTTTATACACAAGTTGTATAGCAAAAGATTGTGGCCATATTTTATCTGTACCATCTTCTGCCTTTTGCGTAATTGTAAAATTGATTATTTTGTTATCCTTGTAGGTAATATTATCTGTAAAAACTGGTCTTCCAGGTTGGTTTACCCACACATTAGACCATTGTTTAATATCTACGTCAGATTTTTTATCTAAAATAGAAACCAAGTCGTCCCAATCTGCATTGTCATTGGCATACGTTTTTATATACTCTTGCATTCCCTCTTTAAAAGCATCTTTTCCTAATACGGCTTCTAATTGCTGCATCATTATTGGTGCTTTGTTGTAAATAATACGACCATATAAAGAGCCTGCATTTTTTAAATTGCCCAAATGTTGCTTAATAGGATTTGTGCCTTTAGTACGATCTTCAGAATATGCACTAGGGTAGTGTGTCATCATAAATTTTAATTGATGATCTATATCTGGAAAAAGCGGATTCATAATCTTATCTGCCATAAAGTTGGCAAACACTTCTTTTAGCCAAACATCATCAAACCATTGCATAGTAACCAAATCTCCAAACCACATATGTGATGTTTCATGTGCTATTAATTTAGCACGAGATAACTTTTGGTTCTGCGTAGCATTCTTATCTAAAAATAAAGACGACTCTCTATATTGTATAGCACCTACGTGCTCCATACCACCATATTGAAAAGGAGGAATACTAGCAAAGTCCATTTTCTGAAAAGGAAAATCATAGTTGGTATAATCTATTAAAAAATCTAAAGACTGTTGGTGAATGTTAAAAACCTCATTTGTACTCTCTGCAATTTTTTCTTTATTATTTTCTCTATATAAAAAGCGCATATCAAAAGCACCAGGGTTTTTAGCTTCTTCAGTAAATTTACCTGCAACAAATGAAAACAAGTAAGTACTCATTTTATCAGTGGTATTAAAAATATGGGTAGTGTACTCTTCTTTTTCTATTTGTTCTTTTTCTGTACCACCGCAAAGCACTTTCCAATCTTTAGGAGCAGTAATGGTTAAGTCGTAAGTTGCTTTTAAGTTAGGTTGGTCTAAACACGGAAACAGTGTGCTAGCCCTGTCTGGCACTAATAACGTATATAAAAACTCTTTGTTTCTGTTAAGTGATAACTCACCTGCGTTAAAAGAAATTTCAATTTTATTTTCTCCTATTACTAATGCATTTTTATCTATAATTAAATGCTCGTTGGTATGGTTAATTGGAGTGCTTTTACCATTTACGCTAAGTGTTTTTAAATGATCTTTATTTTCATTAAAATCTAAAATTAGATCATATTGCAGGTCGGTAATCTTTGCAGCAAGTACTAATGTAGCAGGTATTGGATCTTCTTGACTTTTAGGAATAGAAAAATTTAGCGCATAATGCAAGTTCTTAATTTGTTCTTTTCTATAATTTGCAAGGTCTAAAGAAATTCCTTTTTCAACTTGTAAAGGTTTAATTTCTTTTTTTTGAGGACAACCAATTAAGGTTAAGGCTAGTAGTGTAAGGAGCGTAATTTTTTTCATAAATAAAAAAAGGTAAGTAGTAAAAATAAAAAAGGGTTTGACAAACGCCAAACCCTTTTTTATAATTATATGCTTATAGACTATAATAAAGCGTCTATTGCGTCTGTGTAAACTTGTTTAGGAGAAACGCCAACTTGTCTGCTAACCATTTCACCACCTTTAAATACTAATACTGTTGGTATATTACGTACACCATATTTAGCTGCAAATTCTTGGTTTGCATCTACATCTACTTTACCAACAACAGCTTTTCCTTCGTACTCAGAACTAACTTCGTCAATAATAGGACCAACCATTCTACATGGACCACACCAAGCTGCCCAAAAATCTACAACAACTGGTTTGTCACTTTTTAAAACAACTTCGTCAAAAGTTGCGTCTGTTATTTCTAATGCCATAATTTTATTTTTTAATATTATACAAAGTTAGTCAAATAAATTCCTATTTCCTTAACAACGAACTATACCTATTATCTATTGTTCTATTAATTATTTTTATAACAGAACATAAGGGGTATAGTTATTTTTTAATGTTTTAAAATTAATTGTAATTCTACGGCTACGCAAATAAATTATCTAATAAATGCTCTTCAACCAAATTAGGAACAGTAACTTTTAGTTCTGGTGTTCTTTTCATCTCTCGTTCTATGGCAAAAATAGCCTCTTTGTTACGTGCCCAACTACGTCTAGATATTCCGTTATTAACATCGTAAAAAAGCATATTTTTCAACTTTTTTGAAGCCTCTGTAGAACCATCTAACACCATGCCAAAACCGCCATTAATAACTTCTCCCCAGCCAACACCGCCACCGTTATGTATAGATACCCAAGTGGCACCTCTAAAACTGTCTCCAATTACATTATGTATGGCCATATCTGCGGTAAATTTACTGCCATCATAAATATTACTGGTTTCTCTAAACGGAGAATCTGTACCACTAACATCATGGTGGTCTCTACCTAAAACTACAGGGGCAGAAAGTTCTCCTGTTTTTATAGCTTTATTAAAAGCTTCTGCAATTTTAGCTCTACCTTCTGCGTCTGCATATAAAATACGCGCTTGTGAGCCAACAACCAGCTTGTTTTGTTCAGCTTCTCTAATCCAAGTAATATTATCTTGCATTTGTTGCTGAATTTCTTCTGGAGCAGTAGCCTTAATTTCTTCCATTACTTTTAAAGCAATAGCATCTGTTTTTTGTAAATCTTCAGGTTTACCAGAAGAACATACCCAGCGAAAAGGACCAAAACCATAATCAAAACACATAGGTCCTAATATATCTTGTACATAAGATGGGTACTTAAAATCTATATTGTTTTCTGCCATAACATCGCCGCCTGCACGCGATGCTTCAAGTAAAAAGGCATTGCCATAATCAAAAAAGTAAGTGCCATTTGCTGTATGCTTATTAATTGCAGCTACCTGTCTTTTTAAAGATTCTTGTACTTTTTGCTTAAAAGCATCAGGATTGGTACTCATTAACTCATTAGATTCTTCAAAAGAAATACCTGCAGGGTAATAACCACCTGCCCAAGGGTTGTGTAAAGATGTTTGATCTGACCCTAAATGAATAAAAATATTTTCATCATAAAAACGTTCCCAAACTTCTACAATATTTCCAATGTAAGCAATAGAAACAACCTCTTTATTCTCTTGTGCTTTTTTAGTTCTATCAACTAAATCGTCAATAGAGTCAATTAAAACGTCTACCCAGCCTTGTGTATGTCTTTTGGTGGCAGCTGCAGCATTAACTTCTGCACAAATAGTAATGCAACCAGCTATATTACCAGCTTTTGGTTGTGCTCCACTCATACCACCCAAACCAGCAGTTAAAAATATTTTTCCAGAAGGTGTTTCATTAGGTTGCAGTACTTTTCTAAAGGCATTCATAACTGTAATTGTGGTTCCGTGTACAATACCTTGTGGGCCAATGTACATATAAGAACCAGCAGTCATTTGTCCGTACTGGGTAACCCCAAGTGCATTGTATTTTTCCCAATCATCTGGCTTAGAATAGTTAGGAATCATCATACCATTAGTAACAACAACTCTAGGTGCATCTTTGGTAGAAGGAAAAAGTCCCATTGGATGACCAGAATAGATATGCAGAGTTTGTTCTTCTGTCATTGTTGCTAAATATTGCATAGTTAACAAGTATTGCGCCCAATTCTGAAAAACAGCACCATTACCACCATAGGTAATAAGTTCCTCTGGATGTTGTGCAACTGCAGGGTCTAAGTTATTCATAATCATTAATTGCAATGCAGCAGCTTGTGGTGTTTTTGCTGGATATTCTGATATTGGTCTGGCATAAATATCATATTTGGGCTTAAACCTAAACATATAAATACGTCCATAACTTAGTAGTTCATTAGCAAACTCTTTTGATAATTCTGCGTGCCAAGCAACAGGAAAATAACGCAAGGCATTTTTTAGAGCCAATTTTTTTTCGTCTAAAGAAAGAATGTCTTTTCTTTTTGGAGCGTGATTAGCATTTGTGGTGTAATTTTTTTTTGGAGGTAATAGAGATGGAATACCTTGCAGAATTTGAGATTTAAAATCCATTTTTTATATGTTATAATGAAGCTGAATTCGTTATTTTTTTAAGCTATTTTAGTTCCTTTTTTCCAAACCATATTTGGTTTTAGTTGTCCTTGTTGGTATAAAATTTCTTTATAGTTTGCTGTTGGAAAAGCAATAAAATCTGCCATAAACCCACTGTTTAACACACCTCTATCTTTAAGGCCTAGTGCCGCCGCCGCTCTAAAAGTAATACCAGATAAAACCTCTGCATTACTCAGTTTTTGAAAAGTTCCTAAGATTGAGGCTTGGGTAAGTAAGTCTCCCATAGGAGCAGAACCCGGATTGTGGTCACTAGCAATAGCAACTGCACCACCAGCATCTAATAACTTACGAGCAGGTGTAAACGCACAACCTAAACCAATACTAGCGCCAGGTAAAGCTGTAGCAATAACATTGCTTTTTGCTAAAATATTTATTTCTTCTGTAGTACTTGCTTCTAAATGGTCTGCACTTATAGCATTAAAATCTACAGCCACTTTGCTACCACTTGTAGAAAACTGATCTGCATGTACCGTTATTGTAAAGCCCATTTCCTTTGCCTTTTTAAAGTAAGGTGCAATTACTTCTGCTGTAAAAGCACCTTCTTCAATAAAAGCATCAATTCTGGTTGTTAAACGTTCTTCTTTTAAAAGGGGGAAAAGGGAGATGCTTATTTCTTCTAAATACTCACTTGCCGTACCAGAGTAATCTTTAGGGTGCATATGTGCAGCCAAGCAAGTAGAGATTAAATCTGCTTTAATTCTGTTATCTACATTTTTTATAGCGCGTAGCATTTTAAGTTCTTCATAAACCGATAAACCGTAGCCACTTTTAACCTCTATAGTAGTAACGCCATTTTTTAAATGTTTGTTAGCTCTTTTAGTAATGCCATCTTCTAATTCTAAAATACTAGCTTTTCTGGTTTGTGTTACTGTGTCCCAAATGCCACCACCAGCTTTAGAAATTTCTAAATAAGTTTTGCCGGCATTACGCATAGCATAATCATTAGCTCTGGTGCCACCAAAACAAATATGTGTATGAGAATCTATAAAACCAGGGAAGCAAACACTATCACTTATTACTTCTTCTAACAAGGTATTTTTAATGTCTATTTGTTTTAATAACTCTTTGTATGTGTCAACAGCTATTATAGTATTATTTTCAACTATAATGCCGCCATTTTCTATAACTACAAGTTCTTCATCCTTAACGGCACCTTTAACGGCAATGCCTGTCATTGGTAATAGTTGTGTAAACGGACCTATAAGTTTTTGTTTCATATTAGTAGATTTCAAATTCATCTGCAAACGGAATTTCCATTTCTAAATTTTCTCGTTCTTTTACCTCTTCAATAGCATTTAAAATGGTTTGGTTTTGTATCATTTCTATTCCTGCTTCAATATCGGTAGCAAACACACGATCTTTATCTGCAAAGGCAACTTTTTCTCTAATTTTTTTATGTACTACTTCTAAAAATAAGCCCGATTTAAGTGGTTTTCTAAATTCAAAAGCTTGTGCAGCAGTTAGCATTTCTATAGCTAATATTTTTTCTACATTACCAATAACTTGTAGTGCTTTGCGTCCTCCAATAGATCCCATACTTACGTGGTCTTCTTGTCCTAAAGACGTTGGTATACTATCTGCACTAGAAGGAAAACAAAGACCTTTATTTTCACTAGCTAAGGCAGCAGTAGTGTATTGCAATATCATATAACCAGAGTTAATTCCGGTTTCATTCATTAATAATTTAGGCACTCCAGGGCTATTACCTTCTAAGGCTAAGTATATTCTTCGGTCAGATATGTTACCAACCTCAGACGCAGCTAAACATGCATAATCTAATGCCATAGCTAAAGGCTGACCGTGAAAACTACCACCACTAATTGTTAGTTCTTCATCTATAATAATAGGATTATCTGTAACCGAATTTAACTCAATTTCTAACAATTCTTTTAAATGCAACCACGCATTTCTAGATGCACCGTGAACTTGCGGAATACAACGCAAAGAATAAGGATCTTGTACCCTATTGCAATTTGCATGATCTTCCATTATCTCAGATCCTTTAAGCAAGCGTTTTACTTTTTTTGCAACATACATATTGCCTTTAAAAGGGCGTAATGCGTGCAGTTCATTATAAAATGGTTTAATAGAACCTTGCAAGCCTTCAATCATCATTGCACCAATAATATCTGCTTGTGCAAGGCAACTTTGCAATTTTTCTACCACTTTTACAGCGTGTGCAGCAATAAACTGTGTGCCGTTAATTAGCGCTAAACCTTCTTTAGGACCTAAGTTTATGCTTTGCATTTCTGTTTTATCAAACAAAGATGAGGTTTCCATAATCTCACCCATATAATTAACCTTACCCAAACCAATTAATGGTAAAAACAAATGAGAAAGCGGAGCCAAATCACCAGATGCGCCAACAGAACCTTGAGCCGGCACAACAGGAATAGCATCAGTATTTATATGCCATAAAATACGGTCTAAAGTTGCTTCTGCAATACCAGAATATCCTTGTGCAAGACTATTCATTTTTAAGATAAGCATAAGTTTAGCAATCTCTTTATCTATTGGTTCGCCAACACCAACACTATGACTTTTTAAAATGTTACTTTGTAATATTTTTGTTTCTTCTTTAGATATTTTAGTAGTACATAAAGGTCCAAACCCGGTGTTTATACCATAAACAGGATCTCCTTTTTTTACAATATTAGCAACAGTTTTACTGCTGTTTCTTATTTTTATGCGAGAAAAATCTGAAATTAACCCTTTGGTTTTGCCTCTTGCAATTGAAAGAGCAATACCAGCCGTTAAATGATCTTCTCCAAAATTAAAGGTCTTAGGTGCGTTACGCATAGCATATATTTTAATACTATAAAATTATTGATTATGTTTGATGATTACCAATATCATATTTATCAATAATTAATAACTATGAGTTATCAAATAGAGTTACGCCATTTTAATTATTTTTTAGCTGTAGCAGAAGAATTACACTTTAGAAAAGCAGCAGAACGTTTGTTTATATCGCAACCAGGTTTAAGTAGACAAATAAAGCAAATGGAAGAAATTTTAGAGACACAGCTTTTTATTAGAAATAAAAAAAAGGTTTCCTTAACAGCTGCTGGAGTTTACTTAAAAGATGAAATAGAGTTTATTTTAAACCATTTAGAGTTAACAAAACGACATATAAAATTGGTAAGTCAGGGTAAGTTTGGTGAGCTTAACATAGGTTTTTTGGGTTCTGCAATGCAAACCGTAATTCCGGATTTGTTATTAAAGCTGAAAGATGCTTTCCCAGAAATTAATACAAGTTTAGAAGAACTCTCTAACAATGCACAGTTAAATGCTGTTTTAAAAGATGGTTTAGATATTGGTTTTGTGCGTATGGTTAGGGTACCAAAGGGTTTGTGTATTAAACCAGTATTTAATGATACATTTTCTGTGGTTGTACCAGCAAACTATAAAATAACAGAAACTAAATTTAATGGAATGGAACAGTTTAAAGGAGAAAATTTTATTCTGTTTTCACAAGATTATAGTCCGCTGTATTATGATACGGTAATGAGTATTTGTGAAGATGCTGGTTTTACTCCAAAGGTTTCTCATAAGTCTGTACATGCGCAAACTATTTTTACATTGGTAGAAAACAATTTGGGAGTTGCCATTGTACCTACATCTTTGCAACAAGGTTTTAACATGAATGTAAAATTTATAGAACTAAAAAAAATACCGCAGCGAGCCGTATTGTCTGTTATTTGGAAAGAAGACAATAGAAACCCGGTTTTAAAACATTGTATGCAGTTGTTGTTGGGTGATGAAAAATAACACTAAACAATTAACAAATACTTTTAAAACGTACATTACCATAAGCTATATCTTTGTAAAACTTAAAATTGAATTATGATTTTTGATATAATAAAGAAGAGGAGATCTGTGTTTCCTGCGCAATACAATAGCAAACCAATAGCTAAAGAATTAATTGAAAAGGTTTTGGAGGCAGGTAATTGGGCACCATCTCACAAAAAAACTGAACCTTGGCGTTTTAAAGTAATACAAGGAGAAACTAGAGCAAAACTAGGAATGTTTTTGTCTTTAAAATATATGGAAAACGACCCAAATCCAAAGAAATTTAAGGTAGAAAAACTAATAAACAATCCGCAAAAGGCAGGAGCAATAATAGCTATTTGTATGCAGAGAGACCCTAATGAGTCTGTGCCAGAATGGGAAGAAGTTGCGGCAACGGCAATGGCAGTACAAAATATGTGGCTTATGTGCACAGATTTAGGTATAGGTAGTTATTGGAGTTCTCCTGGCTTAATAAAACATATGGGCGATTTTTTTGCAATGGAAGAAGGAGAAGTTTGTTTAGGTTTCTTTTATATGGGGTACACAGATGATGAACTTCCGGAAGCAACTAGAGGTGCTGTTGAAGATAAAACAACTTGGCTTTAACTATTAGAGTTCCTTAATAGTAAAGTAGAGTTGCTGAATAACCGCACTCATCTTGTTTATGTTTAATGTTTCAAGAGAATCCTTATTTGTGTGATAATTCTTGTTGCGGTAAAAAGAGGTATTGGTGATCATAACTGCTGGGTAATTTAAATTCCAGTAGTTTAAATGATCTGAAAAATCCACGCCAGTAACAAGAGAAGAGCCTTTAAAAGATACAGTAGGTATAAGTTTCTGTTTCTTCATTAAGTTTTCAATTTCAGCACCAAAATTGCCGCTTTTTTCATTTTGAACAACAGTTATAAAATTAGCACGATTGCCGTAAATGGTGCTCATCTCTTTAATTGGGTAGGTTTGTGTATTGGGTTCGTCCTTATAATAACCAATCATTTCTAAGCAAATCATACCTTTTACGGTTATGTTGTTTTCCTTTAAGTAATTAGCATGCACATAACTTCCCATTTTCTCAGTTCTAAAAAAAGGAGGTTCTTCTAAAGTATAGGCAACAAAATCTATTCTATAATCAAGTTTCTCTTTGGCTAATAAACGTGCTAATTCTAATAATCCTGCAACACCACTTGCATTATCATCTGCACCTTCTTGATCGCCGTATACATCATAGTGGGCACCAATAATTAACCGTTCTTTATATTCTGTGCCAATAGAGCCAAGGACATTTTTATAAGTTTCATTCTCAACCTTATATTCTTGGTAAGCAGTAGTGTCGCACACCTTAGCAAGTTCCACTTTAATGTAGCTAGCAATTGAGTTAAGAGTTTTTATATTTTTATAATTCCGGCTATTTTGTGTTTTTGTAATTTTTAGCAAGTCATTTTTAATACGTACCGTATCTATATTAGTTGCAGTTTGGGTGCTAACCTTTTTTTGTCCACAAGAAATTAAAAAGGAAAGTAGTAGAATGGCTGATAGTATTTTTCTCATACTTGTGGTTTTAATTATAAAAAAACGGAAACAACGCTTCACTATATTCCCATACTTTAGATACAAATAAACCAAGGTATACTATAGCAACAATAAATTTTAAAAAAGTACCTGTTAAAAAACCAATAAAGGAACCAAAAGCAGCTTTTAAAGCTGTTTTTTGGTCGGCTTTATTTAAAAGCTCACCTACTAAAGCACCAACAAAAGGCCAAACTACAATTCCAAATACTCCAAGAACAGGAAAAAATACAGCTACTAATAGGCCAATAGTTGTACCTATCATACCAGCTTTTGTGCCTCCAAATTTTTTAGTTCCAATTGCAGGAATAATATAATCTAATGCAAAAACTATTAGAGCTACTGCTAAAGTTATACCAAGAAAAACCCAATCGTTAGGTATAGCTTTGGTTAAATAAAGTACTAATAGACCCAACCAACTAATTGGAGGCCCAGGTAATACTGGTAAAAAACTCCCTATAATACCAGTTAGTATTAGAACAAAACCAATTATTAAAAGCGCTATATCCATACAATAGTTTACTTGTTTGACGAAGATAACAACAATTTGTTACAAATTTTTTACCTAAAAAATTAGTTTAAACTAAAATATTAGTTATATTAGCAGAAGAATATAAGATAAATAGTACTAATTTAATATTCAAAATATTCTAGAATATATATAAAATAAAAGAGAATGAAGCAATTAACAAAGGCAGAGGAAGAAATTATGCAAGTGCTATGGGAGTTAGAAAAAACAACTGTAGCAGCTGTTATAGAAAAATTGCCAACACCAAAACCAGCCTATAATACAGTATCTACTATTGTACGTATTTTAGAAAATAAAGGCTTTGTTGGCCACGAAAAATTAGGAAGAGGATACCTGTATTTTCCGTTGATAAAAAAAGCAGATTATAGCAATCAGTCTATAAATAAATTAATGGAAGGATATTTTCAAGGTTCATTTAAAAGTATGGTTTCTTTTTTTATGAAAAAGAACGATATGAGTTTATCTGAATTGGAATCTATTTTAGAAGATATTAAAGAGGACGATAAAAAAGAATAGTTATGGTACAGTATATAGTTTTAGTAATCACATTTCAGTTGTTGTTTTTGGCAATTTATGATTTGTTTTTAAAAAAGGAGACTTTTTTTCAAAGCAACCGTGTGTATTTAATAGGTACGTTTTTAGTGTCTTTATTTTTACCTTTTGTAAAGTTGCCAGTATTTAAAACTGTAGTGTCACAACAATATGCGGCCATTGTTTTAGATGAAATTGTATTAACAGCAAATTCATCACAGGCAGCAGAGAGCAGTTTTCCTTGGCTTAAAG